>CBFGTW010000074.1:0-21727 GCA_965651855.1 uncultured Verrucomicrobiales bacterium
ACATCCCCTGGATACTCGGGCGTCTTGACGCCATGCAGGGCCTCCAGCACCGACGCGGGGCTCGGAATCGGATCCTCGCTGGCCAGCTTGTCGGCCGCTTGACCGAGCGCGACCGCATAGGCCTTGAGATCGGCGGTGATGGCAACGAAGACGCGGTCGCCGCTGCGATACTCATTGAAGCGCGACTCCTTCATGCCTCGCTCGGTTTCCATGGCCGCCCGCGTTGCCACGGACGCCATTTCGGTGCGCTTCGGCTCATCGAAGGCGGAGCCACGGGCCGCAAGCACGGCGGCCACCAGCTCCTCGTGGGTCACGACGCCGCCGGATGAGCGGACGATCTCATAGATGGTATCCCGGAGGGCCGTGATCGATGGGAAGCGCTTCCAGCGCTCCCGTGCCTCCGTCACCACCTGGCCGATCCGCTGCCTGGTGACCTCAATCTGCGGAGCGAGATCACTCTGGCTGCACCAGTCGAGGGCGGCGCGGCCTTCGGGCTGATTCCAGCCGAGGAATGCCTGCAGAATGTCCTGCTCGGCAGAACTTTCCTTCCCGCGGCCCAGGACGGCAACCTGACGGGCGATCAGATCGACGTTGGCAAAGGCGTCGGGAGGAACCTCCTCATCCTTCGCTGCCGCCTCGATGGCCTTGGCTGGATCAAGCTCAACGTCCGGCAGGCGCTCGCGAAGCCGGCGCACCAACTCACCCAACTCCCGCCGGGTCTTGTTCCCGACTCCGCGGAGGTGAAGGATCTTCCTCAACGGGTAGCCGAGGAGGTCCGCGACGGTCAGTAGGTTGAGACGGTCCAGGGTATTCAGCAGGCGCGTGCTCAGTCCGAGCAGCACAAGCTGCGTAGCGGGGGTGAGGATCTCGGGCAACTCGAAGCCGGACTTCTCCTCGGGTTCGTCAGGCTCCGGGTGACTGGTCCGCGTGGACTTCCGCTCATCGACCGTGGCGAAGATGTCGCTCCATGCCTTGAGCATTTCACCCGGGTTGTCATACCGCTGCCGGAAATCCCGACTCAGGGCCTTCCGGAAGAACTTGGCGAAGCGGTCGCGGAGATCGGGATCGAACCGCTCGGGCTGGATGTTGACCTCGCCCTTGACCGATGCGGGATCGCTCTTGCCGTCACCCCACGTCGGCAGGACCCCGGTGGCCATTTCGTGCAGGGTCATCGCCGCCGAGAAGCACTCGGAGCTGACGTCCCAGCGCTTCACCTTCCGCTCCCCGATGAACGGGTCCATGTAGGCCAGGGTGCCCACCTTGATGTCCTCGGGGGATGCCTTGGAAAGTGAGAAGTCGAACAGGCAGAGCTGATATTGCTTCTTGCTAAGAACCCTCAGCCCCATGTTCTCCGGCTTGATGTCGCGATGGACGATCCCCGTCTCGTCCAGGTCGCGGATCGTGCGGATGAGGTCGTCGCCAAACCGTTGGAGGTAGGTGAGGTCGAGCGGACCTTCCTCGCGAAGGAACCGGGCCAGCGTCGTCGGGTTCTTCTTGCGCTTTCCTTCGGGCTCCGTCTCGCCATCCACCGTGAAGGCTGGTTCCATCGTAAAGCCGACGTAATCGCCGAACTCCAGCAACCTGAATGGAGCCACCACGACCCGCGAGCGCACGCGCTCCTGAATGTCACGGAGGGTCTCGAACTCGTCCTTGATCCTCTGATTGTACTCGGGGGAGCGGGCGATTTTGAGCACCTGCTTTTTCCCGTCCAACTCGACAAGCAGAACAACCGACACGGAACCACTACCGAGGCGGCCGTGGACAAGATGGCCGCCGTCCAGCAGATCGCCCTTCTTGGCCTCCAGCGGGTGATCCACCGTCAGATTTTCAGGCTGCGTCAGTTCATCCTCAATCAGATCCAAGGCCGCGAGGAAGTCCTCCACCGATGCACGATCTGTGGCAGTCCCGTTCGCGGTGCTGCGCACGATTTCCACGAGCGAGTCCACCGCGCCATCCATGGCTTCACTGATGTTGAGCCCGCCGCTCAGGCTCTCCTTGAGCTTCTGCTGAAGCTCCGTCACGGAACTTGCAGGTGCCTTGCCGGTGAAAAGAAGATAGGTGAGCGCGCCAAGCGAGAAGCTGTCGAGTTCGCTTCCACCATCGGCATTTCCAGCCAAGGCCTCTGGAGCGATGTAGACTTGTGATGAGTCCTCGATGAGCTGCCCTGCGTGGAGCGTCACGGACATCTGAGTCATGCCGAAACCGCTGTCCCCTCTGGCAAGCCTGGCGCCGGTCTGCCAGTTCATGATCTGAACTAGCGGCTGCTTCCCGGCGTCCCGCCAGACCAGCACACTCTGCGGTGAGAGGCTGCGATGGACAATCTTGCGACCATGGGCGTAGCCGATGGTCTCGCCGATCTGACGCAGAATGCTCAGCCGCTGGTGGACCGCGAGACTCAAGCCTTCTTGAGCAAGGAACTGGTCGAGCCTCATCGCGTCGGAAGGCACTCTCAGGAACAGCACCGGGCCGTAATCGCACTCCGTCGGCGGATCGGCTTTAAGTATCCCGGGGTGATCGAGCCGCTCCAACAACTCGAACTCCCGAACCGCGGCTTTGCGAGTGATCTCCCGTTCCTGAGCAGTCGCTTGCTTTGAAACGAGGTAGAGACGCGCGACCCGGCGGACGGAATCCAACGTGACGTGCTTCGCCCGCCAGTCTTGGTATATTCCGAGCGGACTGTCAAAAAGGAGCTCTTCCAGAACGAAGTCCCCGACGCGCCGCGACTTCTGGGATGGCCGGATGCCTGCCTGATCCATGGCCTGAGCGAGGGCCTTGATTCCCGGTCGGTTGACGAGCTGATGTTCGAACTGCCGCAACCCGGAACACTCCCGCCGACGGATCGCTGCCATGATTCCCGGGCGGCTGTTGGCATCCCGGAGCGCTACATAGTGAGCTGCTGTTCCGGTGAGATGGCAGGTAGCGCCGGGATGTGAAACGAACACCAACGGCTCGATGAACGGCATGCTCTCCTTCTTGAACGCCTTCTGGCGCGACAGCAGACTCTTGAGACGCTTGCATTTTCGATTGGTGAGGATCACGGGGTTCTCGTCCGTTTTCCGCCGCCCTTCGTGGTCCCACGTCCAGTCCCTCGCGTCCCCCGAGAGATCACCGGGGGAGCTCTTGATCTCAATCAAGAAGATGCCCTGCGGGCAAGCCACCAGAAGATCAACCTCGTTGATCGACCCGTCGTCAGCGATGAACTCGAAGTTGGCCCACGCCCGGTAGTTGTCCTGCGCCGGAAAATGTTCGAAGATATAGTCCAGTGCCTCCTGCTCCCAAGGGAACTGGGAGCGGGTGATGGTTTTCCAGTGTTTCTCCAGAGCCATGAAATCCGCCGGATCGGGGCCTCCCTGCGTCACCGGCAGGACTCTGCCATCGTGGACATGACGGCAGCCGGCGTTCAACCGCAAACGCGCCCAACCCCGTTCTGCACCTTGGGGACATCGGGAAGAACGGACCGGCCGTATTTTGATTACCGGTCGCCGCAACCCGCCACTTGCTCCCAGACCGCGATTCCGGCACATTCGGGCACACCCCCGCGGTCATGCCCAAGAAGTCCATCGCTGAGCCCGTCTTCGACGCCAGCCGCAACCGCTGGCGGGTGAACGTTCCCGCCTCGCTCGCGCCTGATGGCAAGCGGGTGCGCTCCTGGCATCCGAGCCGCCAAGCCGCCCGGAAGTACATCGACGGCCTTGTTGCGAAGGAAGCCCCCTCCGCCGTCATCCCGCCGGCGCTGGCCATGAAAGCCGATGAAGCACGCGCCATCCTCGAGCCGTGGAACCGCGATCTCGTGCAAGGCGCCCGTGAACTTGCAGCTGCACTGGAAGTGCTTGGCGACACCGGCACCCTCTTTGAGGCGGCGAAGCAGTTCCGGGACCGACAGGAGGCGCGAAGCGCCAGCAGCCCCTTGGGAGAAGCCGTTTCAGCGTATCTGGACAGCCGCAGCGACCTCCGGCCGAGCACCTTGGCCAGCTACAACTACACGCTCCAGAAACTCCTCGCTCCGCTGCACGGCCGGATCCTGGCGGAGATCACTTCCGGCGACCTGGGGAGCCTCCTCGCCACAGCCAGGCCGACCGCCCGCGCCATGCACCAGCGCAACATCGGCACCTTCTGGCGCTGGGCTGCCAAGCCTCCACGGAACTGGGCCGATCCGGCGGTGGTCGGCGAACTGGAAAAGCCCCGGCTGGCGAACGACGCCGACATCAAAATCCTGCAGCCAGCCGAGGTGCGGGCGCTGATGACCGCCGCGGAAGCGGAAGGCCCCGCCGCTGCCGCGGCGTATGCGGTCGCAGTTTTCGGCGGCGTGAGGATGGCGGAGCTCGCCCGCCTGACGTGGGGCGATGTTCGGGACGGCCACATTGAGATCGGCCGGGCCGTGGCCAAGAAGCATTCCCGGCGCCTTGTGCCCGTTTGTGCCACTTTGGAAGCGTGGCTGGACGCGACCCGTCCGGCTCGGGACGATCGTCAGCAAGCGATCGTCCCTCCCAACTGGGACGAGATTTCCAAGAATGTGAGGAGGCGCGCCGGATGGGCCGTGGAGGCGCGCCGCCTGGCCGAGCCGCCGCAGCCGACCCGCGGCCCGTGGCCCGCCAACGCCTGCCGGCACACCTGCGCGAGCGTGCAGGTGGCCATCGGCACGCCTCTCGAGGATCTCGTCTTCAAGTTCGGGCACAGCGGCGGGCACGACCTGCTGCGACGACACTACGTGGCGCGCCTGACAAGGAAGGACGCCCTGGCGATCCTGGCGGTTGGGCCCGGCGGCTCGACCCTTCCGGGAATCAAAGCGGCCTGAGGATCCGGCCGCCCGGACTGCTCCTCCGTGCCGTGCTCTCCGCCGGGGTGTCCAGAGGCTCCGAAGCCAGTCCACGCGGCAGAACCGGGCACACATTGGGCACACCTCCCGCGGCCTAACAAAAAATCCCGAAGCTCTTCAGCTGCGGGACTCCTTGGTTTCCAAAGGAAAGTGCTCGAAAGAGGACTCGAACCTCCACGGGTTACCCCACTAGATCCTTAGTCTAGCGCGTCTACCAATTCCGCCATCCGAGCATCCGGTTGGGTGGGCGGCTTTGTTAAGACGGAGACCCGGACGTGGCAAGCGAATCTTTGGAAAAAATCGGACGGTTTTTTGGCACCGTTCCGGCTTGCTTCACGAGCCCGGCGGAAAAGCATGGGGCCTTCGTTTTTCTCTCCATGGAAGCCATTCGCGTTGAGTCGGTCGTCAAGGATTTCGGGAGCGTGCGGGCGCTCGACGGCATCTCGCTGGGGGTGGATCCGGGCGAGCTGTTTTTCCTCCTCGGGGCCTCGGGTTGCGGGAAAACCACCCTGCTGCGCTGCATCGCCGGGCTGGAGACGCCGACGTCGGGCGCGATCCACTTCGGCGGGCGCGAGGTGACGCGGATGCCGCCGCACAAGCGCGAGGCGGCGATGGTTTTCCAGAGCTACGCGCTGTGGCCGCACCTGACGGTCGGGCAGAACATCGCGTTCGGACTGGAGGAGCGGAAGGTGCCGAAGGCGGAGATCAAGCGCCGCGTCGAGGAGGCGCTGGAAATGGTGCGGCTGCCGGGCTTCGGCGGGCGCTCGATCGACCAGATGTCCGGCGGACAACAGCAACGGGTTTCGCTCGCGCGCGCCCTCGTGGTGCGGCCGAAGTGCCTGCTGCTCGACGAGCCGCTCTCGAATCTCGACGCACAACTCCGCGTGGAAATGCGCCGCGAAATCCGGCGCATCGTGAAGGAAAACGGCCTCACCGGCATCTACGTGACGCACGATCAGGAGGAGGCGCTGGCGATGTCGGACCGCATGGCGATCCTCGACCGCGGGCGGATCGGCCAGGTGGGAACGCCGGAGGAAATCTATCGCTCGCCGAAGACCGCGCACGTCGCCGCCTTCATCGGCGAGACCAACCTCATCGCCGGCGAGATTCTCGAGACGCGCGGCGGTTTCGCAATCGCGCGCACGGCCGCGGGTCCGCTGGTCGGCCGGGTGACCGATCCGGCTTGGCAGCCCGCGGCGGGCGAGGTGGTGCAGGTTTCCGTCCGGCCCGAGGCATGGCGGCTCCACCAGGAGACGGGTGAAAACGAACTCTCCGGCCGGATCGTCGAACGCAGCTACCTCGGTCAACGCATCCAGTATTGGCTCGAGACGCCCGCCGGCCGCCAGCAGGTGGTCGAGATGAACCCGCACACCATCCACGAGCCGGGCGAGGCGGTGCAGAAGCTCCACGCCCGCCACGAGGACGTGACGATCCTCCGGGCATGAGAACGCGCGCGCTCATCGTGTTCGGTTTGCTGGCGGTGATCATCGCCCTGCCGCTCGCGCTGCGCCGGCAGACGGCCACCGTTTCCCCCGGCGCGGCGGACGACCGGCTGGTGATCCTGACCCCGCACAACGAATCGATCCGGCAGGAGTTCGGCAACGCGTTCGCGGAGCATTGGAAGGCAACCACCGGGCGGACGCTCTACATGGATTGGCGGACGCCGGGCGGAACCTCGGAGATCCGCATGGTGCTGGACGCCGGATTCCAGGCGGCGGAGGAAACCGGGCGCGTGGGGATCGGCGTGGATCTGTTCTTCGGCGGCGGCGAACCGGACTTCGCCGGGCAGGCGCGGCAGGGGCGGTTCGTGCCGCTCGAGGTCTTCGACAAGCACCCGGAATGGTTCGGCGAAGACGCACCGGTGCCGCCGGGATTCACCGGCGAAAGATATTTCCCGGAAGACAAGTCATGGGTCGGCACCTGCATGTCCCAGTTCGGGATATGTTACAATCCGGACGTTTATCAACGGCTCGGCGCGCCGCCGCCGGAGTCGTGGGACGACCTTGGCGATCCACGGCTGATTGGAAATGTCACCCTGGCCGATCCGTCGAAAAGCGGCTCGGTCGCGCGGACCTTCGAGTTGCTCATGCAGGACCAGATCCAGCGCCGGCTGGCCGCGGGCATGGGACGCCAGGCCGCGCTCGAGCAAGGCTGGGCGGCCGGGCTCCAGCTCATCCAACGCATGGCCGGAAACGCCCGCTATTTCACCGACAGCGCGTCGAAGGTGCCTCAGGACGTCGGCCAAGGAAACGCCGCGGCGGGCATGTGCATCGATTTCTACGGCCGGTCCTACGGCGAACTCGTCACGCGCGCCGGCCGGCCACGCGTCGTATGGATCGCGCCGCGCGGCGGGACGACGCTCAGCGCGGACCCGGTCGCCGTGCTCAAGGGCGCGCCGAACCCGGAGCTGGCGCAGGCCTTCGTCGAGTTCTGCCTCAGCGAGCGCGGACAGATGTTGTGGTTCCTGAAACCCGGCGCGCCGGGCGGTCCCGAGGCCCGTGCCTTGCACCGCACGCCGATCCGGCGCGATGTTTACACCGCGGAAAACCTCGCGCTCTCCACCATGCCGGACGCCCATCCTTACGAGGACGAGGGGAATTTCACCTACGACCGCTCGCTCACCGGCGGCGCGTTCAACACCTTGCGCCAGCTCGTGACGGTCATGTGCATCGATTCGCACGAGGAGATGAAGTCCGCCTGGGCCGCGATCGTCGCCGCGGGCATGCCGGCGGACGCGCTCGCCGTCTTCAACGACGTGTCCATCATGCCCTACGCGAAAGGCGGAAACGGGGACCCGAAGTTCGACCAGGCGGGGGCGCTCGAAGCCGCCGAATACGCCGCCGAACTCGGCGAATGGTTCCGCGCGAACTACCGCAAGGCCGAAGCCCTGGCCAAAGCCACGGAGCGCCGGCTTCAGCCGGCCAGCGACGGAGCGCGGACTTCAGTCCGCCCGTCCACCGCGCCGGCGGAACCCGCGGCCCCGCCCTCGCCTGTTAGATGAACCGCCACCACGCCATCCTCATCACCGCCACCGTGAGCCTCCTGTTCGCGGTGTTCTTCGTCTATCCGGCGGGGATGGTCGTGAAGCAGGCTTTCGAGGGGACCGACGCGGACGGCCGCACGTTCTTCACCCTCGATTTCATCTCCGCGGTTTTCCGCAATCCGATCTACCGGGAAGGCCTGTGGAACGCGCTCGCGCTCGGCGTCACCAGCACGCTTGCCACGCTGCTCATCGCCTTCCCGCTCGCGCTGATCGGGCACCGCTACGATTTCCTTGGGAAGAAGGCACTCGCCGTCCTGGTGCTCGCGCCGCTGATCCTGCCGCCCTTCGTGGGCGCGGTGGGCGTGAAGCAGATGATGGGCGTGAACGGCGCGTTCAACGCCCTGCTCATCAAGCTTGGCCTGATGGACGCGGCCGATCCCTTCGACTGGCTCGCGCACGGCCGCTTCGGCGGCATCGTGCTGATGAACGCGCTGCACCTTTATCCGATCCTCTACATGAACATCGCCGCCGCGCTGGCGAATCTCGACCCGGCGATGGAGCAGGCGGCGGAAAACCTCGGCTGCCCGCCGTGGAAACGCTTTTGGAGAATCACGCTGCCGCTCGCCATGCCGGGCGTCTTCGCCGGGGCGTCGATCGTCTTCATCTGGTCCTTCACCGAGCTCGGCGTGCCGCTGGTCTTCGACTACCACCGGGTCGCGCCGGTGCAGATTTTCGACGGCATCAAGGGCCTCGAGCGGAACCCGATCCCGTACGCGCTGACGGCGATCCTGCTGGTGATTGCGGCGACCGTGTTCGCGCTATCGAAGCTGGTCCTCGGTCGCGCGCCGCTCGGCACCGCGCCGCGCCCGAAAGGTGGGTCGGAGGCCACACCCGTCCGGGGCCTGAAATCCGTGGCCTGTGCGGCGTTGTTTCTCGGCGTGTTCCTGCTCGCGTCCATCCCACACCTCGGCGTGCTCCTGCTTTCGCTGGCGGAGCGCTGGTATGGCACCGTGGTCCCGGATGCATTCACGATGCGGCATTACATCGAGGCGCTCGGCCACGAACTCGTTGTGCCCTCGATCCAGAACAGCCTGATATATGCCGGTTGCGCCACACTCGTCGCGCTGGCCATCGGGCTGGCGGTGGCGTGGGTGGTGGTGCGATCGGACCTTCGGCTGAGGGGATTCCTCGATGCGGTGGTGATGCTGCCGCTCGCCGTGCCGGGGCTGGTGCTGGCCTTCGGCTACCTCGCGCTGTCGCAGGAAGGAAAACCGTTCCGCTTCCTCGTCGGCGCGGGCGGCAGCCCGTTCGCGTTGCTGGTCATCGCCTACGCGGTACGACGTCTGCCGTACATCGTGCGCTCCGCCGTGGCCGGGCTCCAACAGAGCAATCCGGCGCTCGAAGAGGCGGCGAAATCCCTCGGAGCCTCGCCCGCGCGCATGCTGCGGCGGATCGCCATCCCCCTGATCGGCGCGAACCTTGCCGCCGGCTCGATCCTCGCCTTCGCCTTCGCGATGCTCGAGGTGAGCGATTCCCTGATCCTCGCGCAACAAGCGCAGCATTTCCCGATCACCAAGGCAATCTACGCCTTGCTTAGCACTTTGGGCAACGGCACGGAACTCGCGGCGGCGCTCGGCGTGTGGGCGATGATTTTCCTTTCGGTCGCCGTGATGGGCGCGGCGGTCCTCGCCGGAAAGCGCGGCGGACTCTTCAGGGTGTGACGGGTTGCGCGCCGCATCCGCGGTCGTAAACTTCGGCATGAGCGGGAATGTGCGCGACAATCCGGACGAAGAGCGCTTCGAGCTGGTCGAGGACGGAAAGCTGGCGTTCGCGAAATATCGGATCGAAGGCGGCATGCTGGTCATCCCGTGGGTGGAGGCGGACCCGGCACTCCGCGGTCGCGGCTCCGCGGGCCGCCTGATGGAAGGCGTGGCGGCCCACGCTCGCGAACGCGGTCTGAAGATCCGGCCGATCTGTGGCTACGCCGCGGCGTGGCTGAAGCGGCATCCCGCCGGCCAGGACCTGATCGCCTGACCGCATGGTTGCGCTCCGAAGGAGGATGTTGCCAGTTTTCCCATTGTGAGTGACTACCGATTGCGCGACCGCCTGGAGATGATCGTGCCGCCGCTGCCGTGGGACCGGCCGAAGTGGCGGAATGGCGGGGGCGAGCGCGTGGTCTTGCTCCACGGCTTGTGGCGCAGCGTGCATGCCATGGACCCGCTGGCGCGCGCGCTGACGGCGGCTGGATTCTCCACCTGCAATCTCCCCTACCCTTCCACGCGGATGACGGTCGACGCCCTGGCGAGACGGGTGCGGGAGGAAATCGCGCGATTCGCCGACGGCGGGCCGGTCCACCTCGTGACCCACTCGCTCGGCGGCATCCTCGCGCGCAAGCTGCTGGCCGATGAGCCGCCGTGGACGCCCGGCCGGCTGGTCATGCTCGCTCCGCCGAACCACGGCAGCGAAATCGTCGATTGGTCAGCGCATCACCCGCTGCTGCGCAAATTCCTTGGCCCCGCGGGTCGCAGCCTCGGCTGCGCGGGACTGCCACCGACCTTGCCGAACCCTTGCCCCCACGTGGAAACGGCGATCATCATGGGCCGGCGGGCGGTGATCCCGTTCTTCCGCAAGATGCTCGATCCGGACAACGACGGCATCGTCTCGGCGAAGCTCGGCCAGCTTCCCGGAGCCCGCGGATTTGCGGTGATCGACGCGGACCACACCTTCATCCAGCTCCACCCGGAGTGTCTGCGGCGCGTGGTGCCATTCTTGAAATCCGGCGCGTGGAAGGAATGATTCGCGGCCCCGGCGACGCTGGAGTAGGAACGCTCCCGAAGCCCATGAAAATCCCCGCGACGCTTCTCCTGCCGCTCCTGCACAGCCTGCCGACCCTCATGCCCGCCGCGACCATCGACTACCCCGAGACGGAGGTCCGCGAGGTTGTGGACGATTACCACGGCACGAAGATCCCGGACCCCTACCGCTGGCTCGAGGACGACAATTCCGAAGAGACCAAGGCCTGGGTGAAGGCGCAGAACGAGGTGACCGGTAGATTTCTCGAAAAAATCCCGCAACGCACCGGGATCCACGACCGGCTGAAGGCGTTGTGGAACTTCGAACGGATCGGCCAGCCCGAAAGATATGGCGAACACTGGTTCTTCACCTATAACTCGGGCTTGCAGAATCAGTCCGTCCTCAAGGTCGCGGAGACGGCCGACGGCGAGGGCAAAGTGCTGCTCGATCCGAACAAGTTCTCGGTGGACGGCACCGTCGCGCTCGCCAGGTTCCGCCCGAGCGAGGACGGCAAGCTCCTCGCCTACTCCACCTCGACGAGCGGCAGCGACTGGCAGGAGATCCGCGTGCGCGACGTGGCGACCGGCAAGGACCTCGACGACCACCTGAAGTGGGTGAAATTCAGCGGTATTTCCTGGCTCCACGACGGCAGCGGTTTTTTCTACAGCCGCTTCGACGCGCCGCCGGAAGGCGAGGCGTTGACGCAGAAGAACGAGTTCCAGAAATTGTATTTCCACAAACTGGGCACGCCGCAGTCCGAAGACGTGCTGGTTTACGAGCGGAAGGACCAGCCGCGCTGGGGCTTCGGCGGTTGGGTCACTGAGGACGGCCGCTATCTGATCATCCACGTCTCCGAAGGCACCGAGCCGAAGAACCGCGTGTTCTACAAGGACCTGCAGGCGGAGGATCCGGAGGTCGTCGAACTGCTCTCCGAAGCCGATGCACGCTACGGCTTCATCACGAACGACGGCCCGGTGTTCTACTTCCGCACCGATCTCGACGCGCCGCGCTACCGGGTCATCGCCATCGATACGGAAAAACCGGACCGCGCGAACTGGCGGGAGATCATCGCGCAGACCGATGACCAGCTCGACGATGTCTCCTCCGCCGGCGGCCAATTGATTTGCCACTATCTGCGCGACGCGAAGAGCGCCATGAGATGCCACGACCTCGACGGCAAGCTGATCCGCGAACTCGAGTTGCCGGGGATCGGCTCGGTCGGCGGATTCGACGGCCGGCGGGACGACGACTTCACGTTCTACGGCTTCACCAGCTTCACCGAACCCGGCGCGACCTACCGGCTCGACTTGAAGACCGGGAAGAGCGAAATGTTCCGCCGGCCCGAGGTCGACTTCGCCAGCGACGACTACGTGACGCGGCAGGTGTTCGTCGAAAGCAAGGACGGCACCAAGGTTCCGATGTTCATCGTCCACAAGAAGGACCTCGAGCCGGGGACGCCGCGGCGGACGCTGCTCTACGGCTATGGCGGGTTCAACATCAGCCTGACGCCCGGGTTTTCAGTGGCGCGCGCCGTCTGGCTCGAACGGGGCGGGGTTTTCGCGCTGGCAAACCTTCGCGGCGGCGGCGAATACGGCCGCGACTGGCACCAGGCCGGGACGCGGACGAACAAGCAGAACGTCTTCGATGACTTCATCGCATCGGCCGAATGGCTGATCGAGAACGGCTACACCTCGCCCGAAAAACTCGCGATCCAGGGCGGAAGCAACGGCGGCTTGCTGGTCGGCGCCTGCATGACCCAGCGGCCGGAACTCTTCGGCGCGGCGCTGCCGGCCGTCGGCGTGATGGACATGCTGCGCTTCCACAAGTTCACCATCGGCTGGGCGTGGGAAAAGGACTATGGCTCGGCCGAAGACCCCGAGGAATTCAAGGCCTTGCTCGCCTACTCGCCCTATCACTGCCTGAACGAGGGAAAACCCTATCCCGCCACCTTGGTCACCACCGCGGACCACGACGACCGCGTCGTCCCGGCGCACAGTTTCAAGTTCGCCGCCCGCCTCCAGGCCTGCCAGCCGCCCGACGGCCCGCCGGTCCTGATCCGGATCGAAACCAGCGCCGGCCACGGCGCGGGCACCGCCCTCGACAAGGTGATCGCGGAAACCGCGGACAAGTGGGCGTTCCTCGAGGCGGTGATGCCGGAGTAGCCGGCGCGGCGACTGGCGCGGCCTTTCTCCTCGCGACGGAGGACCTTCCTTCCTCAACCGGACGGCTCATCCCACGTCCCCTGCAGCGTCTTCTCGAGTTCCTTTCACAGGTCGAGCTGGGGCTCGCCGTCCCAGCTTCGCGGCGGCCTCGCTCGCCGGCCTATTTCCGGCAGCAGATCTCAAGGCGGTTGCCGAAGGGATCTTCAAAGAAGGCGGCGTAGTAGTCGGTCTCGTAGTCCATGGGACCTTCCATTTCGCGCGCTCCCGCGTCCACCGCGATATGCGCCAAGCGGTCCACCTCGCCACGGGCCGAGGCGCTGGAGGCGACGCGGGTGCGGTTCACCTGGTGTGAGGGGTCGGCCGTCATGCCGAAGAACTCGGAGGCGTCGGGCGTCTCCCACTGGAGCCAGCCCTCGACATCCACCTCCCGGGTGAAACCGAGGGCCGGGAGCAGGCGCGAGTAGAACGGCCGGGCCGCCGCCAGCGAAGGCACCCGGAGGTCGATGTGGTCGAAGCAGCGGGACACAGGGGAAGAAAGCACGAATTCCGAAGCATCAAACTCCAAACGAAGAAGGCCTTCCGAGCCCTGGCTGGCTCGGTACGTTCCCGCCCCGCTTCCGCGAGGAACCTGCCGGAATCTCGCGCGGATCCTCCGCGGCTGGCGGACCGGGGAGCGGCTCAAGCCGGAGATGAAACCGCAGACGCCCGCGCCGACGGTCTGGAGGCCAGCCACTCCGTCCACCCGAGAAAAGCGAGAACACAGGCGTATCCGCCGAGTTCCGCCGCCTTCGCCCAATAGTTCATCGGCTCGCTGCCGCCGCGGCAGCCGCAGGCGATGTCGAGGCCCTGCGACCACGCCCAGCCGATGCCGACCGCGAAAACGAGCACGAGGCCGGCGATGGTGACGATCGCGCCGCGGCGGAATGGGCCGAGGACAAGGGCGATTCCACCCACCATTTCGATCCACGGGATCGTATAGCCGATCACCGCGTCCCACGGCTCGCCGACCAAGCGGTAATTCGCCACCGAGACCGTGAATTCATCCAAGCCGATGACAAAGATTTTCAGGAACCCGCTGATCGCGAACCACACGCCGAGGATCACGCGCAGCCCCAGCGCGAAGATGGCGAGCGGCGTTCCGAGGGCACCCTTGGACTCCATGCGCGCAGCCTGTCCGCGGAGCGGCCGGCGATCAAGAGACAAGGTCGTCGGGAAGCCCCTTCACGTCGCACAAGGTGGAGCCCGGGCCGATCTTTTCACGGATCACGCTGAAGCCGCCGTCCGTTTCGAGGATGACCGCCTCCACTTCGTCCATCCGCGCGATGCCTTTTTCGCGAAGCGCGGCGCGCACTTCGGAAACGGTCACGCGCTCACGGCGGAGCGCCTCTTCGACATATCTTCCCTGATAAAACAAGAGCACCGGCTGCGCCTTGATCAAGCGCTGGAGCCAAGTCGACCGCACCGCGCCCCAGGTGATGAGGAACTGCAGGAAGATCAGCAACGCGAAGCCAGTGAGTCCCTGGAGAAGGGTGGTCTGCTTCGAGAGCAGCGCGGTGGCGAGGCTCGAGCCGAGGGCGATGGTCACGATGAAATCGAAGGCGTTCCACTTTGACAGCGTGCGCTTCCCGGAGACGCGCAGGAACAGCACCATGCCGACGTAGGCGAGCACGCCGACGACGAGCGTGCGTTGGATGTTCGTGAAATCTTCGAAGATCATGGGCGGGATCCGGAGGTCCGCCACCATCGGGCAAAAGGGCCTCCGCGTCCACCTCCGGCCGCGGCACAGGAGATACAACTTCGACTTCCATGGCCCAATCTGCGGTTAAAGACGAAAGCGCGGACCGCATGGCTGCGGTCCGCGCTTTTTTGATGGGCCGGAGGTTTGGCGGACGGGGTCCGCTTACAGCTCGCTGACGCGGGCGCGCAGGAAGCCGCGGTCCGGCAGGCCTTGCGAGCCGTCGAGGCGGAACGTCCGGTATTCGTAGCCGGCGGGCGGCGGGGGGAGACCGTCGGTCACCGCGCCGACCTGGGTCACCGCGCTGTCGAAGTCCACGAGGTCCGTGCTGCCTTCGATGCGGTAGGTGATGCCGTCCACCGAGGCCGTCGGACTCGGGGCACCGGCAAAGGCCGGAGCGCCGTTGCGCACGGCCACCGTGAGCAGGAGTTCCTCCTCGGTGCCCGCGTCGTCGCTGTCCGCCGTGAGGACGAAGGTCAGGCCGTTGTTCGACGGATCGTTCGGGATGCCGCCGAAGGCGAACTCCTCGAGGTTGGTCGCGCCGTCGTTGTCCGGATCCGCGGACGCGCCGACGATCGCCGGATCCGTCTCGCCACCGAAGTAGGTGGAGGCCCAGTTCTCGAACGCGCTGCCACCGCCGTCGCCAGGCACGATCGCGATGTTCCGCGTGTGCGTGCCGTTGTCATAGGCGTAATCGACGGTGAAGCCGGCCGGCAGCGAAACGCTGTCGAAGGTCCCGGTGAGGGAGCCGCCGTAGGTCGCCAGGATGTAGGCCTGGTCGTTCGTCGCGCCGTTCCCGCTGACGGTGAGGCTCGCGTCGTCCAGATTCAACGAGCCCATCACGAGCAGTGGCGCGACTTCCGGCACCGCGGGATCGAGCTGCACGGAGAGCGTGCCGCCCCCGGTGATCGTGACGTTCTGGTTCGCGGTGAGCGTGCCGGTGGGCGCGCCCGGAGCGATGGTGCCACCGTTCGCGGTGATCGTCCGGCCGATCACTCCGGTGCCGCCGAGCGTGCCGCCGCTGTTCACCGTGAACGTGCTGGTCAGGGCCGCGAGGTTCGCGTTCACCCGGAGGGTGCCGCCGTCGACCACGGTCGGGCCGGTGTAGTTCGAGTTCGGCGAGTTCAGCGTCAGCGTGCCCGCGCCGATCTTGGTGAGACCGCCCGAGGCGTTCGCCGCGATCGTGGCCGAACCAGCCGCCGCGCCAGTCCCTTCGCCGCCGCCGACGAGCGTGACGGTGGGCGCCGAGGTGTAGCCGGTGCCGGGATTGGTCACGACGATCTCGCCGATGGAGTCCCCGTCGAGCATGGCCACGGCGGTCGCGCCGCTGCCACCGCCGCCGGTGATTTCAACGTAAGGCGCGCCGGTGTAGCCGGAACCGCCGTTCGCCACGGGGATCGTGGTCACGCCGCTGCCGGTGGGCGCGCGGAGCGCTTGGGCGGTGGCGATTTCGAAGCCGTTGCTGTCGATGACCGCGCCGCCGGGATAGACGAAGGCGTTGTCCAGGTTGTTGATGAACGTGGCGTGCTCGCGCAGGGCGCGGAGGGTGCCGCCGTGGAGGTTCAGGATGCCGTTGGCGATCGACGGGTTGTTCTGGCCGATCACGCCGGTGGCGAGCGTGCCGCCGGTGTGGAGGTTCACCACGCCGGTGCCCGGGGCCGCGGGAACCGGGGGCTCCGCGTCCGGATTGCCGGAATCACCGGCGCCGATGATCAGGCCGCCTTCGAGGTTGGCCTCGCCGGTGCCGCGGACGTTGAACACGCCGCTGCCGGTCTCACCGATGATCAGGCGGTTGCCCGCGGGCGCTTGCGAGAATGTCCCCGCGCGCACGTCGAGGAGGCCCCGGCTGAGGTTTCCGCCGAACTGGTAGCGGCCGACGACCGGGAACCCGCCGGTCACCGTCACATCGCCCCCGTTCACATCCATGATGCCGATGCCGTAGGCGCCGATCTGGAGGTTCGCGTCGGTCGTGAGCGAGCCGCCGGTGATGTGGTAGGCGCCCCAGACGTCGCTGGTGCCTTCAAATCCGCCGCCGATCCGGGAATCCCCGCCGCCGGACAACTTCGAGAGCGTGCCGCCGGTCTGGACGACCACGCCGCTGGTGCCGGTGTTTTTGCCCACGTAGAGGTTCCGGAACTGGATGCTGCCACCTTCCATGAACAACTCGCTCTGGCCGATGCCCACGTCGCCGACGTTGAAGTCGTTGCCGGAGGTGAGGGTGAAGCTCGCGCCGTCCTTGACGGTCAGCGTGCCGCCTTCCGCGACGCCGATCGAGGCGTGGCCCACCACGCTGGTGATGCTCCCGTCTTCAAAGACCACTTCGGCATCCATCCGCAGCGACTGCGGACCGGTGATGAAACCTTGGTGGGAGAAGCTGCCGTCGGCGATCTCGAACACGCCGGTGGAGGTCACGTCGCCAGTGAATGTCACGTCCGCCGGGCCGACGAAGGTGAGCGCGCCGGTGCCGGTCACGATGCTGTCGAATGTCAGGCTGCCCGAGCGGTTCACCACGATCGAGCCGGTGCCGAGGGTCGCGAGTTCCGCGTTGCCGAGGCTGCCGCCCGCTCCGCCGTCACCCAGCACGAGCCGGCCGCCATTGACCTGCACGTCGCCGGCGTATGCCGGGCTGTTGCCGGTGACGATCAGATCGGAGGCGCCGTTCTTCGTGAGGCCGCCGGTGCCACCGATCGTGCCGGAGAGGACCAGCGGATCGGCGCTCACGGAAGCGTTCGTCACCGTTGTGTCCGTGGCCAGCTGGATCGGGGCGCTGATTTCGTTCCGCACGCTCCAGTCCGGCATGTAGAGCGATGCCGGGGCGCCGTCCGTGCCGGCGAAGGCGAGCGAGCCGCCCGTCCCCGGTGCGATCGTCATTTCGCCGTAGCCATCGAAGGTTGCGCTGCCGAAGAGCAGCGAGTTCACGGTGACGGCCGCGTTGAGCTGGACCGTCTGGTCCGCCTCGGCCGTCAGCAGCAGGCGGGCCTGCGCGTCCGCGCCGTTCGGGAAGGTGCCGGGGCCGGACCAGTTGCCCGCCTGGGTCCAGCTGAACGTTCCGCCCGTCTGCGGTTGCCAGACGAAGGCGTCCGGCAGCGAGCCGTCGAGGTTCAGGGATTCCGGGCCGGCAAGGAAGTTGCCGTAGATCTCGCTCTCGCTGAGCGTCTGGTCATAGACGCGCACCTCGTTGAAAGTACCCTCGAAGTTCTGGTCGCTGCTGAAATTCGAGCGGCCCAGCCAGACGTTGAGGTCGGGAATTCCGCCCGGGCCCTCGTTCTCCGGCAGCACCTCCATCAGCACGCCATCGCGGAACCACCGCCACTCGCGCAGCTCCGGATCATAGGTCACCACGTGGTGCATCTCCTCGTTGAGGACCACGGCGTTCGACGCGTGGCGGAAATCCCCGCCGTGGGGAACCGCTCCACCCGCCCGGCCGAGGCGCTGCACCGTTCCGTCGCCGACGTTCGCGATCAACACGAGATAATCGGTGCCGGTGAACGAGCCGCCCGTGGCCGTGACCTCGCCCGAACTCGTGGTGCCGATGTCGAAGAAGCGGCTCCACGCGCGGTTCGCCGCCTGCGTGACCCACATCTCGATGGTCACCCGCTCCTTGCCGGACAAGATGCCGTTCGGCAGGTCCACGTATGCCTGCGTCCCGGATTCTCCTCCCGGCAGGGCGAGCCCGGTGCCGGTGAAATTCGCGCCCTGGCCGCGGATCGTCGCGTCAAGCCCGCCGATGAGGTCGGGCACGACCGTCTGCCCTTCCGCCGCGCCCGCCGGGGCATTGAACGAATAGCGGTGGACCGGCGGTCGCGAGACTTGTGCCGCCGCGCGCTGCTCGGTGAACGACGGTGCCTCCTCCTTGTAATTCGATGCCACCTGCGACTCGCTCAGCGCGCCGCTGTGGACGCGGATCCGGTTGATCGCGCCGGAAAAGGGGATCGCGTCGCTCGTGTTCAAAGTCGTCTCGTCCGCCTGCCGCTCGGTGCCGATGTTGATCGGCAGGTTGTCGTAGGCATCCAGGCCGGTCGAGGGACTCGCGACCACTTCGCTGGCATTGAGCTCGCCGTTCACATAGATGTGCTGCGTCGTCGTGGCCGAGTCGTAGACGAAAACCAGGTGATGCCACTGGCCAAGGGCGGGCACCTCCGCCAGATCGTTCGCGCCCGTCGGCGGATTGAAGCCCATGTCCGGCGGGCCCCAGCGAGCGGCCGCGCCCCAGCGGGCGTCCGAGCCGTAGCGGAAGCCGGCGTGCGTCCCGTCCGTCCCGTCGCGGCGCGACCACGAAATCACCGCTTCCTCGCGGCGGGCATTGCCTTGGTAGACCCACATTTCCACCGAATGACTCACGTTCTGGCCGTGCAGCGCCTCGGTGGTCAACGGACCTTCGAAGAACTCGCCGCGCCCGTCCATCACCACCGCCGGCACACCGTCCACGGGATAAAGCTGCGGATTCTGGGCGCTGAAGAAATCGCCGGGAATGCCGGTCTGGCCCGCTTGCGGCCACACCAATTGCTCCGGATTGTAGTCTTCCGCTTCGAGATGGATCAAAAGGTCTCCGGCGACCTCCACGCCGCGAACGGACGAGGAGCAGGTCACCAGAGCTGCGGCAGTGCAAAGCAACTGCCGACGACTCAACGGTATCGGTTTCATACGGGTTTCGAGGGTTTCCATGCGCCGCCTGCCTCCCCCGAATGGGTAGGTCGGGGCGCGGGAGCCGGGAGACTTCACGTGCTTCCATGGCCCGGCAAGCGGGAATCCCGGAAAAGCTGTATGATCTCGCAAGATTACCCACCCCGCCGGATCGTCCCGCGCGTTCCACCGCCCGGCTGCCGCGGCATCCGCCGCCACCTTACCTCTTGCGACGCGGTGTCCCGCGGTGCATCATCCCGATCCATGCAGGCCGTTACCGATCGATTGAAAAACTTCCTCCAGTTCGTGGCCGTGAAGCTGATCGACGAACCGGCGAAGGCGCAGCTGAAGGTGGCGGAGCTGAGCCCCAAGCGACTGCGTTTCAAGCTCGTGCTGGCGCAGGCTGACGTGGCGATGCTCATCGGCCGGAACGGCTTCACCGCCTCCGCGATCCGCAATGTGCTGAAAGCCGCGGCGGAACGCGAGGGCGTGCAGGTGACGCTTCAAATCCACTCGCACGAGGAGGAGGCGGAGATGCTCGCGCGCGAGGCGCACCCGTGAGCGCGAACCGGCGATAATGCCGGGTCAAATTGACGTTTTGGCCGATTTTGTGACCATTTGGCCGCTCGTGTGACCTCAAATAGCTTCAAAAAGCGAAATTCTTCCCCCACTGTATCTCCAACGAAAGGCGACAGGGCGCTCCGGCGAACTGAAAACCTTTCCGACATATTCCTGGTCCCGAGCGGGCCGGTCTGGGTGTTGCCGATTTCCGGGGGGATGTCGGCGCCAAGCCCAAGCCGAGCGAGCCCGGGATCTTTGGGGGGAACATGTGCTCAGTCGGGCGCGGGTCGGAAACGGCCCGCGCCCGCTTGTTTTCCCGGCCGCGGGTGCATGCGCTGAAACCGGCCGGTCAGCCGCCCAGATAGCTCATCTCCGCCTTGGGTCGCGCCCCTCTGCCCCGCTCTTCCGAGTAGCGGTCGCCGCGGGCGGTCCAGAGGGCGGCGACGCTGCGGGCAATCAGAGCGTCGTCGCCTCCGGAGCGGAGCATCGGCCGGAGGTCGTGGCCGTCCGCGGCGAAGAGGCAGGTGAAAAGTTTGCCGTCGGCGGACAGCCGGAGCCGCTGGCAATCGCGGCAGAACGGCTGGCTGACCGAGCGGATCAAACCGATCTCGCGGGGGCCTTCGGCGTGCCGCCAGCGGGCGGCGACCTCGCCGCGGTAGGCCGGCTCGAGCGGGACAAGCGGGAACTCGCGGCCGAGAATTTCCAAAATTTCCCTGCCTGGCACGACTTCGGTCCAGTTCCAGCCGTTCGTTTCCCCCACGTCCATGTATTCGATGAAGCGGAGATCCACGCCGGTGGTCTTTGCCCAGCGCGCGAGCGGCAGGATTTCGGTTTCGTTCACGCCGCGCTGGATCACGGCGTTCACTTTGACCGGCAGGCCGACAGTTTGCGCCGCCTCGATGCCGGCCAGGACCCGGCCCACCTTGGCGCCCGTGCCGTTCATGCGGGCGAAAATCGCGGGATCGAGGGCGTCGAGGCTCACGGTGGCGCGGTTCATTCCCGCCAAGGCCAGGCTTTCGGCATGGTGGGCGAGCAAAACGCCGTTCGTGGTGATGGCGAGGTCCTGCACGCCCTCGACGGCGGCGAGCATCGCGACAAGATCCTCGATCCCCCGGCGCAGCAAAGGCTCGCCGCCGGTGAGGCGGATCTTTTCCACCCCCAGCGGCACCAGCAGCCGGACGAGGCGCTCGATCTCCTCGAAAGTCAGCAACTCCTCGCGCGGCAAAAACGCGTAACCCGGGCCGAAAACCTCCACCGGCATGCAGTAGCGGCAGCGGAAATTGCAGCGGTCGGTCACCGAAATGCGGAGATCTCGGAGGCCGCGGCCGAGGGTGTCGAGAGGCATGGCCACGGCTGCTAGCATGCCCCGTGCCGCCGCTGGCGCAAGGCGGGGACCACCGGAGACCGCGGATTTTCCACCGCTAGATCGGGCGTCGCCGCGCGTATCCGGCTGGAAGTTTTTCCCGCGACTGATGCGTCCCGCGTTCCTGCTCCCGCTCCTCGCCCCGACTGCCGCCGTGGCGGAAAAGGTGACGTATGACGACCACGTGTTCCCGATTTTCCAGCAGGCCTGCCTGAACTGCCACAACCCGGACAAGGCGAAGGGCGGGCTCGACCTCTCGACCTTCGGCGGCGCGATGCGCGGCGGCTCGGGGGGCAAGATCGTCGAGCCGGGCGATCCGGCGTCGAAGCTCGTCGCGTTGGTGAAACAATCCGCCGAGCCGAAAATGCCGCCGGAGGGCGATGCGATCTCCGCGGACGCGATCGCCGTTC
Source organism: uncultured Verrucomicrobiales bacterium (assembly GCA_965651855.1). Classification (GTDB taxonomy): domain Bacteria; phylum Verrucomicrobiota; class Verrucomicrobiia; order Verrucomicrobiales; family Akkermansiaceae; genus Luteolibacter. Next base: position 21,447 of record CBFGTW010000074.1, read on the forward strand.
TGGAGAGCTGGATCGAGGGCGGGCTCCTTGAGAACGCCTCGTCCACCGCCCGCAAGCCGAGCAAACCGAAGTTCGAAACCGCCCTGCGCTCAGACCCGGCCGCCAAGCCGGACGGCCCGCCGCCAATGCCCGAACACGTCCTGCTCGATCCGCCGGTGGTCACGGATCGCGCGTCCGCCGTACCAGCGCTCGCCGCTTCGCCGTGGGCCCCTCTCCTGGCGGTGGCCGGGCAGCGGCAGGTGCTGCTCCACCAGACGGAATCGCTCGAACTCGTCGGCGTG
>CBFGTW010000075.1:0-21609 GCA_965651855.1 uncultured Verrucomicrobiales bacterium
AGCGACGCGCCGCCGCCGCAGGATCCGGCGTCGTGGGGCGTGATCGCGCGCGACGGGACGAACGAGCAGGTGCTCGACCACCTCCGCACCGCGAACCTCCACAGCCTGCCGCTCACGCCGATCCTTTGGCGGCTGAAGGACCGCGCGTTCTTCGACCAAGTCACGGCCGTGCTGCGCGAGCGGCTCACGTTTTCCGCTCCGGTGGCCGCTTACGGGCTCTTCCACGGCGATCGGGCGAGCGTCGGGAATTTTCTGGAAAACCACGCGTTTGCGAAGCGTCTCGGGCCCTGGCTCGACAGCGCGCTGCTGACAATCCGGCCACGTGACCACCGGGATTGCCAGACGCTGGAATTCGATCCGCTGGTCAATCCGCGCGCCCACCGCTTCGGCGACGAGCCGCGGTTCACGCACGACGAGGCGCACCGGCACTATCTCGACTTCCTCCGCCAGCTTCACTGGAAACCACGGCTCGAGGCGGACGACCAATTGCTCCTCACGGCGTGGCTATTCCTCCAGGACCGGGTCGACGAGGCGCTCGCGAGGTTTGACAAGATCGAGCCGGACGAGCTGTCGTCGCCGCTGCGCTACGATTACCTGCAAGCGGTGGCGCTCTTCCATCGCGGCGAGCCGCAAGCTGCGGCGGCCATCGCCGGGAGGCGCTTGCCGGACCTGCCGCCGGGCGTGTGGCGCGAGCGGTTCCTCGCCGTGGCCGCCCAAGCGGAGGAAATCGCCGCGCTGGCGAATCCGGAGCCGCAGCCGGAGGACGCGGAAGAAGACCCGCCCGCGCCCTCGCTGGAACTGGCGCTGGAAGCCGACGGCCGGCTGCGCCTGGCGCACCGCGGCCTCGACTCCGCCGAACTCAAGCTCTTCGAGGTGGACCTGGAAGTATTGTTCTCCAAGGACCCGTTCCTGAGCGGCGGCGGGACCACGGGCGGCACGCCGCCGATCCGCGCGAACGACGTCCGGCGGATCGAGCTGGACCCGTCCGGCGCGACGACGGTCGACCTTCCCGAGGTCCTCCGCCGCGGCAACGCGCTGGTCAACGCCGAGGCGTCGAACGAACGCCTGCTGGAAATTCTCGGCTCGCAGGCCATCGCGACGCGTCATTTCCCGCTCGACCGCGTGGTGCAGGTGGTCGATGCCGGCACCGGCCACTCCTTGCCCCGGAGTTATGTGAAAGTCTATGCCGAGCGGCATGACGGAGAGGTGGTTTTCCACAAGGACGGCTACACCGATCTCCGCGGGAAATTCGACTACCTGAGCCACACCGGCCAGGACGTGAGCGGCATCCGGCGGCTCGCCGTGCTGGTGAGCCATCCGGAAATGGGCGCCCGGACGATGGTGATCGAGCGCTGAGCACTCCCCCTCCCTACGCCCCGTCCGCGGCTGGCGCGGGCGGGACGTTCTCCGGCACGGGCACCTCCTCGCGGCGGGTGGCGAAAATCAAGCCCGCGGCGAGCAAGCCGAGCGCGAACATGACCAGCCACAGCCAGTCGGGATCGAGCTGGTAGAGTGCGATCCCCGCCCCCGGCCCGACGAGCGTGGCGGAGCTCCAGGTGATCGAGATCATGCCCATGTAGCGCCCGCGCATGTCTTCCGGCGCGAGACCCGAGATATGGCTGTTCGCGATCGGCAGGGAAATCATCTCGCCGATCGTGAAGATGAGCATGCTCAGGGCCAGCACCGGCAGGTTCGCGCCGAGGATGTTCACCGCCATGCCGAGTCCGACGACCGCATATCCCACCGCCATCACACGTGGCGCGGGAAAACGCCGCGTGAAACTCGTGAGCGGCAGTTCGAGGACGACGATCATCACGCCGTTGAGCGCCATGAGCAGGCCGTACGCCCGCTCGTCGAGTCCGGCGCCTTCGGTCACCTGCAGGCCGAAGCTGCTGCTCATTTGCCAGAAGACGATGGCCACGAGGAACGACGCCCCCGCCGCGAGCTGGAAGCGGACGTTTCCCCGCATGTGCCGCAGCGCGTGCGACCAGCCGGTCCTTTCCGTCGAAGCAATCCGGCGGTCCGGCAGGCCGAAGTACACGGCGAGACCGAGCACGATGGTCGTCAGCGCGTCGATGACGAACAGCAGGGCAAACGACCGCTCCGCCATGAAGCCGGCCGTGGACATGCCGGCGGCGAAGCCGGCATTGATCGCCAGCCGCTGGCACGCGAAAGCGCGCACCCGCAGGTGCCGCGGCACGAGGTCCGCGATCAGCGCGCTGCCCGCGGGGTAATACATGGCGCTGAAGAGTCCGCTCATGAACGTGCAGGCCGCGAGCGCGGGAATCCCGCGCGCCATGGCCATCGCCAGCATGAAAGCGGCGGCGCCACCGCAGGACACGAGCATCGTCGGCTTGCGGCCGATCCTGTCCGCCAGCCAGCCCCCGACCCCGCCGGCGAGCAGGGCGCCGGCGCCATAGGCCCCGAGCGTCAGCCCGATCGCGTCCGCACCGTGGCCTTCCTGGCGCAGGTAGATCGCGAGGAAGGGAATGACGAAGTGCCCGAAGCGGTTGACCAGCGTGCCCCAGAACAAAATCCAATAAGCCCTCGGCAGGGACCGCAGGTCCTGGAGGAGCGTCGTCGCTGGCGGTGGTGAGTTCATGGCGGTCGTGGGAGGCGGAGGGAATCAGGGACAAAAAAAGCCCCGGGCGCGGGAGCGGCCGGGGCGGGTCGGAAAAACGGGAGAGTCGGAGAGTGATCTAACGCCTCATGTTTCCACCGGGCCCCTCGGCCGCAGCTTGCGGAAATACCCAAGCGAAGTGGTGCGGCCGGCGCGCTCGACGAGGCCCATCGCATGCGGAGCGCACGCGGCCGGAGCGATGCCGGAAATGGACCAAGCGGAAATCACGAGGGCGCTGAGAATGCACGACGGCCGGCCGGAGTCAAACTCGCATTTCGTCTCCGCATGTTTCGCTTCAAGCGTGATCGCCTCGAAGAAGTCGCCGCGCAGACGGGCGGATTCAATGCGCCTCTCCCGGTCCCTTCGCACTTGCCCCTTCTTCCACACCTCGCGCCGGTGGCGACAAGTGGGCCGACCCGGCGGTCCAGCCCTACCATCGACACACCGAACGCCTTTGACGCCGCCCTCCGCCCGGCCCATCGTCCCGCCGAAATGGCTTTCGCCGATGTTTTCCCGGATTTGATGGAGCGCCCCACCCCCTTGATGAGGCGCTTCGAGCGGCTGCTCGCGGACGAGACGGGCGGGCCGCTGGAGGCTCTGGCCCGCCGGAGCCAGCAGCTCACGCGCCGCCACTTCGGCCGGACGATGCGCTTGTTCGCGCCGCTCTACGTTTCCAACGAGTGCGTGAACAACTGCAGCTACTGCGGGTTTTCGCGCGACGCGGCGATCCTGCGGACGACGCTGACGGTCGACCAGGTGGCGCGCGAGGCGGAACACCTCCGCGGGCTGGGCTTCCGCAACGTGCTGCTGGTCGCCGGGGAACATCCGAAGTTCGTTTCCGAAGGTTACCTTCAGGAGTGCCTCGACGCGCTGAAGCCGCGGATTCCCACGCTCGGCATCGAGGTGGGGCCGATGGAGGACGACCAATACGCCGAGATCGTCCGCCACGGAGCCGAAGGGCTCGTGGTGTATCAGGAAACCTACCACCGCCGCATCTATCAGACGCTGCACACGGCCGGGCCGAAGAAGAATTTCGACTGGCGGTTGAATTGTCCGGAGCGCGCGTATGCCGGCGGCTTCAGGCGGATCGGGATCGGCGCGTTGTTCGGGCTGGCCTCGTGGAAATTCGAGGCGATGGCCCTGGCGGCGCACTTGGAATACCTGCTCAAGCATTGCTGGAAGGCGCAGTTCACCGTGGCGTTTCCGCGGATGCGGCCTTACGCGGGAAATTATCAATATGAGCCGGACCCGGATCTTTATCTTCCGGACCGCGCGCTGGTGCGCTTGATCGCGGCCTTCCGCGTGACATTCCCGCAGGTGGGCGTGGTTGTTTCAACGCGCGAGCCGGCGCCACTGCGGGATGCGATCGCCACGCTCGGCGTGACCCACATGTCGGCCGGCGCGCGCACCGAGCCCGGCGGTTACACCGGCGCGGGCCACGACGACGTGCATCTCACGGTGAAGGGCCGTCGCGTGGAGTTGGAGAGGAAAACCGGCTGCGAGAAGGCGACCGAGCAATTCCAGATCCACGACACACGGCCGGCGGCGGAGGTCGCCGGTGCCCTCCGCGCGCAGGGACTGGATCCGGTTTGGAAGGATTGGGACGAGGCGCTGCTTGCCCGATGATCCGCTCCGATCCCGCCGCTTGACCGATCTATCAACTCCGCGCAGGCTCGCCGCCATGTCTCCGGTCGAGTCGCTCGTCGCGCTGAATCTCCTGCCGAAGATCGGCCCGATCCGGGTGCGCCGGCTGCTCGAGGCCTTCGGCGAGCCGGCCGCGGTGCTCGCGGCGCCGAAGGACCGGCTGATGCGCGTGGACGGCATCGGCGAGGAAACGGCGAACATCCTCCGCCGTTGGCAGGATCACGCCGATCCAGCGAAGGAGCTGGAAGAAGCCCGAACGCGCGGGATTTCCATCGTCACCCACGACGACGCAGACTACCCGGCCCCGCTGCGCGAGGTGTACGATCCGCCCTTGCTGCTTTATGTCTGGGGAAAACTCGAGCCGCGCGACCGGCACGCGATCGGCGTGGTCGGCTCGCGGCGGGCGACGACCTACGGGCGCAATGCGACGAAAAAACTCTCATATCAACTCGCCGCCTCGGGTTTCACCGTCATCTCCGGCCTTGCCCGCGGGATCGACACCACGGCCCACGAAGCCGCGCTCGCCGCACGCGGGCGCACCGTCGCCGTGATCGGCTCGGGGCTGGCAAAGCTCTACCCGCCGGAAAACCTCGGGCTGGCGGAGAAGATCGCCGACGGAAATGGCGCGGTGGTTTCCGAATTTCCGCTCCACACCGCGCCGGACAAGCAGACGTTTCCGATGCGCAACCGGATCGTCGCCGGCTGGTCGCAGGCCGTGCTCGTCGTCGAGTCGCCCGCTTGGTCCGGCTCGCTCATCACCGCGAACCTCGCCACCGAATACGGCAAGCCGGTCTTCGCCGTGCCCGGGCCGATCGACAAGGACACCTCCGCCGGCTGCCACAAGCTGATCCGCGAGGGCGCGACGCTGGTGGCTGATGCCAGCCACATCCTCGACGACCTCGGCGAGCTGCCGTTCGCCCGGGCGGCCGCCGCGCCGGAGGAAGCGTCCGACGTTCCCGAGCTGCCGGATGAGGAAGCCGCGGTTTTCGCCGCGATCGGTGCGGACGAGACTCCGGTGGACCGTGTGATCGAGAGCACCGGCCTGCCGCCCTCGAGCGTGACCTCCACCTTGATGAAACTCGAGCTGCGCCGCCTGGTGCGGGCGCTGCCCGGGTTCCGTTACGTCAGACGATGATCGCGTCCGCCGCCGCTTCCGGGGAAACGGCGGACGACGCCGCGAAATCCGGAATCCCCTTGCCAAGGCGGATTTCTCCTGCCTAGTCCCTGCCTCCACACGCTCCGAAGCATTCGAAATTTCCATGGGAAAAACACTCATCATCGCCGAGAAGCCCAGCGTCATGACCGACCTCAGCCGCGCGCTCGCCAAGCCGCTCGGCAAGTTCGAGAAGCAGGGCTCCGGCCGCGATTCGTACTTCGAGAACGACAGCGCCATCATCACTTCCGCCGTGGGCCATCTCGTGGAACTGCGCATGCCGATGGGCCCGAATGGCAAGAAGCTGCCGTGGAAGTTCGAGGTCTTGCCGGCCATTCCGGACCGCTTCGAGCTGGATCCGATCCCGGATTCCGAGGCGCGGCTCAAGCAGGTGCTCAAGCTCGCGAAGCGCAAGGACGTGGACCGCATCGTCAATGCCTGCGACGCCGGCCGCGAGGGTGAACTCATCTTTCGATATATCATGGAGATCGGCCGCATCGACAAACCGGTGCAGCGTCTCTGGATGCAATCGATGACCCAAAACTCGATCATCGAGGCTTGGGAAAATCTCCGGACCGACGAGCAAATGCGACCGCTGGCGGATGCGGCGAAGTGCCGGTCGGAGTCCGACTGGCTCGTAGGCCTGAACGCAACCCGCGCCCTCACCTGCTTCAATTCCCGCCACGGCGGCTTCAACATCACCGCCGCCGGCCGGGTGCAGACGCCGACGCTGTCGATCCTCGCCGCCCGCGAGGCGGAGATCCAGGCCTTCAAGCCCACGCCGTACTTCGAAGTCCACGCCACCTTCGGCGTCAGCGCCGGTCAGTACCTCGGCAAGTGGATCGACGAGAACTGGAAGAAGAGCGAAGCGAACCCGCACGGTCGTCCGGAGCGGATCTGGGAGCAGCCGCTGGCCGAGACGATCCGCGACCGCTGCACGGGGAAATCCGGCGTCGTCACCGAGGAGAAGAAGGCGCAGAGCCAGATCGCGCCGCAGCTCTACGATCTCACGACGCTCCAGCGCGAGGCGCCGTTTTCCGCGAAGGCGACGCTCCAGATCGCCCAGGCGCTATACGAGAAGCACAAGATGATCACGTATCCGAGAACGGATTCGCGGTATCTTCCGGAAGATTACACCGGCAACGTCCGCACCACCATGCAAGACGTCGGCAACAGCGATCTCGACGTCGCCCGCTTCGCCCAGGCGGTGCTCGCCGGAAAGGACGAGAGCGGCCCGCGGTTGGTGAAATCGCGCCGGGTTTTCGATAGCAAAAAGGTTTCCGACCACTTCGCGATCATCCCGACCGGCAAGTTCGCCAAGCTCAGCGACACCGAGCAGAAGGTTTACGACATGATCGTGAAGCGCTTCATCGCCGTGTTCTATCCGGCGGCGGAGTTCGAACAGACCACGCGGCTCACCCGGATCGAGCACGCCGACGTGACGGACACCTTCCGCACCGATGGACGGGTGTTGGTGAAGCCCGGTTGGCTCGAGGTCTACGGCCGCCGGCCCGGCGTGGCTTCCGGCAAGGACGAGCTGGTCGGTGTGACCGCGGGCGAGACCGCCAGTGTGGACGCCATCGAAGTGATCCACGAGCAGACCAAGCCGCCGGCGCGTTTCACCGAGTCCACCCTGCTCTCCGCCATGGAAGGCGCGGGCAAGCTGGTGGACGACGAGGCGCTGCGAGAGGCCATGTCCGAACGCGGCCTCGGCACCCCGGCCACCCGCGCCGCGATCATCGAAGGTCTCATCGCCCAAAAATACATCGCCCGCGACGGCCGCGAACTGCACGTCACCCCCACCGGCATGCGGCTCGTCTCGCTGGTCCGGCAGATGGACATCGAGGGGCTGTATTCGCCCAAGCTCACCGGGGACTGGGAATACAAGCTCCGCCAGATGGAGCAAGGCATGCTCCGGCGCGGCGAATTCATGAAGGAGATCATCTCCTACACGAACGAGATCGTCGCCAAGGCCCACAAGCTCGCCGAGGAAGCGAAGAACCGCGCGTTCCCGGACCTGAAGGTCGCCTGCCCGAAGTGCGGCGCGCCCGCGCTCAAGCAGACGGACGCGACCTACGAGTGCCGCGAGCCGGACTGCGGGTTCCGCGCGAAGAAATACATTGCCGGCCGCCTCATCACGGAAGAGGAAGCCGCGGAGCTGTTCAGCAAGAAATTTGTCGGTCCGCTCACGGGTTTCAAATCGAAGTTCAACAAGCCCTTCGACGCCGCGCTCGAACTGGACGACAAGTTCAAGGTGAACTTCGTCTTCGAAAAAGACGAGGAGGCGACCGTCGAGTTGAGCGAAGAGAACCTCATCGGCGAGACCTCGCTGCCGGATGGCCGGCAAGTGCAGATCTACCAGTCCGAGAAGGCCTATCACGTGCCGTCGGTCGTGACCAAGAATGACCCGAATGGGATCCGCATCGGCCGCTCGATCCTCCAGCGCGAGATTCCCGCGGACCAGGCGATCAAGCTTCTCCACGAGGGCAAGACCGACCTCCTGCGCGGCTTCGTCTCGAACCGCACCAAGCGGAAATTCGACGCCCGCCTGACCTTCGACACCGCCACCGGCAAGATCGGCTTCGAGTTCGAACCCCGCGAGCCGAAGAAAAAGACCGCCCCCAAGGCGGAAAGCTGACGCGGCGGCGGTTTGCAACCGCCCGGCCTTCAAGGAATCTCCACCCGCCGCACCACGCCGGAATCCGCGCCCTTGAGCGCCGCGGGATAAACGGCGTTTCCGAGCGAATGCAGGATGAGCGCGCCGGCGTGACGCTCCTCCCGCTGGACGACGTGCGGATGCGAACCCGCGACGACGCGCGCACCCCGAGACGCGAGCCACGCCGCCCACTGCCGCTGCCCGGCGTTCACGCGATTCGAATACTCGTCGCCGGCATGAAGCAGGACGATGATCCGCTCCCCCGCTTCGCGCGCACGGGCAAACTCCAATTCCAGCGTTTCCCTGTGGTCCGGCAAGCCGGCGATTCCAGCTTTGTCCGGCCCTGCCAAGCCCCCGCCCACGCAACTGATTCCAAAAACCGCGAGTTTCACGCCACGCCGTTCCACCCGCCAAGGCCGGCAGGCTTCCGCCACGTTCGCGCCGGCGCCGAATGCAGCCATTCCCCGCGCGCGGATGGCGGCCAACCCTTCCAAAAGCCCCGCGGCCCCGGCATCGAGCGCGTGATTGTTCGCCAGCGAAACCGCGTCCACTCCCCACTCGCCGAGCAAACCCAAACGCTCCTCGGGAAACCTGAAGTCGAAGCGCCTCCTCTGTTCCGGTTCCAGCAGAGACGGTATGCCTTCCAGGTTCACCAGGAACAGGTCCGCATCTCCGCGTTTGAAATCATCCAGGACCTCCAGGGATTCTCCGGCGAGCACCACGTCACCGGCCAAGGCCACGCAACACGTGGCGCCCCGCGGCGGCACACGCAGCGCGAAAGCCGGCCGCGTTTCCGCAAGCGTCGCCAGATCGATGATTTCCGGGAAACCGCCGATATGATGTATGACGAGATCGTTCCCGCCCAGTTCGCCGACAGGTTCGAGATCTTCCCAGACGGCCGCGACGTGCTGTCCGAAATCGATCGCGAGACCTGCTTCGATCTCGTCCTTTGAAATCCTGACGCGGTCGGCCAGCCGGACGTTTTCCGCTTTTGTCGCGAGCTGGCTTCGCAGCACTCCGGGATCGCCCCACCTGATCGGCAAGCCGTTGCGCCGCCAGGCATGGATCAGAAGATTGGCGCAATCCGCGCCCCAGCCGGATTCCACGCCCGTCAGCTCCCCTTCCCGCACGGCGGCGATGCCGAAGACATAGGGCATCTTGAAACACTCCGACAGCGCGCCGCGGAATCGATCCCCGGATCGCAGCCGGAGTTCGATCGTGCCGGCCGGAAGCCAGCCGGACGGCGTTTCGTACTCCGCGGTGATCCGGTAGCGGCCCGGCCCGCCGCACCAAACGTCCGGAGCGAGTTGAAAATCCGTCGTCTCCATCAGCAGCGTCCGCACCTCGTGGATCCAGCGCACCGGGTCGCTGGCGAATCCTTTTCCGAGCTGCGTTCCCGGCAGCAGATCGCAAGCGGTGGCCGCCGGCTCGAGCCGGAACCAGCGGACCTTGCCCGTGCCTTCCGCCGGAGCCCGCAGACGCAGGACCGGCGTGGCGCCGCAGGGGAACCGCCAAATGCCGTCGCAATCGATCTCACCATCGACGGCGATGATTTCCGGCACTGGCTGGGGTTCATCTCCCAAAAGCGAGACTTCGTCATCGGCCGATCGCGCGCTTCCTTCACCGAGAGCTGCAAGCCGGGCTCTCAGGCCCGGCCCGGTCGTCGCAAGATCCCAACGAGGCAGCGGGACACCTGCCTCCGCCGCTTCCCTCGCCTTCAGCGAGTCGTCCGGTGAGCGGTCGATCTCCGTCTTGATCTCGAGAACCGCACCGCGGGTGTGGCGGACCGCCTCGAGAACCAGTGAGACCAGCGCTTCCGCCTCCGCATCGTTCCGCAGCCAAGGACGCGAGACGGCGACGGCGATCCCTTCCAGCCCTGGCCAAGTCATCGTCCGCTGCCAGATCCGCGCGAAGTATTCCTCGCGAGTGTCCCGCGGCATCCCGCTGAAGAAATCCAGATCCAAGCCCAGGATCACCGGCGCGGCGCCCGCTGACCACGCCTCGAAAGCCGCCAGATTCCACGTCTCCCACCGGTCCGCGAGCGACTCGACCGAGCGCGGCTCCACCTCCAGCCGCCCGTCGAGCAGCGCGACCGCATCCGCCGTCAGCGCGCGAAGCTTCGCCGGCTCCGCATCCACTGCCGCGAGCCAATGAACGCGGTCGATGGGGCGCGGCATGAGAGGCTCGATCCAGTTGAAGGCTTGGACCCGCCCATTGCTCCGCAATTCGCGCAGGCGTTGCGTCCGGGCCTGCTCGTCCGGCACCCGACGGATCAACTCGCGGATTTCGTCCGACCGTTCCGCGGCGGAGGCGTCCGAATGGGCATCCACCAGCACGAGCACATGCGGGCGGTCGAGGTCGAAGTTCCGGGCGATCCACGCGAACGATTCGCCGTGGTTGTCCGCGAGAAAGACCGGCAGTTGCGGCGAGGCCGTCAGCGCCACCGCTCCCGCCAACCAGAGGACCAGGATCTCAGCGAGACGGCTGGATCTCCGGTTTCTTGTCGAGCGCCACATGGAGCTGAATGCTGGAGATGCAGAGATCCTCGTGGCGCTGGCCCGGCCACACTTCCTCGAAAGTCAGGCGCACGACCTCGACCGGCTTGTTGTAGCCGATCACGTGGATCTCCACCTCGTCCGGGCGATCTTCCACATCGGCATGGAACCGGTGCTCGCGGTTGAGCTCCACCAGCACCCGCTTCGGCCGGGCGTTCGCCAGGAACAAATCTTTCCCTGATGCGTAGCCGGGCAGCAGAGAGATCGCTTGGAGCGGCTTCGCGACCAACGGCTCGAGCTCGAGCCATTCGCCGGCGCCGGGTCCCGGCGCGCCTTCCGCCCAAACACCGTCGAACAAGCTCTTCACCTGGTCGGCTTCATAGCTGTGGCCGGGTTCCGGCGGGAGCGTCGAGCTGGCGCTCACCTTGTAGTTGGAATGGACCATGGACCATTTCCCGTCCTCCTCGATGACCTCCGCCACCGATTCGCCGCTCTCCGGACGGCTCACCTCGCGAAAACCCCGCCGCGCCGGCCGGACTTCGATCTCGAGATCGTCCGCGAGGGTCGGCTCCAGATCCTCGAATTCCCACACCCAGCGATCACCCTCTCGTTTGAAGCGGTTCACCGGCTTGAGCACCTTGATTTGGTGAGCGGGAATGCCGGCGGCTTCCAGCACGATCCGGCCTTTGCCGATCGTTTCCGCCCAGCAGGCCGCGGTCGACAAGCGGTACCTGAAGATGGCGGGCGAGAGCGATGTGTTCTCACTGACGAACCACTCTTCGCGGGAATAGCGGCTCTTGAAACGGATGGCCACCGGCTTTTCTTCTCCGGGCGAAAACTTCATCCGCGAGACAAGCCAACCGTCCAGGCCGGCGAAGCGCCCGTCGCCCGCCTGCCGATGCTCCGCCTCCCAGACCGCCTCGAGGGGGCTCCCTGCCGCGGAAATGGTGTAATCCCGGCAGTAGGCAGGCTGATCCGACGCGGGAAATTGAGCGGCGCCCTCGATCGACACGAGATTCTGGTCGAATGTCTCCTCCACCGGAAAGCCGAAGCGCACCGTTGTCCGCTTGCTGCTTTCGTTTCGCATCAAGTAACGCACGTCCACCTCCGCTTCCCGTGGGCCGAACGTCACCGTCAGCACTTCGTCCACGATCCGGATCTTGTCGGTCTCTTCCGGAACGAACCCGGCAAGATTCCCGGTGCGATCCACGCCGCCCAAGATATATCCACCGCCGTTCCCGTAGACCGGCAGTACCAGTGTGCCAAAGAGCAGGAAAATCGAGGCTCGGGCCATCATCGAGCCAAGCTGGCTGAGATCCGCGCCCCACGCGACCAAAAAGCGGGCGGACGGGAGATTTCTCCCATCCGCCCGCTGCCATGAACCGCCTGTGGCTCAGAACGGCCGGCCGCCAGGACCTCCGGGACCTCCGGGACCTCCGGGACCTCCGCGCGGGCCGCGGCCTTCGCCACGACCGCCTTCCGGCCGCTCCGGGCGTTCGGGACGGACTTCGTCGGGGGTGTTCTCGCCGTCGCCGTTCTTGTCGAGTTTGGCCAAGGCGGCCGGGGCGTTCTGGATTTCCTCGGCGGAGAGTGCGCCGTCGCGGTCGGCATCGAGCGCGCGGAGGATCGGCGACGGACCGCGGCGGGGGCGGCGGCGTTCCCGTTCCTCGTCGGCGTTCCCGGCATCCTCCGCCCGCTCGGGCGGGGCCGGGCGGAGTTCCTCGCGGCTGAGCGCTCCGTCGCCGTCCTTGTCGAGCCTGAGCAGCGCTTCGGAGGCGGCGGCGATCTCGGCGGCGTCGAGCCTGCGGTCGCGGTTCGCGTCGAGCGCGGCGAGGATCGGAAGAGGCCCGGGCGGACCGGGCGGCGGACCGTCGGGGCGTTGGGCGGTGGCGGCGGCGCTTGCCAGCAGCGCGAGCATCAGGGTGTATCGGGTGGTTTTCATGTCTGTGTTTTCGGTTTCGCTTGCAGCGGGATTTCCGCTGGTTCGGCGCCACCGTATCGCGCGGTCGATTAAGCTGCGGTTAACGGAAAAGAATTTTGGGAAAACTTTTCGCTCCACGGCTTCATGATGTCTTAATGATGCCGCCGTCATGCTGAGGCGCCGATGAAACTACTGGTGGTCGAAGACGAACCCGGACTGCTGCGCAACCTCGCCCGGGCGCTGCGCGAGGAAAACTACGCCGTGGACACGGCGGACGACGGCGAGGAAGGGCTGCGGCTCGCCCGGGAAAACGACTACGACGCCATCGTCCTCGACGTGATGCTCCCCGGCCTTGACGGCTGGCAGGTGCTCTCGCGGCTGCGCGAGAAAAAGCCGACGCCCGTCCTGATGCTGACGGCGCGCGACGCCACGCGCGACCGCGTCCGCGGCCTGGACGGCGGGGCCGACGACTATCTGGTGAAGCCGTTCGATCTCCCGGAATTGCTGGCGCGGCTGCGGGCGGTGATCCGCCGCCATGCCGGCCAGCCGCGGCCGGTCATCGAGATCGGCGACGTACGGCTCGACCTGAACCTCAAGCAGGTCTCCCGCGACGAAACCGCCGTCCCGCTCACCGCGCGGGAGTATGCGATCCTGGAATATCTCGCCATGCACCGGGGCCAAGTGGTTGCCCGCACGGAGTTGTATGAACATCTTTTCGACGAGCACGCGGACACCATGTCGAATCTCCTCGACGTGCATGTCTTTTCCATCCGCAGGAAACTCCGCCAGGACTTGATCATGACGCGCCGCGGCCAAGGTTATCTCGTCGAATGAACTTCCCGCGCACGATCCGTTGGCGGCTGCTGCTGTGGCTCGGCCTTTTGCTGGTGGCGCTGTTGGGCGGCTTCGGCTTCACCGCGTACCAACTGCAGAAGGTCCGCCTGCTCGGCCAGCTCGACGAGGAACTGGAGACGGCGCTGGCCACCTTGTCCCGCGAGCTGCGCCGGCCGCCGCCATCGAGCGCCGGCGGCCCGCCGGGCACGGGCTTCGGGCGGCCCTTCCGCGGGCCGCCGCCCGATCGGCCGGGCGAGCCGCCGCGGCGGGTCCGCGACGTCGAGATTTCCGAGGCGCTGCGGGATCAGTTCGAGGCCGCCGGTTTTCACTTCGCCATCTGGCACCGCCGCGGGATGCTGCTCGAGTCGGGGGGGATCGAGGCCGGGCGGCTGGAACGTCCGGCGGCGACGCGCACCGGCGGACGGCCGCGAGCCCGCACGCGCGGCGAATTCCGCGAACTCCATCTCGTCACTCCGCCGGGCGAAGTCGTGATGGTGGGTGCGTCCACCGAGCGTGCGCTGGGCGGACTGCGCGGCGACCGCATCCGGCTCTGGGCCGCGGGCATCGGCGTGCTCGCCGTGGGGCTCGCCGGCTGCTGGTGGATCACGACGAGTTCGCTCCGACCGGTGCGCGAGATCGGCCGGGCGGCGCGGCGCATCGCGGAGGGCGATCTGGGCGAGCGGATCGCGATCGACGAGCCGCGCAACGAACTTGGCGAGTTGGCCGGCGTTTTGAACGACACCTTCGCGCGGCTCGACGAGGCCTTCGCCCAGCAGGTGCGGTTCACGTCCGACGCCTCCCACGAGCTGCGCACGCCGCTGGCGCTGATGATTTCCGAAGCGCAGACGACGCTCGCGCGGGAACGCGGCGCGGCGGAATACCGCGAGTCGCTGGAACATTGCCTGGATTCGGCGCAGCGGATGCGCGGCTTGGTGGCGGCCCTGCTGGAGCTGGCCCGGCTCGACGCGGACGCGGAGAAAACCGAACGCGAACGGCTCGACCTCGCCGCGGTGACGGCGGAGCACGCGCGCCGACTCGAGCCGCTGGCGCGGGAGGCCGGCTGCCGGATCGAGACGGAGCTGCATCCGGCGATCGTGCTCGGAAGCGAGGCGCGGATTGCATCGATCGTCGGCAACCTGCTCTCCAACGCGATCCACCACAACCGCCCGGGCGGCCGCGTGCTGGTGCGCGTTTCGGCCGCTGGCGACGAGGCCGTGCTGGAAGTGGAGGACGACGGTCCGGGCATCCCCCCGGACGCGCTGCCGCATGTCTTCGAGCGGTTTTTTCGGACCGATCCCTCGCGGACGAAATCCAGCGGCGGCGCCGGTCTGGGGCTCGCGATCTGCCGGTCGGCCGCGGCGGCGGAAGGCGGTGCCGTCGAGGTCCGCAGTGAGCCTGGAAAAGGGAGCGTGTTCACCGCCCGACTGCCACTCGCGGATTGCAGCGCGGCCGTGCAGAATGAAGGCCGCTGAACCGTCGCGCGCGCGATAATCTCGGGCATCGGGCGCTGGCACGGCGAATGCGAGCCGCGGACGTATGAACATCGCGCGACTCCTGTGGCTGCCGGCCGTCCTCGCCCTGCCCGCATTTTCCCTCACCGCCTGCCAGGGCGAGGAAGCCGAGGAGGAAGGTGTGGGCACGGTCCACGAACGCACCCCGGGCGGTTCGCTCGGCACCACCGGCACGGGAGCCGATCACCCGGCGCCGGAAGAAGTGCGGGATGAGGAATGAGCGGCCTTGCCCCACGAGCGGCCGCGCCGCAGCTTGGGTTCCGTGCGGCGGTTCAAGCTCATCGACGAGAAACGGCCGGTGAGTTATGCCATCGTCTTCGGCGTCTGGCTCGAGGTCTTCTTGTGGTCGATCCTCCACGATCAGTATCTGATCCGGATCGCGCCGGAACATTTCACCGTTCATCATCCGCCGCTTTGGAACATCGATGATCTCACGCTGCTGGCGACGGCCTGGGCCTTCCGCGGAACCATCGGTCCGGGCCTCGTGCTCGGAGTGGCCGCCTTGTTCGCCGCACGCTCCGGTCCACTGCCGAAGCTGGCTCCCGCGGAACTCTTGAAGACGCTGCCGGTTTTCATCCTCGCGACCGAAGCGGCCGGTCTCGCCGCCGGTTTCTGGAGCTGGACGAGCGGGCGACCGCTTTACCCGGCGGGGTGGTATCCGGATGCCTCCGTCTCGATCCTCGTCAGTCAGTCGATCCAGCTCACGTGCTACCTGGCGGGCCCGCTGTTTTGCTTCTTCTTTCTAATCGCCATCGTCCAGAAGCGGAGAAGGATGCTTTCCGGACAGACGCGCGTGATCGAGTCCATCCCCGGCGCTTGATCCACGGGCTGCCAGCCGCGATGGTGCGCGCATGTCGCCGCGGGATGCCGCCTTGGAACTCGCCCGCCGTCTGGTGGCCGCGGGTCATGAGGCGCTTTTCGCCGGCGGCTGCGTGCGCGACCGCCTTCTCGGCCGGATGCCGCAGGACTACGACATCGCTACCTCGGCCACGCCCGCGGAGGTGACCGCGCTTTTCCCCGGCTCGAACGAAGTGGGCGCGCACTTCGGTGTGGTGATCGCCAAGCACCGCGGCCACCACGTGGAGATCGCCACCTTTCGGACCGACGGCAGCTACAAGGACGGGCGGCGGCCGGAGAGCGTCACCTTCGCCACCGCGGAGGAGGACGCGATGCGCCGCGATTTCACGATGAACGGCCTCTTCGAGCGGCCGGAGACGGGCGAGGTGGTCGATTACGTGGGCGGCCTGGCCGACCTGCGGGCCGGCGTGCTGCGGGCCATCGGCGAGCCGCACGCCCGGTTCCGCGAGGACGCGCTGCGGCTGCTGCGCGCGGTGCGGTTTTCCACGACGCTCGGGTTTTCGATCGAACCGGAGACCGCCGCCGCGCTCGCGGAAAACGCGGACCTGCTGGCGAAGATCTCGCCGGAGCGGATCCGCGACGAGTTTTCGAAGATCCTGACCAGCCCGCGTCGCGCCGCGGGGCTCGACCTGCTGGTGGAGAGCGGCCTGATCCGCCACATCGTGCCCGAGGTGCTGGCGCTGATCGGCTGCGAGCAACCGCCGGAATGGCATCCGGAGGGCGATGTCTACACGCACACCCGGATCATGCTCGACATGCTGGCGGTGGACGCGCCGCTCGAGTTATGCCTCGCGGTGTTGTTGCATGATATCGCGAAGCCGCCGACGCGGACTTACGACGAAGTCGCCGGCCGGATCCGCTTCAACGGCCACGACGCCCTCGGCGCGGAAATGGCGGAAGCGATCCTGCGGCGGCTACGCTACCCGAATCACGTGATCGACGCCGTGGTGCCGATGGTCGCGCGCCACATGCAGTTCATGAACGTACAGCAGATGCGCACGGCCAAGCTGAAGCGCTTCATGGCCACGCCGACCTTTCCGCAGGAAATGGAGCTGCACCGCGTGGACTGCGGATCGTCGAACGGCTTCACGGACAACTATGAATTCCTGCAGGCCAAGGAGGCGGAGTTCGCCGCCGAGCCGTTGATCCCGCCGCCGCTGGTCACGGGGCGCGATTTGATCGGGATGGGCCTCGAGCCGGGTCCGCGTTTCAAGGAACTGCTCGAAGCCGTGCAAACCGAGCAGCTCGAAGGCCGGATCACGGAGCGCGGGCCGGCGCTGGCCTTCGTCGAGCGGCTGCTGTGATGGCGCCGCGGTTTTGAAACCGCCCCTCCGGCTCGTGGGAGCATCGCCGCAGAGCTACGTCATCGCGTAATTTTCCGTTTGCCTAATGGTGCTAGTCTGGCTGCGTCCGGGTGACGGTCCCCTCGTCGCCCGGATGCGGAATCCGAAGGTCCCCACGTTTCGTTCCGCACCCGCAGTTCCCCTCCCCTTGCAACCCGCCATGAACCCCCTCGCGAAGGCCCTCGCGGCCATTCTTTCCGCCTGCTTCGCGGCAGGTGCGTCCGCCAACACCGGCGCCAACGTCTGGTGCTGGGCGCCGGGCATGCAGTCCGCCCAGCTCCTGAACTCCTACGGCATGGGCACCGGCCACTGGCTCGGCCACTACGACAACTACAAGATCTATGGCGTGGCCGGCGTGCTCACGCTCGGTGACCAGATGTCGAACGCCTCCGTCGACGCCGCCGATCCACAGAAGCGCTACCGGTCCGGCAAAAAGGAGTGGGGCAATCTCGGCGGCTTCGTCACGTCCTACTCGGCGGTGAAACTCCGCGTGGACACGGAAGGACGTGGATTCTATCCGGAAAAACTCGAGGTCTGGGGCGATCGCCTCGGCGCCACCACCGGCGCCGTCCGGCTCTATGGCGACACCTGGGAATTCCAGCGGCCGAAGTGGAACCAGATCAGCATGAGCATCGGCTTCCACTTGGCCGCGGAAAATGAGAACGGCGAGAAATGGGTGAACCGCAATCCGAGCGGCTACTTCTACGTCGTGGCCGAGTGCAATGCCACGAGCGCCCGGCCCACCGGCAAGCTTCACGTCACCAGCGACGTCCTCGTGCGCGGCTCGGTCACCGGCGTCGGCTACGAGATCGATCGCAGCGGCGGCGGCAAGGGCGAGACACCTCCGTTCACCGGCTACAATCCGGGCTTCGAGACGGTCATGGGCGGTGGCAACTGAGACCGACAAGTTCAACTCATCTCCCGCCATGAAACTTCTCCAATTGTTCGTGATTTCTCCGTTCCTCGCCGGCATCGCCTTCGCCGGGGGCTACGGCCCGCAGTTCCTGCCGCCGGACCTGCCCGCTCCGGCCGCCGCCAGCACCAGCGACGACGAATTGCTCGCCCGCCAACAGGAGCGCGCCTTTGGCGGGTTCGCGCCTGAAGACATGGAGCGGGAAACGTTCGACGCGCGGACCATGTCCGAGTTCATCGCGATTCGCGAAAACACGGTGGTCGTGCCGAAAGGCGCGATTCTCCACCTGCCGGAGGCAGCCACGGCAAGCGTCGTGGACGGGATCCAAGGTGAATTGCTCGATTGGCTCTCGTTCCGCACCCGCCACCGCGCCGAGATCGCTACCTTGGAGGTGACGCTGGAACAAGCTTCCGGCGCGAAACCGATCGACCAGGCCAAGCTCGAGGCCGCCCGACGGCAGGGCCGCATGCTGATCGCCGTCCTCCAGGGCAATCCCATCTCCGTGCATCCCGCTCCGGCGGCCGAAAACGCCGGTTGAGCTCCACCCTTCCCTTCCATGAAAACTTCCCTGCGCCTCCTCGCCCTTCTCCCGCTGCTCGCCGCAGCGGCCCGCGGCGGCGACTTCATCCGCCAGATCCAGACGGTCAACGGCAACCCCGTGGCCATCGACATCCCGATCAACGGCGACACCGGACAGGTGGTCTCGAACCCGCTCACCGCGGAAACCGCCGTCTTCCAGCTCTTCACGACGGTCACCGAGAACAACGTGAGCCAGCTGCTCAAGCTCGACGAGAAAACCGTCGGCACGTTCATGCCCACGGTGACGATCGAGGCGCTTTCGGAAGATCCCGCCGTCCCCGCCCGCACGCGCGCGGACCGGCCGTACGGCATCCGCGTGACCGTCAGCAACCTGCGCGAAGGGCCGGACGTTCCGGAGTTCGCCAAATCCGTGCAGCTGGTCCGCGGCTACCAATCCTACGACGCCACCACTTATGTCCCCACCGGCAACGGCGGCGAGTATGCCGACTCGTTCACGTTCCGGCGGAACGGGACGTTCGTCGACTCGCCGATCTACCAGCGACTGCCGGTGGACCTGCCGACGCGCGCCGTGGGCGAGGAAACCTTCACCGCCTACATCCACCCCGACATCGCCTCCACCTTGGGCGAGCTTGCCTCCGCGAGCATCAAGATCTGGCCGGTCGCCCGCGCCACCATCACCGGCATCGAGGAGGGCCGGATCTATCGCGGCGTGCCGCAGTTCGGCAGCGTCGCGGTGCGCGACATCTATCCTGGAGCCAGCGTCTACGGCCAAGTCTACAAGGGTTCCGAAAAGCTCGGGACGGTCGGCGCGGTGCTCGAAAAGACCGCCGTGAGCTACAAGGACGCCAGCGTTCCGCAAAACGCCCTGCTTCCGATCGGTGACCTCGCGCCCCATCTCGCGGAGGACGGCACCTACACCGTCGAGATCCTGACGGTCACTCCCTTCCACGGCGGAGCGCCCGAGCGGCTCGCCCACGTGACCTTCAGCATCGACCGCACCATCGACATCAATGGCAGTCTCAACACCTTGAACTGATCCGGCTCATCCCGTCTTTTCATCCTCCTCGCCAACTTCGAATTCGGTGCAGCACGACGCGGCCGCGGCATAGCAGGACTCGCAGATCCAGAGATCCCCGAAGCGGATCTTCGTCGCCGCGCCACAGCGGTCGCACACGCCTTCGGTTTCAACTTCGTCCATGACGGAATGATGGACCGGCGGCCGTTCGAGACAACCGCGATTCCGGCATCCGCGGGACCGGCGGTCCCAAGCCGCTCGCCCCAAGGCGAGAGGGCCAGGCATCCGGAGATGCCTGGCCCTGGGATTCCGTGGGGAGAGCGCCAGCGGCCCGGGGAATGCGGTCACTTGCCGATGGTCGCCGGTCCCAGCGGCGCGTCGAAGCGGCGGCGCTTGCCGATCTTGCCGGTCCAGTCCGAGCTGCCGGGCTTGAGCCGGATCCTGCTGCCGCTTTCGGTCTTGGCGAGCATTTCGCCGAACGAGTGGAACGGCTGGTGATAGCCGCCGACATTGGAGCCGGCGCCGCCGCTGGGCTCGGTCCAGAACCCATCGGACGTACGGTTGATGACCGGAACGAGGTTGTTGTCGAGGTAGGCGTCGATCATCCCGCTCATGGCCCCGGCGAGGTTCGGGGATCCGGTGCGGTTGAAGGCGACGAAGATCCGGTAGCCGTCCGGCCGCTGGGTCACGGCGCTGTTCGTCCCGCTCGGCATGGAACCGGTGTGGCCGGGTTTGCGGTTCGCCGGGATCGGGAAGTCGGCGAGCGGCTCGCCGATGTCGCCCCCGGTGTAGCCGACGCGGTAGGTGTCGGCCAACGTCAGGTAAGCGGCCGCCGAGCAGACGATCGATCCCTGGCCGGTGCGCGCGTCGTGGTCCCAGCCGCCGTACGGGCGCTCCACTTCGTCCGCACCGACGTTGTCGTAAACGTTGTCGACCACCGCATCGCTGTGGTAGCGCGGCTCGCGCGCGTTCTGCCAGGAACGGAAGGTGCGGCCCGAGTGGATCTCGGTGGCGGGCACCCACATCCGGGGCGTGAGAACATTGCTCCGGACGTAGTTGATATACGATTGTCCGCTGAGTTGTTCCACCATCAAGCCGAGAGCCAGATAGCCGAAGTTCGAGTAGGTCCGGCCGGTCGTCCAGGTGCCGAAGATGGTGCCGTTCCCCGGGTTTTGCTGGAGCGGCTGGCCGAGGATGAACCGCAGGGTCGCGACGCGCCCGGGAGGCGAATCCACCCCCATCTGGCTGGCGATCGTCGTTTCCCGGTAGGTCCAGTCCGGGATGTCGTTCACGCCGTCGCCGTCGGGGTCGACGTTCTGTCCGCCTTGGTGGTTCAGCAGGTGGAAGACGGTCACGTTTTCCAGCCGGTTGTCACCGACCGACGGCCACGGGGCGAAGTTGAGAATCCCGCCGCCCGCTTGCCCGAGGTCGAAGGCGTTGGTGTTGGCCGGATCCGCCACGAGCTGGCGGATCGCGGCGGCGGTGACCGGTTTGGTGAGGCTGGCGACGCGAAACAGCGCGTTCTCCGG
The DNA here is from genome assembly GCA_965651855.1 of uncultured Verrucomicrobiales bacterium. Lineage (GTDB taxonomy): Bacteria > Verrucomicrobiota > Verrucomicrobiia > Verrucomicrobiales > Akkermansiaceae > Luteolibacter. The sequence continues at coordinate 21,033 of CBFGTW010000075.1, forward strand.
CAGATCCTCCCCGTTGTAGTCTTCACCAAAGCCGCGGAGATAGACGATGCGGCCGTCCTGCATGACTCCGAGCACTCCCGCGGTGATGCTGTTGTCGTCCATGAAGGTGGTCATCATGTCGTCGAAGTCCGTCAGTTCCGGCACCGGCCGGCCGGAGACGGCCGGGACGGCGGAGGCGGTGGCCGCGGTCGCCAAGGCGGTCGCGGCGATCCTGAAAAGCGTGGCTTTCATGGGAATGGGTGCGTTGCGGGTTACTGGAGGGAAACGAGCACCAGCACCAGGCCGCGGCCTTCCGCGAGGCCGGTCATGGCCTTGCCGACGATGGCTCCGCGCGCCTGTTCGTGGTCGGTGACTTTCATCCCGTGGCCGGGCGTGGAGGAAGTGGTGATCAGATCCCCCGGCTCGATCGGGCCGAAACTGGCGTCGACATGGCAATAGACGCGGCCGGTGAGGGCGACCGGAAGATCCCCGTCCGCGATCGAGCCGCTCTGGCCCATGAGCATGCCGGGGTTCACGCCGCCCGCGCCGCTGATGACGCCGGCCGCGGTGCGGTCGTAGGCGCTGGTGCTGAGGACCA
>CBFGTW010000076.1:0-21466 GCA_965651855.1 uncultured Verrucomicrobiales bacterium
AACTCGAAGGCCCAGGTGAGCGCGCCTTCGAGATTCACGCCGTGCTTGTCCGCGAGGTCGAGTTTCCGGGGGAACGAGGCGGCGGTGTAGCTCGAGTACATCGTGCCGTTGCGGTAGGCGAGCTGGGGCCCTTGGCAGGCGGCGCAGCCTTCCGGATCGGACTCGCCGATGACGATCGGCGTGTCCTTCATCTCCGGGTAGCGGGCGATCACGGCGAAGGCGCGGTCGATGTCGCGGAGCTGGTTGGCGATGCCCATCTGCACGCGGCCCTCGATGTGGCGGGGCGAGCCCTTCGCGTGGAACGAAACGAAGTCGAGCGGCGTGCCGGTTTCGCCGGTGGCGTGGTTTTTCCCGCGCAGGCAGTGTTCGATGAACTTTTCGAGGTAATCGCCGCCCGGTCCGCCGGCGACGTCCGGACCGCCGACCTTCGCCTCCGGGATCGCGCGCCGCACGGCGTGGATCGCGTGGTCGTGGAGCTTGAAGAACTCGTCGCGCGTCCCTTGCCAATAGCCGATGTTCGGTTCGTTCCAGGTCTGCCAATACCAGTTGAGCACTTCTTCTTCGCCATATCTCTCCACCGAGTGCTTCGCCCACTGATAGACAAGTTCCTCCCACTTTTCCCAATCTTTCGGCGGATGGGCCCAGCCGGTGTAGATTTCCTCGTATCTCGCGCCCGGATGCCAGTGGTGGCGGTAGGGGTCGGGTTTCGCCGAAAGGGCCTCGGGCATGAAGCCGATCTGCACGTACGGCCGGACGCGGTTCTCGCGGTAGGCGTCGAAGATGCCGTCGAGGATCGTCCAGTCGTAGATCGGGTTGCCCTCCGCGTCCTCGGTGTAGGCGTTGGTGGATCCCCATTTGAGGGCGGGCGTGCCGTCGCCGGTGACGAGCAGGCTGTGGGTGCGGAAGAACACTTGGTCGGGCTTGAGTTCGCCGAGGTGGCCGAGCAGCTCGCGGCCGTGTTTCATGGTGGCGTAGTTCGGCTCGTCCGCGCCGAAGAACCGCCAGATCGGCTTCAGTTCCGTGCCGGGGCGGCCGGCGTCGACGGTGATGGAAACGGGGAACGCCTGCGAGGCGAGGGGTGCGGCCAGGAGGATCGCGGCGACGCCGGCGGAGGGGTGGATCAGGGTCTTCATTGGTCTTTTCAACGGTCCCGCGATCCATGAACGAATCGTTCCGCCGGGGGAAGGCCGGAGTTTCCCCGCCGCTTCACCGGCGGCCGCGGGCTCGTTGCTCGCTCATCCACGTGTAGAGGATCACCCACAGGGTCAGCGCGAGGGCGAACATCGGGATCTGCAGCAGCACCGGCAGCGAATAAAGGATGGCCACCACCGGGAACCACACCGCCCAGCCGGCGAAGAGCACCGGCACGATCGCCTCGCGGTAGTAGCGGGCCGTGAAAAACTCCCGCGTGCCGTGCAGCGAGTAGCCGCGGTGTTTCCAGTCGTAGAGCCAGACGGTCACGGGCTGGGCGAAGAGCGGATTGTAGACGAATTGATCCACGAGCACCTTCTTCGCCACCACGGAGAACGTCGGCTCGGAGCCGAACCACACGGCTTGGCTGCGGTAGAGCAAGTCGACCACCATCCCCATGCCGGCCCAGAAGGGGAGGGTGAAGACGAGATTGCGCACATTGGCGGCCGCGGGCCGGCCTCTCTGAAAAACCAGAATCCGCAGGATCTCCGGCAGCAGCGCGCCGGCAATGGCCGCGGCGAGCGCGGAATAGCCGTATCCCCAATCCTCCTTGAGCGCCGCGAGACGATCGAGCCAGCGGGTCGTCGGCGGATAGAAATAATACGCCAGCAGCAGGGCGAGCATGATCCCCTGGACCAGCAGGCCGGGAACGAGATTCGCGCGCGCGGCCCGCATGCCGGCCCGCCAAGGCGGTTCGGGCCGTGTGGGCGGAGGAAGGTCGGACACGGGCGGACGCTGAGCAGCGCCCGCCACGCGCTCAAGTGGATATGCGGAATCTGCTTGAGACGCCGAGCGCCGGACGCCCACCGTGGCTGCCGCATCATGTCGATCCCGCACCGTGACCTTCACCTGCCGCCGCAGTTGGGAGAAATCCTTCGCCGGCACGGCCTGAATCCGGAGCGGCTTTTGCACGAGAATGTCGGCGATTCGGTCTCGGTCAGCCGCCTGCATGACGTGCGCCGGCTGGATTTTGGCGGGGACGGCGTCTTTTACCTGAAGCGCCGGGAAGGCGAATCCCGTTGGCGGATGATCGGCTTGCTCGCCCGCGGGCGACGTCCGCACGCCGGGCCGGTGCGCGAAGGCCTGATGGCCACGCAACTCCGCGACGCCGGCTTTCGCGTGATGGAGGCGGCCGCCTGGGGCGAGATCCGCCGCTTCGGGTTGCCGGTCCGTGGTTTCCTTCTCGTGCGCGAAGTTTCCGGTGAGGATGTGGCGACGCTCTACGATCGGTCCGACGGCCGCGCCCGCCGGCATCTGATGGAGCGGGTGGGGGAGCTGACCGGGCGGCTGCACGCGGCGGGATTTCTCCACCCGGTGCGCCTGAAGGACCTCATCCGCGCGCCGGACGGCGAGCTTGTCCTGATCGACCGGGAAACGGGCAAGCCGTGGCGCGGTCAATTCCGGCCGGGAGCGTCGGTCGTCTCGCTGGCGCGCGCCGCCCGGCGGACCCTGCGCGACGGCCACCGCATCGGGCCGGGCAGCGCGGTGGCCTTCTTCCGCGGGTATCGCCGCGGCCTCGGGCGGCCTGCGCCCACCGTGGAGCGCTGGACGGCCGCCCTGCGCCGCGAGCTGGGCTGAGCCGGTTCAGGCGCCGCGCATCAGGGAAATTTCCGCGAGCGAGACCATCGCGCGCAGCAGATCCTCGCGCGGGGCGGTTTTCAAGGTCTCGACGGTGACGGCGCGCTCCAGCGTGAATTTCCCGGAACGGGTGCGCCGCAATGCCTGGAGGTGACCGCCGCAGCCGAGCCGCGCGCCAATGTCGTGGGCGTAGGTGCGGACGTAGAAGCCCTTCGAGCAGTTCACCGTGAAGTCGATTTCCGGCAGCGCGATCCGGGTGATGCGGTAGCCGGTCACGTGGACCGGCCTCGGCTGGCGCTCGATTTCCTGGCCCTTGCGCGCCAGTTTGTAGAGCGGCACGCCGTCTTTCTTGATGGCGGAAACCATCGGCGGAATCTGCTCGAACGCGCCCGTGAACTCTTGGAAAGCGGCCTCGATTTCCTCCTCGGAAAACGCCGGCACATCCTTGGTTTCCAAGATCTCTCCCTGGCGGTCCTGCGTCGAGGTGGTGGCACCGAGGGCGATGGTGCCCTCGTATTCCTTGTCCTCGCTCATGAGCAGGTCCTGGATTTTGGTGGCACGGCCGACGACCAGCATCAGCAGACCGGTGGCCATCGGGTCCAGCGTTCCACAGTGGCCGATTTTCTTCGTGCCGAGGGAACGGCGGGCGATGGCCACCACGTCATGCGAGGTCATGTCCGGGGCCTTGTCGATCAGCAGCACGCCGCTCGGGCCCGCCGCTTGCATGGGATTTGGAGTCATTCTTTGGGAAAGTCGTGGTTGCCGCCCGTCAGGCGGCATGGCGGGCGACGCGCCGGGCGATCGCTTCGAGCACCCGTGGTTTCGCCGCTTCCAGCGGGCCGTCCATGCGGATCCCGGCGGCCAGGGCGTGGCCGCCGCCACCGAACTCGCGGGCGATTTCACAGACATCGATCCGCCGGTCCTTCGAGCGCATCGAGACGCGCACGCGGCCGTCCGGCAGTTCTTCGAAAAACGCCGCCACCTGCACGCCGCGGATCGCGCGGATCAAATCGATCAGGCCTTCGCTGTCCTCGGGCAACAGGTCGAGGCGCCGCACCGTCTCCTGCCGGAGCTCCCAGTGGGCGATCTGGCCGCCGGCCTCGCGCTCGAGCGTGTTGAGCAGCGCGCGCATCAACTCCACGCGGCGGAAGGGATGGTTGTCGTAAGTGGCGGAATTGATCTCGCCGACGTCCAGCCCGCGGCGGACGAGATCCGCGGCGATCTCGTAGGTCCGCGTGCTGGTGTTCGGATACTGGAAGGAGCCGGTGTCCGTGGAAATCCCGACGTAGAGCGCGTCGCGGGTGATTTCCGGCAACGGCAGCCCGGCCGCCAGGATGAATTCGTAGAGGATCTGCGCGGTCGCCGGGCTTTTGGCGTCCACGTGGTTGAGGTCGCCGTAGCCGGGGTTGGAAATGTGGTGGTCGATGTTGATCCAGATCTTCGCCTTCGCCGCGGCCGCCAGCGACCGCTCGCCCAGCCGCGGCTTCGTCGCCGTGTCGAGGGCGATCCCCACATCCACGTCGAGCGGCTCACCGGTCGGGGTCTCGATCACTCCAGACCCGCGGAGAAACGCCAGATTGTCCGGCAGTCCGTCGTCGTTGAGCAGGCGGACGTGCTTTCCGAGCGCCATGAGCGACGCCCCGAGGGCGAGCTGGGAACCGATCGCGTCGCCATCCGGCCGGACGTGGCTGAGGATCGCGAAGGATTCGTGCTCACGGAGAACCGCGGCGATCTCGTCGAACGCGGCGTTTTTAAAAGGGGTCTCGCTCATGATGGAAATCGGCGGGGGGCGCGGATTCTTTCCGGTCGCCCCCTTGGCGCAAGGATAAACGGGCTGCGGCGGGCCTCAGCGGTCCGCGCTTTTCATCGCCGGCCGGACCGGCACGCCCCGGCCGGCGAAGTGCCGCTTGGCCTCGCCGACGGTGTGTTTGCCAAAGTGGAAAATGCTCGCCGCGAGCACGGCGTCCGCCTTTCCACGATCCAGCACGTCCACCATGTGGTCGAGATTTCCCGCGCCGCCGCTGGCGATGACCGGGATGCCGACCGCCGATGAAACGGCGGCGGTCAGCTCGATGTCGTAGCCGGCCTGGGTGCCGTCGGCGTCCATGCTGGTGAGCAGGATCTCACCGGCTCCGCGCCGCCAGACTTCTTTCGCCCACTCGACGGCGTCCAGTCCGACCGGCGTGCGGCCGCCGTGGGTGTAGACGCCCCACTTGCCGGGGCCCTCGCGTTTGGCGTCGATGGCGACGACGATGCACTGGCTGCCGAAGGTTTTCGCGCCGGCGTCCACCAGCTCCGGGTTTTTCACCGCGGAGGTGTTGACGCCCACCTTGTCCGCTCCGGCGAGCAGCATCTCACGCATGTTCTCCACGCTGCGGATGCCACCCCCCACGGTCAGCGGGATGAAACAGTGCTCGGCCGTGCGGCGCACCACGTCCGCCATGGTGGCGCGGTTGTCCGAAGAGGCGGTGATGTCCAGAAAGACCAGCTCGTCCGCCTCCTGCGCGTTGTAGGCGATCGCCGCTTCCACCGGGTCGCCCGCATCGACCAAGTCCACGAAGTTGACGCCCTTGACCACGCGGCCGTCGGTCACGTCCAGGCAGGGAATGATGCGTTTGGCGAGCACGCCGCGAGAAAACCCCGCGAGCCGCCGTGCGCCAGAACAAAAAACGCCCGGCTGCACGCGGGCAGCCGGACGTTTTTGTTGGAAAACTGGCACGCGGATTTTTCAGCCGACCTTCGGCTTGGTCGCGCGGCGGACGGCGCCGAAGCGCTTCTGGAATTTGTCGATCCGGCCCTCGGTGTCGACAAACTGCTTCTGGCCCGTGAAGAACGGGTGCGAGTCGGACGTGATGCCCATGGTGATCACCTGGTGCTCGACGCCGTCGATCACCTCCGTCTTGTCGGAAGTGCGGGTGGAGCGAGTGATGAAGCGGGTGCCGGTGCTCATGTCCACGAACACGACCGGATTGTATTTCGGATGGAGATCCTTTTTCATGGCGGTTTCAGGAAAGCGCGCCACGTTTCCGACGCGGCGGGCGCGGAAGAATGGGAGAAAACCGGACCCTGTCAAGCCGGCACCCGGAGAACCCGGAAATTCGGCCGGCAAAAAAATTGAAATTAAAAGCTTGCAAACCTCTACGTATCATTTCGCATTCCAAAACGCGTTTTTCGGGTGGCTTTTGCAATGGGGGGGTGGTAATGTGCACGCGTTATGGCAACCACCACTAAACGTACCCGGTTCTCGCGTCGTCTGCCCGACCACGTCACCGACGAGCTTGTGATCGTCCTTTCGGAAAAGAAGGTGTTTGGTTTCAACGACTTGTTCGAGCGGGTCTTCGACAACCTCAAGCTGCGCAACGCGGTGAGCGGCGGCGAGGAGATGCTGCGCCTGCGCGCCTACGAAAAGCTTCAGAATCTCGTCACCCGCGGCCTCGTCGAGAAAATCGGCAAGGAGTACAAGGGCACCGCCCGCGTGCACGAAGCCTCGAGCGCCTACGCCGCGGCGCAGGCCGACGCCTGATTCGCTTTTCAGCGACAGTTCGAAAAAACCCGCGCCGGCCGCCGGCGCGGGTTTTTTTTCTACCCAAGCCCTGGCCCCGCCGGTAAGACCCCGGCGTTTTCCCGCCATGCCCCTCGATTACCTTCCGGTCCTGCTCCAGATCCTCGTGGCCGTCGGCTTCGCGGCCGTCACGCTCACCCTGAGCGTCGTTTTCGGTCGCTCGGGCCGGCGCAACGCCACGAAGGACATGGCCTACGAGTGCGGCATGTTGCCCATTGGCGAAGGTGCCCCGCGGTTTTCGGTGAAGTTCTACCTGGTGGCGATGCTGTTCGTGCTCTTCGACATCGAGGTGGTCTTCATGTATCCGTGGGCGATCCAGTTCCGCGAGTTGGTCGCGGGCGGGAACGCGACGGCCTTGGCCAGCATGGCGGGCTTCGCCGGCGTGCTGGTGGTGGCCTACGTGTATGCCCTCAAGAAGGGCGCGCTGAACTGGAAAACGTGAGCTGCCGCCGATGATCCACCACGTCGTCTTCGTGCAGTTGAAGCCGGAGGTGGATGCAGCCGCTCTCGAGGAGTTGGTGCGGGTGAGCCGCTCGTTGCTGCTCAAGATTCCCGAGGTGCTCAACGTCCGCTCCGGCCGGAACGTCGATCCGGAATCGCCGTGGCAGTTTTTTTACGCGCTGGAGACCGATTCGCGGGAGAAGCTGCGCGTCACGCTGGACGATCCGTTCCACCTCAAGCTCATGGAGCGGCACATCAAGCCGGCGGCGGAGGATTATTTTTCGCTGGATTACGAACTGGATCCTTCGAAAAACCTCAAATATTCCTGAGGATCAGCGTGCTGCGCGGCGCCTCAAATCCGCGGGACTTGGCGCGATACGGGCTTGAACGGCTTGCGGCTCCTGCCCATGTTCCGCGCCCCGGCTGCGGCCGGCATCCTTCCACCCACGATGGTCTCCTCGATTCAGATTCCTCACGACGCGCCGTTCACGCCCGAGCAGCGCGCATGGCTGGGCGAATTCCTCGCCAAGCTGCTGGCCACCGGCAGCCAGGTGCCCGCGCCCGCCGGTCCGGCCGTGCCCGTCACCATCCTCTTCGGCTCCCAGACGGGCAATGCCGAGGCGCTCGCGAAGAAGATGCTCAAGCTCCTCAAGAAGGGGAATTTCGAGCCGGAGGTGGCTGACATGGCGGATTTCGACCGCGCCCGCCTGCCGAAGATCGAGAACCTGCTCCTCATCACTTCGACCTACGGCGACGGCGAGCCCCCGGACAATGCCGCGGATTTCCACGGCTGGTTGCTCAACGGCGACGCGCCGCGGCTCGAGGGCGTGAACTACTCGGTGCTCGCTCTCGGCGACACGAGCTATCCGGATTTCTGCAAGTGCGGGATCGAGTTCGACATGCGGCTCGAGTCCCTCGGGGCGAAGCGGTTGTTTCCGCGCGTCGACAGCGACGTGGACTTCGATGTTCCCTTCGCCGAGTGGTCGTCCGGCGTGATGGCCGTGTTGGCGCCCGCGGGCGGCGCGCCGGCCGAAGAAACGTCGGTGGCGGATCCCGCGGAAGCCGGGTACTCGAAGAAAAACCCGTTCCCGTCCCGCGTGCTGCGGAATTTCAACCTGAATCGCGGCGGCGACAAGGAGACCCACCATGTGGAAATCTCGCTCGAAGGCTCCGGCCTCGAATACGAGGTGGGCGATGCTTTGGGCGTCTATCCGCAGAATCCGCCGGAAGTGGTCGATGAAATCATCGCCAATCTGCCTTTCCGCCCGTCGAGCGTCCCCCTGCCGGAGGGCGGCGAAGCGCCGCTCCGCGAGGCGCTCATCAGCCACTACGACATCGGCACGATCAACAAGACGCTGATCCAGAAGTGGCAGGAGCGCAGTGGCTCGCCTTTCCTCCGCTCGCTCGTCGAGGCGGACGACAAGAAGGCCTTCGACAACTTTTCCTGGGGCCGCGATTTGATCGACCTGGTCATCGATCATCCGGCGGATTTCGCCGACGCCGAGGACTTCGTCTCCATCCTGAAGAAGCTCCAGCCGCGCCTGTATTCGATCGCCTCGAGCCCGAAGGCGCACCCCGGCGAAGTGCATCTGTGCGTCGGGATTGTCCGCTACACGAGCCACGGCCGGAAGCGCGGCGGGATTTGTTCGACCTATCTCTCGGACCGGCTCGACGCGGCCTCCGAGCCCGGCGTCTTCGTCCACACGAACAAGGCCTTCCGCCTGCCCGAGAATGGCGACACGCCGGTCATCATGGTCGGCCCGGGGACGGGAATCGCGCCTTTCCGCGCGTTCCTCGAGGAGCGGAAAGCCACCGGCGCGAAGGGCCGCAACTGGGTGTTCTTCGGCAATCCGCACCGCGCGACCGATTTCCTCTACGAGGACGAGTTCACCGCGTTCCTCCAGGAAGGAACGCTCCAGCGGCTCGACCTGGCGTGGTCGCGCGACCAGAAGGAGAAGCTCTACGTCCAGCACCTGATGCTGCAGAACGGGGCGGAGCTTTGGTCCTGGCTGCAGGACGGCGCGGCTTTCTATGTGTGCGGCGACGCCTCGCGCATGGCCAAGGATGTGGACCAAGCCCTGCTCGGGGTGGTGGGCGAACACGGCAAGATGAGCGCCGAGGATGCCGCGGCCTTCGTCGCCCAGCTCAAGAAGGACAAGCGTTACCTGCGCGACGTCTATTGATTCACCGGTAGCCCGGGTGGCTCGAGTAGTAGCCGGGCGCCGGATATTCTCGCGGCCCGTGCCACCACCGCGGGCGCGGGCGGGCGGACCCTCCGACTCCGGGCGGGAGTTCGAGCGCTGCGTTGGCCGGGCCTTTCCGGCTGCCGGTGGAGGACGCGCCGGACTGGAAGGCGCCCGGCTCCGCGGCGCAGGAGCCCAGCCACGTGGCGCAGAGGGCGAGGAGGAGCCGGCGCATCATGCGATACGAGACGCAGGCGGGGGACTGGCTATTCGACGGCTGCTGGCGCACAGGGCGGATCGTGTTTACCCTGCCGGCGATGACAAGTACCGGCGATGCGGGGGGCGGCGCACGGCGGGCGCGCTGGTGGTGGCCGGTCGGGGGCGCGGCCGCGTGCTTGGTCCTCGGCTGGGTTTCCGGCCTCGTCGGCACCGGGGATGGCGGCTGGTATCGAGATCTGGAGAAGCCTCCGGGCACGCCACCGGCGTGGATCTTCGGTCCGGTCTGGACAGTGCTGTATCTGCTGATGGGCTGGGCTGCCGGGCGGCTCCTGGCGATCGGTGCCCGCCGGCCATTCGCCCTCTTCGCCTTCCAGTTCCTGCTGAATCTCGCTTGGACGCCGGTGTTCTTCGGCTTGCGACAGCCGTCCGCGGCGCTCGGGATCCTCGCACTGCTGTGGGTGGCGCTGGCCTGGACGATCCGCGTCTCCGCCCGACGGGATCGCCCAGCCGCTTTCCTGCTTGCGCCCTATCTGGCGTGGGTCAGCTATGCCGCCTACCTCAACGCCGGCATCGTTCTCCTCAACCGCTGAGATTCAGCCGGCCGAGCTGGTGCGCGGATCGCGCCCGGCCTTGAGGTCGAGATAAGTCCTCACCGCGGCCACCCGGTTTTCCACGCCGAACCGCTGGAACACCGCTTCGAGGTGTTTCTCGACGGTCCGCGGGCTGATATCGAGGATGATCGCCGCTTCGGCACTCGTCTTGCCTTCGGAAATCCATTCCATGATGTCGCGCTGGCGGCGGGTGAGCATCGGAATTTCCGTCGGCGGCGCCTCCCGCGGCGGCGGATTGAAAAGCAGCACCGCTCCGCCGTCGTGGCGCCCGATGCCCGAAAGCTCGACGGGTCCGCCGCCGATATCGAGCGTGACGTCCGCCCACTTGGGGTCCACCGGGTTCCGCCACGAGGCGTGGATGACTTTCCAGAATTCGGCGGCCCGCTCCTCGTCGAGCTGGTGCTCGGTCTCGTCCGCGCCCCAATGGGCATCGCAGTAGGCGACGGCCGTCGGGTTGTGGGGAAGGACGGAACGCCCGTAAACGACGAAGGCCGCGAGCTGCGCCTCGCGCCGCGTCAGGTACAAGCGCTCGCGGACCCGCCGGTCGTAAAGCTCGGTGCACAGGCGCCGCATGTGGGCCGCGATGAGGGCGACCGCCGCCCGGAAGCGCTCCGCCGCCTCCGCGTCGAAGCCGGACCCGTGGAAGACCCGCAAGCGAACGGTGCCCGAGGCACCCTGGGTGACGATGCCTTCCATCGGCTCGCCGGCTCCGGCAGAGCCGTGGATGACGGTCTTGTGGTCGTCCGGCCTGTCTTCCCGCACCTCGACCGCGTCCGCGGGAATGAGCGCGGCGAACTCGCCGTCCAGGAGGGCGTTCAGCATCTCCTCGTAAACGCGCGTCGCCGCCGGCCGCTCCACCCACTTGAAAAACCGTTCTCCCAGCATGTCGCGGAAGTGAACCACGATCGAACCGTTAGTCAATGGCGGGTCTACGGGGCATTACGTACCGGGACGGGACGCGTGGAAGTGGCTTGCGGGGCACCTTCGGGGCGGGGGAGTCTGGCGCCGTGCTGCTGGCCTTTCACAAGCCGTATGGGGTCCTGTCCCAGTTCACGCCGGACCGCCCCGGGCAGCGGACGCTCGCGGAGTTCGGTTTTCCCGCGCAGGTGTATCCCGTGGGTCGGCTCGATCTGGATTCCGAAGGTTTGTTGCTCTTGTGCGACGAGCCCGGCTTCAACCACCGCTTGCTTGATCCGTCGCGGCAGCACCCTCGGACGTACTGGGTGCAGGTGGAACGGGAACCGTGCGACGAATCGCTCCGCCGGCTCGCGCGCGGCGGGCTGGACATCCGCGGGCACCGGACGCGCCCGTGCCGGGTGGTGAAGCTGGCCGGCGAACCTCCGCTCCCGCCGCGCGACCCGCCGGTGCGCTTTCGGAAGTCCGTCCCCACCGCCTGGCTCGGGCTGACCCTCGTCGAGGGCAAGAACCGGCAGGTCCGCCGCATGACGGCGGCCGTGGGTCACCCGACGCTGCGGCTCGTCCGCGCGGCCATCGGCGGATTCCAGCTCGGCCCGCTCGCTCCCGGGGCGTGGCGCGAGCTTTCCCCGGACGAACGGCGGAAGCTCGCGGCCGGCGTTTGAGCCGCGGAGAAACGAACCGCCCCGGTCGTTGGGACGACCGGGGCGGACACACAACACCAATCAGGGGGGGCTCGCCTTGAAAGCGGGCCGGGAAAGCTTTTTCGGAACGCCACGAGGATCTCATGGCCCGGCCGGGTTGTCACTCACGCGATCGCGTGGGGTCTCACCACTCGGTGTAGTTCGAAGGCCGGTGCTCGTCGCTCGTGACCAACGAGCAATTGGCGTAAGGAACGCCCACGGTTGGAATCGTGTCCTGCCCTTCTTCGCCGCCGTATTCGTAAATGCCGCCGCCCGGACACAGGGGCGGGGTTTCCAAAAATTTGCCGGGCCCGATCACCCGTTCGCGCAGGCCGGTCACTTGGTCTCCGGGGCCGAAGGCATGGAGATTGGCGAAGCTTCGCACGCCCTTCTGCACGTTCTGCAGGTTCAGGATGCACACCGCGCGGTCCGAGCCGCGCTTCCATGCCGTGGCGCCGATGAAGAGAATGGAGATCAGCGACATCAGAACGAGAATGACCACCGTCATTTCCAACAGGGTCATCCCGCTCCGTGGAGGGCGGGAGTCGCGCCGCCGCAGCGAGCGGCGGCCTGTTCGGGGGATCTCCATGGCAATCGGCTCGCCGTGCCGGAGCCGGCACGCACGACAGCAGTCAGACAGGCCGGGACGCACCCGGCAAGAAATTTTTAAACTTTACGGAACTTTTATAAACCCGCGTATTTCGGTATCCTCGCGACACTTGTGCGTGGGCGTTCTGCCGGGATAGAAGGCCGCGTGTCTCTGCGGACCCGGGATTTCGACTACCACCTGCCGGAGGATCTGATCGCGTCGCGCCCGCTCCCGGAGCGTGCGGCCTCGCGCATGATGGTGGTGCGGCGCGAGACGGGGGAGATCGAGCACCGGATGTTCCGGGAGTTTCCGGGGTTTGTGCGAAAGGACGATCTGCTGGTGCTCAACGACACGAAGGTGATTCCGGCGCGGGTGATGTCCGACGATGGCGGCATCGAGCTGTTGTGTCTGGACCGGCTGTCGCCGGTGGAGTGGCGTTGCCTCGTCCGCCCGGGGAAAAAGATGAAGGTCGGGCGCAGCGTGACGGTCGGCGGCATTTCAGGAACGGTGCTCGAGGTTTTCGAGAATGGCGATCGGCTGATCCGCTGGTCCGCGCCGGTGGATCTCGGGCGTCACGGCCACCTCGCCCTGCCGCACTACATGGGGCGCGGCGACGAGGCGATGGACCGGGAGCGTTACCAGACGGTTTTCGCCCGTGAGGAGGGGGCGATCGCGGCTCCCACCGCCGGGCTGCACTTCACGCCGGAAATGCTGGAGAAGCTGCCCCACGCCTTCCTCACCCTCCACGTCGGCGTGGGGACGTTCCGCCCCGTGAACGCCGAGGTGGTGGCGGACCACGTGATGCACTCCGAGCGGTACCAGCTGTCGGCGGAAACGGCCCGCCGGGCGAATGCCGCCGGGCGGGTGATCGCCGTCGGCACCACCGTCACGCGCGTGCTCGAGGCGGTGGCCGCGGAGCACGCCGGGCGCTTGCCGGAAGGTGGCGCGAGCGGCGAGACCGACATTTTCATCCACCCGCCGTACGAGTTCCGCGTGGTCGGCGGCTTGCTGACGAATTTCCACCTCCCGCAAAGCACGCTGATCATGCTGGTGAGCGCCTTTGCCGGTCGGGAGCTGGTGCTCGAGGCCTACCGGCAGGCGGTTGCGGAGCGCTACCGGTTCTACAGCTACGGCGATTGCATTCTGCTCGTTTGACCGGCTTGCAAATGCCGGCTGGATTCCGAGACTCGCGCCATGCGTCTCATTTCCTGGAACGTCAACGGCATCCGCTCGGTCATCGGCAAGGGCTTCGGCGAATTCGTGGCCGCGGAACGCCCCGACATCCTCTGCCTCCAGGAAACCAAGGCGAGCCCCGAGCAGGTCACGCTGCCGCTGGAAATGGCCGGCTACCACGCGTTCTGGAATCCCGCGCAAAAACCCGGCTACTCCGGCGTCGCCGTCTTCACCCGCGAACAGCCGCTCGAGGTGAAGCACGGCTTCGGCATCGACGAGCACGACACCGAGGGGCGCCTGCTGACGCTCGAATACCCGGATTTCCACCTCGTGAACGTCTACACGCCGAACTCCCAGGACGGGCTGCGCCGGCTGCCCTACCGGCTGACGTGGGACGAAACCTTCCGCCTTTACCTCGCCTCGCTCGCCGCCACGAAGCCGGTGGTCTTCTGCGGTGACCTCAACGTCGCCCATCAGGAGATCGACATCGCGCGGCCGAAGGCGAACCGCTTCACCGCCGGCTTCTCCGACGAGGAGCGCGCCAGCTTCGGCAAGCTCCTCGAGAGCGGCTTCGCCGATACCTTCCGCCACTTGTATCCCGACTTGGCCGACGCGTACTCGTGGTGGTCCTACCGCGCCGGCGCCCGCGCACGGAACGTCGGCTGGCGGATCGACTACTTCGGCGTCTCCCAGCCGTTCATCGACCGCGTCACCGCGGCGGACATCCTCTGCCACGTGCACGGCTCGGACCACTGCCCGGTCGGCATCCGCTTGGGCTGAGGCTTTGAGAAACCCGCGCGCCTGCCGCTTTCAGCCGGCGCTGGAAAGCTCGCGGAGTTTCGCCTCAGCCTCCTCGATCACCAGTCCGGCGATCGCCCAGTCGAACCAGTACGGGCGGATCAGCTTGCCGCGTTCGAAGTCCCGGCCCTCGCACTCGGCCGCGAGCCGCTTCGCCCGGTCCAAGGCGGATTCCGCGAGGTCGGCGCGATTTTCCAAGGCGTGGGCCAGCGCGGCGACCGCTTCCAGCGAGGCCGTGCAGGAGGTCTTCACCTCGGGGCTCGCCCAGCCGATCCGGCAGGCTTCGAGGGTCGCCGCGACGTCGCCCGTCCGCAGCCGGTAGAGCGCCAGCGAGAAGGCCGCCCAAGCCGGGCACGGCGTGGCGCGCGGATCGCCCAGCATTTCCACGTCCCGCCGCAGTTGTTCGAGAACCCGAGGCTCCGCCGGGTGGAGCAGGCAGACTTTCAAGAGGTGTTCCGCCTTGAAGCTGTCCTCGGCCGGCGCGTAGCGGAGGAGCGCCTCGTTGCGGAAATCCCGGTATTCCTCCTTGTCCTCCTTCAGAAGCGCCGCGGCGATCGCGATCAAGTCGTCGCCGTTCAGGATCTTCTGGGGCAGGTCGTGGCGGTTCGCCTGCCGGAGCAGGCGGAAACACTGCATCGCGTGATCCCAGCGGCCGTGCTCGGCGTTCCAGTCCCCGAGCGAACGGAAGACCGCGGCGGCTTCGAGCGAGGGCTCGATCGACGAAAGCGGGTACTCCTGCCGCAGCGCGTCGGCCTCGTCGATTCTCCCTTGGTCCAGGAGAAACGCGGCGCGGGCCACGTTCGAGCGGGCGTCGGCTTGGCGGCGCAGCCGGCTTTCCTCGTTCCTGGCGGCCTGCGCTTCGTTCCTGAGACGGAGCTGCTCGGCGGCGGCCTGGCGCTCGCGTTCGTAAAGATAGCCGGTCACCGCCAAGGCCGCGACCAGCAACCCGACGAACGAGACGATGGCGGCGAAGGCGAAGCGGTTCCGGCGCATGAACTTCGCCAGCACGTAAACCGCCGAGGGCGGGTGGGCGGCGATCGGCTGGTGGGTCAGGAACCGCCGGATGTCCGCGGCCAGGCCGTTGGCCGTCTGGTAGCGGCGCATCCGGTTTTTCTCCAACGCCATCATCACGATCCAATCGAGATCGCCCTTCACCCGCGCGACGAGCGCGGCTGGCTCCGTGCTCCGGTTGCGGGCCACGTTCCGCAATTCCGGAGCCGGCCGGGTTTCGAGGAACTCCGACGGCCGCAGCGTGTCCCAGCCGAGCAGGGACTTCCGGATCTGGGAAAACGTCGCGTCCGGTTCCGCGGCGCGCTCGATCGGGGTCGAGCCGGTGAGCAGTTCGTAAAGCAGGACCCCGAGGCTGAAGATGTCGCTGCGGGTGTCCACATCGATGCCGGTGAGCGCCACCTGCTCCGGGCTCATGTAGGCCGGCGTGCCGAAGAATTGATCATGGGCCGTGATTGACGCGCTCCTCGCGGTGTCCACCGGCTTGGCGATGCCGAAGTCGATGATCTTCGGCACGTGCTTGCCGTCCTGGCTGGTGACGATGACGTTCGACGGCTTGATGTCGCGGTGGATGATGCCCTTCTGGTGGGCGTGCTGGATGGCGTTGCAAACTTGGACGAACAGCTCGAGGCGCGCCGTGCAGTCGAGCTTGTGGCGGTCGCAGTAGCCGGTGAGCGGTTCTCCGGTGACCAGCTCCATCACGAAGTAGGGCTTCCCGGAAGGCGTCGTTCCGGTGTCGAAGACCTTGGCGATGTTCGGGTGGTCCATCAGGGCCATCGCCTGCCGTTCGATGTCGAACCGCGCGATCGCGCTGCGGTTGCCCACTTCCATGCGCACGATTTTCAGGGCGACGCGGCGGCGCATCGGGTGCTCCTGTTCCGCCTCGTAGACCACGCCGCCGCCCCCTTCGCCGATGCGCGAGACCAGCCGGTAGGGGCCGAGTTTTTCCGGCGGGGCATCGTCGTCGATGAACCGCGGAGGCTCCACAGGCTGGCGGCTTTCCGAGAGGATCGTCGCGGTGACCTTCGCGCGTTGCTCGCCGGCCTCGAGGAAAAACGCGGCGGCTCCGTCGGCCGCTTCGAGCAGGCGGGCCATCTCCCGCCTGGCCTCCTCGCGCCCGCCGAAAACCCGGTCGAGGAAGGCCTCGCGCGCGGCGGGATCGTCGAGCGACAGCGCCACCTCCATGATGGCGCTGTTGATCTCCTCGTCGAGGATGTCGGGTCGCGCGTGAATCATGGCTCGTCCCGATCTTCCTGGATGAGCCGGTAAAGCTTGGCCTTGGCGAACATCCACTGCCGTTCCACCGAGCGCGTGCTGCGGCCGGTGAGCCGCGCGATCTCCTCGCTGCCGAGGCCGCCGTAGAACTTGAGCAGCACGACCTTCGCCGAAGCGGGATCGATGCTCTCCAACTTGGTGAGGCAGTCGTGAATGAGCAGGATGTGCGAGTCGTCCTCGAACAGGCCGTCGTCCAGGTTCGCCACCGGGGGCGTGCGCTTCTGGCGCGACTGGGCGCGCACGCGATCCACCAGAATGCGTCGCATGGCTTGGGCGGCGGCATTGAAGAAGTGCTCCCGGCTTTGCCAGATCTTGCCGTTCGTCTCCGAGAGCCGGAGCCAGGCCTCGTGGACCAGCGCCGTCGGCTGGAGCGTCTTGCTGGCTCCGCCGTGATTCAAGCGGACGGCCGCCAGCCGCCGGAGTTCGTCGTAAACGACGGGCATCAACTCCGCGGACGAAAAGCAAAACTCGTCCGCCCGGATCGCGGGAGATTGGCACGTCGTTCCCATCCACTGGTCGTGTAGATCCCCCGGCCGGGTGGTGCAAGCTCCGAGGCGCCGCGCGATGACCTGCTTCTCCGCGAAATGAAAAATTTTGGCGGGATTCCCGTCGCCGCGACGAATTGTGGGATGGACCGCCAGCCCGACGCTGGCGTGGCGCGTCCGTCCCCCGAAAAAAAACCAAAGCACGACAAAAAACTCATGAAACCCCTGTTGAGCTTCGCCTCGCTCGTCTCCGGAATGCTTCCGCTGGCGGCCCAAGCCGCACTGATCGCCACCGAGAACTTCGACTACCCGGACGGCTCGATCGTCGGCCAGACCGGCGGCACCGGATGGACCTACGAGCGCACTGACGAGCCGGGCGCGCCCGTGCAGGCGCCGTCCGACTGGGATGATGTTTTCGGAAATCATCAGGTGGTTTCCTCGACGCTCGTCACCAACGACGGCGGCGTGAAGCGCGAGTTCGGCGGTGCCACGGAAGGCTCCACGGAACCCTCGAACGAACGCGAGGGAGCCTTCCGCGCCGAAGGGGCGATGTTCTTCTCCGTCTCGATGACGGTCTCCGCCATGCTGCCCGAGAGGCAGAACCAGTGGGCCGGCGTCAGCAGCTACGATTTCGGCGAGGAGCGGATCTTTTTCGGCCTCGTCGGCCAATCGACTTCCGAACGCTATTTCGGCATCGCCGCTCCCGGCTTCGGAGCGGACACCGTCGGGACCATCCCGGTGAACGCCGGCGTGACCTACACCGTGGTCGGCATGCTCGACTTCGACAACGACCTCCTCGGGTTGTGGGTGAATCCGGATGGCGCGGACAACGCCACGAGCTACGACGTGTCGAAGGCATATGAGGGGGGCAACTGGTCGACCGCCCTGCGGCTGGCCTCCGGAAACGAGGTGACCTGGGACGACCTGCGGGTCGGCACGACCTTCGCGGACGTGGTCCCCATTCCCGAGCCGTCGGTCCCACTGCTTGCCGTCGCGGCGGCCGGCTTGGCCTTCGTCCGCCGCCGCCGCTGAAACGGTGACGATCGTCCGGATCCAGGAACTTCGTCGCCATGAAGTACACGCTCGCATTTTCCGCGGTCATGCTGGCCGCGGCCGGTCCGCTCGCCGCACAAGTTGTCGGCACGGAAGGCTTCGACTATGCCGACGGGCCCATCGCGGGCCAGGCCGGCGGGTCCGGCTTCGACTATGACAACTTCGACAAGCAGGCGACCGGGTCGACCTCCGACTGGACCGAGCTCTTCGGCACTCCCACCGTGGTGGACGGGGCGCTGACCACCAGCGGCGGCGGCGCGAAGCGCGAATACAACGGCCCGGTCGAGGGTGCCGGCAGCGGTGCGAATGACGGTCAGGACGATCATGAACGCAGCGGCGCCGTGCGCGGGAACGGCCGGGTCTTCTACCGCTTCACCATCACCCGCGGGGCCGGGACCACCTGGAGCGGCGCGAGCAGCTTCGACTTCGGCACCGAGCGCGTCTTCTTCGGCGTGCCCGGCGGCAACGGCCCGACCACCGGTGGCTTGGAATTCGGCGTGGAGGGGGGTGGCAACGCCTACTTCTCGGGCATTCCGGCGGACAATGCGACGCACACGATCGTCACGGTGCTCGATTTCGACCACAACTTCATCGGCCTGTGGCTCGATCCCGATGCGGACGATTACTACGACGCGCTCGACGGCTCGAACTCCACGGATGCCGGCGGTTTTTACGCTCCCGACAACTGGTCCACCGCCGTCCGGCTCGCGTCCAGCGCGGGCGGCACGACCACCTGGGACGATCTCACCGTCGCGCTGGATCCGGCGAGCGTGGGGCTGAAGGATTTCACCGATGCCGATGGCGACGGGTTGCCGGCTTCCTGGGAAAATCTCTACGGGCTCGACGACAACGACGACGGCACCACCGGCGAAAGCTCGCCCGGTGCGAAAGACGGTCCGAACGGAGCCGCGGGCGATCCCGACGGCGACGGGCTCACCAACCTGGAGGAGTTCGTCTTCGGCTCGTACCCCGATGCGGACGATTCGGACTTCGACGGCTTGGGCGATTCCGAGGAGTTGGCGCTGGGCACCGACCCGCTCGCCGAAGACACCGACGAGGACGCGTTGGACGACTACGACGAAGTCCACGTGCACGGGACCGACCCGCTCCTCGCCGACACCGATGCCGGCGGGACGGCTGATTTCACCGAGATCGCCCTCGGAACCCAACCGGCGGACAATGCCGCCGACGATCCCGCCACCAACGGAAACCTCGAGCTCATCGGCATGGAGTTCTTCGATTCCTATGTGGACGGCGTCGCCAACGGGGCCTTCGACGGCCTGGGATGGGACTACGACAACAGCGCTCTCGGCGAGACATTCGTCGGCCACACCACGCTCAAGTCCGCGTGGACCAACATCGGCGGGACGCCCATGATCCAAGCGGGTGCGCTGGTGACGCAGGAAAGCTCGGCGAAGCGCGCCTTCCACGGCGGCGCGGCAAGTACGACAGCCGCCGTAGGTGAAATCTCCGGCTCGTTCCGCGAGGACGCCGCCGGGACCGGCGCGAACGGAAGCGACACGCTCTATGTCAGGGTCGACATCACCCGCCAGCCGGGGGCTTCCTGGAGTGGGCTGAGCCTCTACGACTTCGGCGCCGAACGGATCTTCCTCGGCGTGCTGAACGGCCCGAATCCCGACTCCGGGACGCGGGAGTTCGGCATCGAGCAGAGCCAGGGGGCGGTCCAGACCTTTTCGGGAATCGCGCCTGCCAGCGGCATCACCCACACACTGGTCGGAAGATTCGATTTCGCGAATTCGCGCGTCGACCTGTGGGTCGACCCCGATCTTTCGGAACCGGAAGAATCCGCGGCCGTTTCCGCCAGCCTCGAGGTCGCCCCGGCGCAGATGAGTGCCACCGGCATCCGCCTCGGCTCGGGAGGCACCGGTTCGACTTCATGGGACAAGCTCGTCGTCGGAACCACTTGGGGCAGCCTGAGTTCGCAGCCGTCGGACAGCGACGGTGACGGAATGCCCGACGACTACGAAGATCTCCACGGCTTCGACAACCAGGTCAACGACGCGGGCCTCGACGCGGACGGAGACGGTCTGACAAACCTGGAGGAATATCTCGCGGGGACCGATCCGAACTGGGGCGACAGCGACAACGATGGCCTCAGCGACGGCGACGAGGTGGATCTCCACGGCACCAACCCGACGCTGGCCGATACCGACGGCGACGGCCTTGACGACGGAGCGGAAGTCAACGTCCACGGCACCGACCCGCTGCTGGTGGATACCGACGGCGACGGCCAGAGCGACGGCGGCGAAGTCGTCGGGCACATGGGAGTCACCTCCGATCCGCTCGATCCGGATGACACCGTCGGCACACCTCTCGGGCTCGTCGGCAGGGATGACTTCAGTTATGCGAATGGCGTCATCGCGGGATTGGCGGGCGGCGATTATTTCGACTACGACAACTGGCTCCTCAACGATCCGTTCATCGGGCACACCACCACGTCATCCGACTGGGACGGTACCGCGGTCGTCGCGCAAGGCCGGCTCGTCACGGGGGAGACATACGCCTATCGCGACTTCAACGGTCCCGAAAAGGGCGCGGGCAGCGACGCGGTTCCCACCGACGCCCGGATGGGAGCGATCAACGACGATGGCAACCACGCCGCTTCGGTCGTCTATTTCAAGACGACGATGACCCGTCGTGCCGACGCGCTCCTCAGCCTGTTCGGCCCGGACGATTTCGACCAGGAGCGCCTCGCGTTCGGCGTGGTCGACAACGGCGGCAACCTCGAGTGGGGGATCCGCGAAGGCGACGCCGTCACGACCGATGGCGGGGCCTTGGCCGTGGAGAACGACAGGACCTACACCTTGGTCGGCAAGCTGGATTTCACCGCCAACCGGCTCAGTTTGTGGATCGATCCGGATCTCGCCGGAAGCGAAGCGGCGAATGCCGCTCACGTGACCCGCCCTTATCCCGGCACGAACTGGGCCTCCGGCGTCCGCTTTTTCTCGACGGGAGCCGGCGACACCGAGTGGGACGATCTCGTGGTGGCGCTCGCTTGGGATCAGCTTTCCGATACGGTCCCGGCGCCGTTCACGTTGCGGGTCTCCGGTTACGATCCCGTGGCCGGCACGCTCAGTTTGTCCACGTCCGCCGTGCCCGCCGGGACGGTCTGGCATCTGCGGGCCTCGGAGAATCTGGAGGAATTCGCGCCCTTGGTTCCCGCCTTCGAATTCGACAGCGGCACCCCGCAGCCGTTCGTGATCCCGGTGGCTCCGGACACGGTGCCCAAGCTCTTCTTCCGCGCCGAGGAAGGTCCTTCGCCGCAATGATGATGGACACGTCGCTTGCCGCACCCGTCGGTCCGCGGAGTTTTCATCCCGCTCCGACGTCGCCCGACGAATTCGAAGCGCTGTTGGTCGACCATCAGTCCGCGATCCTTGGTTATATCAAGTCGCTGGGAGCGGATCATCATGAGGCGGAGGATTTGTTGCAAATCACCAACATGGTTCTCTGGTGCAAGAGACATACCTTCTGGGCGGGTTCGAACTTCCGCGCGTGGGCCTGCACGATCGCGAGGCTGGAGTTTCTCAACCGCCTCCGTCGGCAGCGCCGCGACCGCCGCGTGTTCTGCGGCGCTCCTTTCGCCGAAGAAGCCGCCCGGGATGATCCGGCGACAGGGGTGGAGGATGACACCGCGGCGCTCATCGCGCTGCAGGCCTGCCTCGAGATGCTCCCGCCCCG
>CBFGTW010000077.1:0-21164 GCA_965651855.1 uncultured Verrucomicrobiales bacterium
CGCCATCGCGAGGAAGCAGCGGCTTCCCGCCCGCTGAGATTTTCACTTCTCACTTCTCACTTCCCACTGATCACTCGGCACTTCATTTCACCACCCCGTCACCGCCGGACCGCCGAAGGCTCCCTCCGGCACATGACTTTCCGCCGTCGCCGCGGCCGTGACCGCGCCCGATAGCCTCGCCTCGCACGCGATGCAGCCGAGCAGCGCGTCTGCCCGGTCCGGGCTCTTCATCCCCTGCTTGGCCATCTTCTCCTTCGATTCCACGCGGAGCTTCCCGTTGGGCGGGTCTGACTCCCGTTGGCTCGCCGCCGCGTCTTCATTTGACCGATCGCGGGGGCGCCGTGGAGGAAGATCGCCTCCGTACGGCACCGCGCCCGCCCGCCACCCGCGGCAAGCCACCGCGCATGATCCGCCGCTCCACCGCCGCGCATCCGACCGGCTTCTTCCGACTCCACGGACGAGGCCCCGGCGCACCATTGAAGCTCATCATTCGCAGTTCGCGTAAGTTCAGCGCTGGCGGATTTCTTCTCGCCTTGCTCCGGTCCGTGACCAAGGGCGACGCCTCGCTCAACCACCTCGCCATGCAGCTCGGCTCCTTCGCGTCCGAAACCATGAGCCGGCAGGGAATGCACAAGCGCTTCTCCCCGGCTTGCAGCTCCTTTCTCCTCGGGGTCTTCCAAACTCTCCTCAAAGACAAGTCTCGCACCGTCTTCGAGGGGCTTGAGGACGCCCCGTCGGGGCTCCGCACCTGGCGCAGTTCCTCCTGCCATCCCCGAACTCGATCCACTCACTCGGCGGCGACCGCCAACCTGAGGAAGGCTCCCCCGCTTCCCGCCGGTGGGGTCACGGTCGCCTGCCAGTAGATGAAGTTCTCATCTTCCCCGGATTCGGTGAGGTCGGTCGGAACATTGCCCGCCGCGAAGTCCGTCAAATCCAGCGAGGTCTGCACTTCGAAGGTTTCGCCGGCCGCGGCCTTGGCGGTGCGGAAGGTGAAGATCGCTTCTCCACTGGCGTTGACGCTGGCGAAGATGACCGGATCCCCGCCGGAGTGGTCCGAGGGATCGAGTCCCAGCAGAAACTCCAGCACGTTGGCCAGGCCGTCGCCATCCGGATCGTCGCCGCGCCCCTGGCTGCCGGGCGGCAGGCCGGCCGCCCAGAAACCGAAAGCGTCGTTCCCATCAGACAGGCTCAGCACGATGGGACCGCTCTCCACGGTGCCGCTGGCGTCGCTCACCTCGACGCGGTAGCTGCCGGCGTCGGATCCCTCCGCCGCTCCGAGCACCAGCTGGGAAGAGGTTTCGCCGGCGAGCTCCTCGGTTCCCCGGAACCACCGGAAGGAGAGCTGCCCGCCGGTGGCTGCCACGGAGAGGACGACACGTTCGCCTTCGGTGAAGCTGCGGCCGGGGCTTGCCGCGATGATCCCCAGCGGGGCGATGTCGCCGGCAGTGGCGGTTTCAACCTGCAGCTTGACGATCTTGCCCACCGGGGCGCCGGCAAGAGTGGTGAAATTCCCGGCGAAGTAGGCCGAGCCGGCGCCCGCCGCCGCCATCGTCGCCGATGCGTCGGTGCCGGTTCCGAACGCGGGCACCGCGAGGACCGATCCGTCCGGCTCGAGCACGGCGACGTTGGCGAGGCCGGGCGCCTCCGTCAGGGAGCTGAACGTCCCGGCGACCAGCGAGAACCCGCCGCCAAGGTGCGCCACCTCGTCCACGGCGAAGCTTCCGCCCGTCGCCGGGCCCGCGAAGCCGGAGCTCGGCGTGCCATCCGCTTCAAAGAGCGCGACGCCGGGGCGTGCCACGCCATTGACGGTGGTGAAGGAGCCGGCCGCCAGGAATCTGCCGCTTTCGGTGGCGGAGAGATGGCTTACCGATTGGAGTCCGAAGTCGATCGCGGCGAAGCCGGGATCGACGCTGCCCTCCTCCGCCAGCTTGTGGAGCATGACCTTCGAGTAGTCGGGCGTGTATCCGGCGAAGATCACCCCGCCGTCGGCGGTGGGCAGGAGCGGCCCGCCCAGCGGTTGGGCGATCGGGATGGTGGAAGTGTCGAAACTGGAGTCGGCCGTTCCGTTCGGGAGCAACCGCCGGGAGATGTGCTTGTGGCCATCGAGAGTGGCGGGCGAGATCATTCCCATCAGGATCCGGCCGGCTCCGTCCACCGCGACGGTGTTGATGCTGCTCGCGCCGGTGGTGACGTTGAACCCCGAGACCCGGGAGCCATCAGCCTCGAGCAGCACCTGGTCCGCGACAGCCACGCCGCCGGCCAGATCGATCGCGCCGACCAGGAGGATCCTTCCATCCGCCAGAACCGCCACATCCTGGACGTTCGCCGGGTTTTGGAAAGCTCCGGAAACGACCCGCAGGTCGGGCACCTGGAACGTCTCGTCGAGGGTGCCGTCGGCATCGAGCCGCACGATGCCGTAGCGGGTGGCGTCGCCGGCCGCGGTGTATTCGAACTGCCCGGCAACCAGCAGCCTCCCTTGGGAGTCCACCACTCCCGCCTGGATCTGGAAGGCGGAAAAGGATCCGACCACCGTCTGCATGGTGACCGGGCGGAGCTGTGGCACCGCGGCGTTGAAGGCGGCGTCGAGGGTGGCGGTCAGCTGCATCGACCCGGTTGTCACTGAAACCGCCGCCGGATGGCTGGTGGCGCTGCCGGCGGCGTTGGTGACGCGCACCGCGTAAAGCGCGGCGTCGCCCGCCGCAACCGAGGGCAAGTTCAAGGTGGCCTCGGTCCGGCCGTCCAGCGGAGCTCCGTTCTTCAACCATTGATAGGTCGCGTCCGCGCCGGTCGCTTCCACCGTCAGCACAAGCTCCTGACCGGCAGCCAGGATCACCGGCTCGGGGTGGGAAAGGATCACCGGCAGATCGGTCACGCCGACCGCCGCCGCCCGGCTGCTGCGGCTGCCGGAAGCGTTGGAGACGACCAGGCGGTATTCGCCCGCCCGCGCCGACGTCATGCCGCTGATCCGGAGGTCGGCCGTCCGCGACCCGCTGACGCTGCCTCCGTCCTCGAGAGGCTCGCCGTCGTGCAGCCACTGCAGTTCCAGAGGCTCGCCGCCGGTGACCGTCGCCGAGAGTTCCAGCGTGTCGCCTTCGACCAAGGCCGCGTCCTGGGGTTGGGCGACCACGAAGGGCGCGTCCGCGGCGCCGGTGGCCAGCGCCACCATGGTGCCGCCACCCGAGAAGATGACCATGCCGTTGCCGGCCACCGCCCCCGTCAGCGGGCCCGGAATGCCGGTGAAGCGCTCCTCCCAGGTCACGCCATCGGGAGAGACGAAAGCCTGGCCGGAGGAAGTGGCCGCGATGAACTCGGTGCCGGTGAAGGCGATGCTCTCCATGAACGGTCGGTTGCCGGTGCTGGAGTCCAGATGGCTGATCTGGGCGGAGGTGAACGAGATGCCGTCGTCGGTGCGCACCACCCGTCCGTTGTGCCCCACGGCGACAAAGCGTCCGTTGCCGAACGCCACACCCTTGTAGGGATCGCTGCCGAACGGGCCGCGGGAGGTCCAGGTCAGGCCGCCGTCGGTGGAGGTCACGACATTGCCGGAGGTTCCAGCACCCATGAAGATGCCGTTGCCAAACGCCATCGCTTCGATGCCGCGGCTGTTGAGGCCCGAGGCGCGGCGGGTCCAGCTGTGGCCATCGTCTGAGGTCCAGATTTCGCTGCCGGCGCCCCCGGCGGCAAAGCGGCCGCCACCGTAGGCGATCGCGGTGAGACCGGTGCGGTCGGTCGGCTCCGCCGCCGTCCAGTGAAGGCCGTCCGGCGAATGGTGGATGCGGTGGTGATCGGCGGCGCCGCTGGTGGTGGCGCCGCCGAGGGCGACGAACCGGCCGCCGCCGAAGGCGAGTTTGGTCAGCGGGGCGGGAGTGGCCGCCACCGTCCATGCACGGCCGTCGAAGGAAGCGCCGGCGAAACTCCCGGCCAGGGCCACCGTGCGGCCCGCCCCGATCGCCACGGAGTCGATCCGGTCGGCTAGGATCGAATTCTGCTGGTAGCTGAAGTGGATCCCCGCGGGCGTGGCCTGCGCGAACGCGTAGAAGCCGTCCTCGCCCACCAGGTAGCCGTTCCGGAACTGCGTGAGGCGGCCCGGCGCCCGCACGGGGGTCTCGCTCCGCCAGGTGAGGGTGTCGGCCGATGAGATCACCGTGCCGTCTTCTCCCACGGCCACGAAGCGGCCGTACGCCTGGGTTGCGCCGATGAAACTGACACCCACCAGATCCGCGGTGGTGCCGGTGGTACGGCTGTGCCAGACCGGGTTGTTCGCCTCCCGGACCAAAAGGGTTCCGTCGTTGCCGACCGCAATGACAACGGCGGCATTGGGACCCGAGCCGGATCCGACGCGGTCGATGTGGCGGAGATCTTCGGCGGTGCCGGACGGCTCCACGGCGATAGCCGGCGACGGCTGGCCGGGATTGTCGACCCGGATGATGGTGCCGCCGTCACCGACCAGATGACCCGCGTAGCCGGAGCGCAACGTGCGGGTGGTGGGCGAGGCGAGCGGCGTGACCGCAGCGGTGCGGGTGCCATTGAACGTCGAACCGCTGAGCTTGACCGTGCGGATCACGCCGCCCGCGCCACCCACCACGGCGGTCGAGTTGCTGGCGGTGGAGACCCCGACGGCGTGGAGGTCCGCCTGGGTCTGCAGGTCCAACCGCTGGCTGAAGTTGTTTTCCTCGAGGAAAGCCGCGCCACCAGCGCCGACGAACAGGTTGCTGCCCGAGGCGACCTGCCCCCAGTTGGCAAGGGGCAGCACATGGTTGACGCCCTCCCGGTCGCGGAAGCTCTTCCAAGCGGGAAGCAGCGTGGGGTTGCCGGTGGACGCCGGCGGGATCAGCGAGACCAGATCCGGCCGGAGCGCGCCCCGGGACAAGGCCTGCCAGCTGACGCCGTCCTCGCTGGCCTGGAGTCCGCCGCCAGCCATCACGAAGCGCCCGTTGCCGAAGGCCACCCCACTGCCGGTCATGTAAAGGCCGTTGGCCTTCGTCCAGGAGAGCCCGTCTTCGGAAGTCAGCAGGGCGCCGCCGAGTCCCAGTTCCTTGGCCACGAACCGGCCGTTGCCGAACGCCACCAGCCGAACGTTGCCGCCAGCCGCGACCGTCCAGGTCATGCCGTCCGGGGACGTGGCGATGCCGTTCTGGCCGCCCGCCACCCACAAGCCGTCGCCGCGGGTGATCCCGCGCAACTCCCCCACCCCCGGCGAAGCGGGATCGGTCCAGGTCGTGCCCCCGTCGGAGGAAAAGCGGACCGACGTGCCGCCCCAGTAGACGAACTTCGAGTCGATGTAGGCGGCACCATGGAAGTTGGACACGGTTCCGAGGGACCCGCTGGTCTCGAAGTTGACGCCGTCGGAGGAAAGGTGGTAGCCGCCGCTGGAAGTGGTGATCAGGAACTTGCCGTCGCCGAAGGCGATGCCGCGGAAGTCGGTGGTCCCGGCGATCTTCGGGGTCCAGGTCACGCCGTCGGGGGAGGTGAAATAGCTGCCCCAGTCGCCTGCGACGACATAGGTGCCGTTGCCATAGGCCGCGCCCCGCAATGTCCGGGTGGTGGGTGCCGCGCCGCGGGTCCAAGCCAGGCCGTCCGCGGAAAAAAGCGAGGGTCCCGGCCTCACCGGCAGCGATGAATCCGGCTCCGGTGTAGGACAGGGTTTCGTGTCCGCCGAAGCCGTTCTCCGGATACAGATCGACGATCAAGGGAGCCAGCGTGGCGGGGGGCCCGCCGTCCAGACCGCCCGCCTCGACGCGCAGGGTGGTGGTCAGCCCGCCCTCGGTGCGCTGTGAGCTTGAGGCGAGGACGCCGCCGGAAATCGTCCCGGTGGCAAGATGGAGCCGGTTGGGCTGCTGCCAGGTGATCGTGCCGCCGACATCGACGGTGCCGACGGGGTCGCCTCCCAGTTCCACCACCACTCCATCCGGCAGCACATTGAAGACCACGGCGCCGATCGACATTTCGGGAACCTCGACCGTCCCAGCCAAAGTCTGATAGAGCTTGCCGGCGTATTGCCCCTCATACGGGTGCTGGCCATGGGAAACACCAAAGGCCAGGGCGGCGGCGACGGGAGGCGTGGCGCGCAGGATGCGCCCGAGGGGAGGGACCGGCAGTTTCATCCAAGGGGGGGAGGAGGATCAAGTCAGGACGCCTATCGATTCCGTCGCCGAAGACCAGTCAAAAGATGGCTCCGTGGCCGCAGGATTGCTGGCTGACAAGTCCTCGACGTTTCCCAGGGGCGAGCTGGAACGGGCGCCGCCAACAACGGTTGGTCCCGGCTTCGGCAGGGTCGCGACAACGATATTGGAATCGCAACAGCGCTTCGACTTCGGGAAGGCGCAACGGACGGAGTTTTTCAACAGGCTGCTCGCATGCTCTGCTGGAAACGGGTATCCAGCTTGTTAGAAGCAGCGGCAAGGCAACCGCCGCATGGTCAGCCAGCCTGTTCATGAACGAAGCACTGCATCACCCGCTGGTCGTGTCCGGCCTGACCGCCTTGCTCGGCGCAGCGGCCGTCATCACCCTTTGGCCGCAAGGAGTCTTCCAACGCCCGGCCCTCGGCTGGGGACGCCGGTCGGTGCTCTGCATGGCTGTCGCCCTTGTGTGGCTGGGCGGCTCGAGGCTTCTGGAAGCGGCCTGGAACCTCCCGGCGTTCAATGATGTGCGTCCTGAGTCTTATGATCCCTCGGCACTTTTTTCCGTGGGGAGAAAGTTGTCGGAGGCGCTCTTGTTCATCCTTCCGTTTGTCCTCATTCCGAGCCTGAGGAAGTCGATCCGCTTCCGGATCGAGTGGACATGGACGGCGGCGATCTTCGCCATCCCGATCGCGGGCTGCCTCTCCGCCTCTCTCGCCGCGATGAGAGACGCCGGCCTCCCGAGCATCCTGACTTTCACAAGCTATTGCATGCTCGTGGGCGTCACCGAGGAAACCCTTTTCCGCGGCTACGCATTCCAAGTTGGGCCGCATCTCACCCCGATCCGCACCCTGCTCGTCACCTCCTTGTTCTTTGCCTTCCTCCACTGGGGCGGCGACCCGGGCCCTCTCCGCATGGCCAGCGCGTTCTTCTGCGGGGTGGGCCTCGGGATCGTCCGGCTCTCCACGGGATCCATCGGGTTGTGCATCCTGATCCACGGCACGCTCGATGTCTTCCTGATCACGTCGACACCCGACGCCGCGGCGATGGCGGCGTTCGCCGCATCAACGGTCCTGATCCTGTTGTTCCACCGGCGTAGGGACATCCCGGCACCTGGAGCTTCCGGCCGATGAGGGCGGGCAGGAAGCCGGTCCGGCCGCCTGCCCCACCGGGGGAGCCTTCATCAAATGTGCGAAACGCCGGTCGCCCCGTATTCCGCGGCGGCAATCTTGCGGATTGCTCCCGCCGCGGCGGAAGATCATGATGCGATGGTGAAAGAGAAGCTGCGTTCGCTGACTTGGTTCACCATCGCCGTAGCCGCCGGCTGGCATCTGCCCGTCGCCCGCGACAGCGACCACACGTCAGCCACGCCGACGGCGGATGAACGCTATGGAGCACGGAACCCGGCCGGCGGCCCCGGCTCCGGCGCACCGACATCCGTGGCATTCGAGCCGGCCGGCGCTCCGACACCTCCGACCCTTCCGGCTGAGACACGATCATCACCGTCATCACCGGAAGAAGAGGACCCGCTCCGGACGCTCTCCCATGGCGCCGTTTCCGGCATTCCTGCCGTGGATGATCCGGCTGCCATCACCCGCCGACCGGGCGGATCCGCGGATCCCGATCGGGCATCCCCGCCAGGCGTTCCGGCTCCACCCGCGCGGACGGCAGGAGCCAACGGGCGGATCACCCAGGCCGAGATCGATGAACTCGAATCGGGTCTGCAGAACGTCCTGCCGGCGCTCGATGCTTCACTCGCGGACGAGGTCTTGCGGGAAAGCCTGCCACTGGTCGGCCCGAACTTCGCGGCCGCATGGAACTACGAGAATGGCGGCTTCCGGTTCCTGAGAGCGCTGCAAATCCACACGCTCCACGTCCTGGCCGGCCTGAACCACCAGCCGGACTACGACCCGGCCGCGCTGGCATCCTCGTTGAAGTCGAGGCTGACCGTCTACGGCGGCTTTCCCACGTCGATGACCGTGATGGCTTCAACCGCCGGCGACCAAGCCCGGATTTCCTACTCCTTTTCCCGTGGCTCCGATCCGCTGAACGTGCCGATCGCGGCGGATCTGGGGCTGCCGAACCTGGCGCTGCGCCTGGAAGGAACGCCGGTGGCCCGCACCAGCGTCACCGCCACCATGGCGCTGGCCTTCGGCGTCGACGCTGACGGCTTCTATCTGGACACGGAAGGCGCGCAGTTCCAGCTCGCGACTCACACGACGATTTCGGCCCTCGACGCGGCCGGCACTTTCGCCGGCCTCCCCTGTCGCTTCATCCGCAACGCCGCCGATGCCACTGCGATGCCTGCACAGTTCCTGATCGTCATGAAGGAGCCCGGCGGCGACGGCCGCCTGCGCCCGGCCGAACTGGCCGGCGACCAGGATCTGCTCGATGCCACCGTGGACGGAACCGCACGGGTGACGGTGAAGATGGAGTCCTCGCTTCCACCCGAAGCGATGGCGCCGCGCGCCGGCAGCGACCTGCTGCTGCTTTGGGCGTTCCCCGGCGAACCGGTGTCTCCGGACGACGACAACACCGGCTTCGGCGAGGCCCCGGAGGTCCAGCTCCTCAACAACCGGGTCAACCTCGACTCGTTCTTCAACAGCTTCGCCGGCCGCGTGCTCCAGCAGATCGACGCAGCCGTCGAACCCTTCCGTCCGGTGGTGGACGTGCTCGCCACCCCGATCCCGCTGCTGAGCGACCTCGGATCGGCGGAAGTCACCTTCATGGACATCCTCGGGGTTCCCGACGAAGCGGTGGCCGCGATCGGCGGGCTGGATGGCCTCGCGGATCTGGCCGCCTTGTCCGGGACTTTCGTCGTCCCCGCCTCCGCTGCCATCGACCTGGGCGACTACAGCCTCTTTGGCGCCGACCTGCGGACGGACGATCTGGAGGATCTGCGGGGAACGCCCACGCGCTTCCCTTCCGCCAGCCGGCCGTCCAGCCTCACGACCTTCATGAACGCCGCGGCCGGAGTGCCCGGCCTGGCATTCCCCCTCCTGGAAGATCCCGATGTGGCGGCGCGGCTCATGCTGGGCCGGGAGGCGGAGCTTTTCTCCTATCGCTCGGGCGAGATCGGCTTCAGCGAGAGTTTCCAGCAGTTCTACCCGGTGCTGGGGCCGGTGGGCGTCACTCTGGGCGGCTCGCTCGGGCTCAAGACGCAGTTCGGCTTCGGCTACGACACCCGGGGCTTGCTCGACTACCAAGCTGCCGGCGCCACCGACCCGGAGCTGCTACTCAACGGCTTCTACGCCATGGCGCTGGACGATGGCGGCAATCCGCTGACGGGCATCCTTCTGGAAGCTGGCGTCACCGCGGGCCTCGAGGTGAACGTGCTGCTCGCCTCGGCGGGAATCGAAGGCGATCTCACCGCGACCATCGGCATCTATCTGGACGACAGGCTGGGAGACCATCACGGCCGCATCCGCGGCGATGTCTTCCGCACGCTGCCCATGGACGAGTGGTTTTATGCCGCCGGAAGTCTGTCAGCCGGCCTGCACGCTTACCTGGAGGTGGGCTGGCCGCCGTTTGGCGTGTCTTTCGACTTCGACAGCCCGCGGGTGACGTTGATCAGCTTCGACTCGCGCGACCAGACCACGCCCGTGCTGGCGGAGCCGGGGGGCTGTTGCCGGGCGAGTTGGTCTTGAACGTCGGAGACCGGGCGCCCCGCCGGCTGCATGGCGATACCGACGACCGCGCCGAGGAATACGCGATCCGGCGCGACGGCGCCGACCTGTTGGTGGAGGCCTTCAACCGCGAGAACGTCTTCGGCATTCCGACCCGCATCTCGGGCGAGGGCAACCTGAGGGGCGACATCCTGTCGCTGGCCGCAGACGTCGATGTGCCGGTCCTCTTCACCGGCGGAGACGGCCGGGACATTCTCCGCGGAGGAGCCTCGGACGACGAGTTGCACGGCGACGCCGGCCCCGACCGCTTGAACGGCCGGTCCGGCGACGACCGGCTTTTCGGCGGCGACGACCACGACGAGCTGATCGCCGGCGATGGGAGCGACGTTCTGGATGGCGGCCCTGGCCTCGACACCGCCTCGTGGAGCGGCGCATCGGTCGCCGCGGTCATCGACCTGCGGGTCCCGCTGTTCAGCGGGGCGGCGGCCGGTGACACGCTGGTTTCGATCGAGCGCTACAAGGGAACCGCCCACGCGGACACGATCGATGGCAGCGAAAGCTCCGACAGCCTGCTCCATGGCGAAGCGGGCGAAGACCTGCTGCGGGGACACGCCGGCGACGATCTGCTGGAAGGCGGAACGGGCGGCGACAGTCTCGAGGGCGGCGACGGGCATGACATGCTCGTCGGGGGGCCCGGAGCGGACGGTCTGGAGGGAGGTGCCGGCAACGACATCGCCTCCTACCTCGGGGCGGAAACGCCTGTTTCCGTCAGCCTTGCCACCGGCACCGGCACCCGCGGGGACGCCCAGGGAGACACGCTCGCCGGCATCGAGACGCTGATGGGAAGCGGCCTGCCGAAGGAGCCCGGTCCCGGCCTCGCCTCCGGGGACATCCTGGAGGGAGGTGAGGGCCCCGAGACATTTTTCGGCATGGACGGCTCGGACAGCTTGCGCGGCGGAGACGGCGACGACGTCCTGTATGGCAACCACCCCGACATCCCGGGCATCCACCGGCCGGGGTTCGACGACGACGGGATCCACGGCGACGGCGGCAACGACGAGCTGTTCGGCCAGCTCGGGGATGACACTCTCGACGGCGGGCCCGGCGACGACAAGCTGCTCGGCGGCCCCGGCGA
The DNA here is from genome assembly GCA_965651855.1 of uncultured Verrucomicrobiales bacterium. GTDB lineage: Bacteria > Verrucomicrobiota > Verrucomicrobiia > Verrucomicrobiales > Akkermansiaceae > Luteolibacter. Next base: position 10,881 of record CBFGTW010000077.1, read on the forward strand.
CGACCATCTCATCAGCCTCGATCCGGCGGGAACCGACGAGCTCGACGGCGAGGCCGGCATCAACCGCCTGTCGGCCGACTATTCGGACAAGGCGGCCGCGCTGCACTTCACCGTCGGGGAGGACAACAGCTTCGCCTTTCCCGACGGCGACGCGTTCAGCAACTTCCGCACGGTGGGCACCTTGGTCGGCGGTGCCGGCGACGATGTGATCCGGCTTGCCGCGGCCGAGGAACCTTCTTGGTGGAACAAGACGATCGACGGCGGTTCAGGCGACGATCTCGTCATCGCGGACTGGCGGGGATTTTACGGGTTGGCCGGCGGCCCGGTCCGCACCTCCGATTCGCTCGCTGGCGGCGAAGGGGTGGACACGCTCTCATTCGAGCAATCCCCGGCAGGCGTGACGGTGAATCTGGAGACCGCCGCCACCGCTGATGCCGCGGAAGGAATCAGGATCGCGGGTTTCGAGAACCTGGTCGGCACCCACTCGACCGACAGCCTGACAGGCGACGCCGGAGACAACGTCATCATGCCACTGCACGGCGGACCGCACCTCGACCTGGCCCGGCGCAACGACAACATCCATGGCGGCGGGGGCATCGATGTCCTGCGGGTCGACTACTCCGGCGATCCGCGGGTGAATGAAGCGGGAATCTCGATGACCGCCAATTCAACGACCGGGTCGGAAGCCATCACCCTCGGCCCCAACTATTCGCCGGCCAATTCCACGGCCATCCTCTACTACCGCTCGATGGAGAGGCTCGACATCACCGGCGGCTCCGCGCGCGACCTGATCACCGCCGACCACCTCGACAGTTATCCGGACCGCCTCGTCGGCATGGGAGGCAACGACGAGCTGCGCAGCTACGGCGGAGATGACTTACTTGATGGCGGGGATGGAGACGACAACCTCCAGCCGGGAACCGGCCATGACGCCGTGCTGGGCGGAGCCGGCGACGACACCATCAGCTTCCTGCATGCGGGCAATTCCACCAGCCACTACGGACATGACATCTGTGACGCAGGCCCGGGAGACGATCACGTCATCAACATCCGTTATCCGGGCAACAGCGGCACCCAAGCCACCGCCGGCACCATCATGCAGTTCGACGGCGGTCCCGGGACCGACCTGCTTTCGGTGGATGCGGGGAATGCGCTGGCGCCGGTGGTTTTTGACGAAGCCTCGCCCGGCCCGATCGATCTCCCGGGTGGCGGCTACCTGCGGAACTTCGAGCTGCTCCGCGACGTGACGCTGGGCGCCGGGGATGATGCAATCACGCTCCATGGCCGCCGGACCTTCGCGCGCCGGATCGCCATGAACGGAGGCAACGACCGCCTGCACGCCGGCCTTGGGATCGTCCAGGCGAACGGTGGCGACGGCGAGGACCTCCTCATCCTCGACTACTCCCCGGGCGATGACGCCAACGTTGCCGGCGTGACCCGCCAAAGCGCGACGAGCATCTTCGAGCGCAAGCGGATCGACGGCGGCGACGTCCTCGACCGGATCCAGGCGTCGGGATTCGAGCGCGTGCACTTCACCGGCACTCCAAAGAACGACACCTTCGATGGTTTCAGCGGAGACGATGTCCTCCGGGGTGGCGAAGGCGACGACACCTTCTCCGGAAGCAACGGCAACGACTTCATCGCAGGCGGCGGCGGAACCGACACCCTCACGGGAGATTCGGGCAACGACTGGCTCGACGGCGGACCTGGCGCCGACACGATGCGGGGCGACCAGAACAACGACATCTACATCGTCGACCACTCCGGCGACACGGTGGCCGAAGCCTACGCCCAGTATGGCACCGACACCGTCCGCGCGGCGGTCGACTATGCGCTGCCTGCATTCGTGGAGCATCTCGTTCTCACCGGCAATGCCATCAGCGGCACCGGCAACGGCTCGGGCAACTCGATCGGCGGAAACACGCGCGACAACCACCTGCGCGGCGAGAATGGAAACGACACCCTCGACGGCGGAGGTGGCCCGGGCGAGATCGACCGGCTCCACGGTGGCACGGGCGCCGACACCTTCCTGCTGGGAAATGCCGGCCTCCGGTACTACGACGGCGCTGAGCCGGCACCGGGGCGCGACGGCCATGCCGTAATCGAGGATTTCGCGCCGTCTCAGAACGACCGTCTCCGGCTGGCGGGAGCGGCGGCCGAATATCTCCTCGGCGCCTCTCCCCTCCCGTCGACCCCGGGCACCGCCATCTACCACGACTCTGACGGCGACGGCATCTTGCTTCCGGCCAACGACGAGCTCATCGCCATCCTCCAGTCCGGGGAACCGCTCGATGCTGCCAACATCCTTTCCAGCGCGTCCTTCACCTTGCCGCTGTCCCCCCAAGCCGCCGGCATGGTCCTGCCGGTGCGGCCGCTCATCCCGCAGGACGGGGCCGAGCCCTTCGCCGTCGGGTTTTCGATGGACACCGAGGTTCCCGCCGACGTCCGCATCGAAGTGCAGGCGAGCGCCGACCTGGGCAGCACCGATCCTTGGTTCACCGTGGCCGGAAGGACCGGCGCCAATGCCTGGAGCGGCAGCGGGTCGGTCTTGGTGACGGACGGCGAACCCGGCAGGCAAGAGGTGATCGTTTCGGTGCCACCCGGGCTGGCAGGCCGAGCCCGCCTGTTCATGCGGCTGCGGGTCTTTGCTCCCTGACCTCTACCCCGGCCAAGGCGCGCTGTTGCGAGGCATTTTCCCCTCGTCCGGAAACCGCCAGATCGCTTGGTGATCACAGGCCTGGCCCATCGGGAGTAGCCAAGGCACCCAGTGAATTGGTGATTTGTCCCCGCCCTCTGAAAGTTGATGGGAAGGTGGCGCTTTTCGTTCGCAATGAGAAGGTCAGCGGTTCGAATCCGCTATGCTCCATTCCTTGATTCTCAGGCTTTAAGCGTCCCCCAGGCCATTTTGGCCGTTGGAAAATCCAGCCGGATTCCCCCACCCTCGGGTGACTGAAAATGACTGGAAACGACCCACTTTCCGGGTGCCAGGGGGGCAAATGGGGTGAGGCGTCCATGCTGGCGAACCTGAAGGCGCAGCTGGAAGCCTTCAACGACGTCTGCCTCAGGAGGCCGTCGTCGATGAATACCGCGACGCGTTGAAGGCTTCCTGAAAGGGCGATATCGTGTGGTCGACTACTTCAAGGGCCACAAGTGCTACAAATCGGAACTCCAAGGGGCCGAGAACGGACGATGGCAATCGGTCGCCACCTCCCGACATTTGGGAGGCTTGTCCCTTCCGTGGGCACCGAAGCGCCAGGGCGTTGCCCAGAATTTTAAGTCGGAGCCCAGGGAATGACTCACTGCCAGCTCCTACCACCGCTCCCTTTCCAGTCGCTGGACCATTCCGCTCGGGCTGTCGACAGCAATGGGAAATGTCCCCACTTTCTCGGAACGCCCTCGGCCCCTGCCAACTGATCGTAGCAGCCATGCTCGTGATCGCAGCAGCCATGCCGCGAAGGTGGGATAAGTGGGTTCACCCTCCTTTTTCTTCTCTTACTCAGAAGAAAATCCAAAACATCCCCCCTCACCCACCTGCGCGTGGTCGTGGAGGAGTCGTCGCCGCCCGGAGGTCCAATGACGCTCCAGACGAGCCCACTGCCATTCGCGTCCCAGTTCTCCCGCCACTCCTCCTGCGACAGCCCCTCGTATTGGCGTCCCTTCTCGACGTGACAGGGACGTCCGCTGGCCGCACATTGGCGCGAGTGCTGCACCCTACCCAGCGCGTGCATGCACTTCATGAACTTCCTGAGAATGAAGCCGTCGAAGTTCGAACAAGCAATTCTCGAGTGGATCGCTTCCCACGTCGATGATCCGGCGCTTCGGTCTCAACTTCTCGGAGCGGACATCTCCGAACGAGAACACACCGGAGTTGGCTGCTACAGCTGGATCTCGACCCCAGGCTCAGGCCGATCGAGTTCCCGCTCGCCTGCACCGGGAGGACCCCCTCACTGGTCCGGACTTCCACTCCTCGGCGGTAGAACATGGCGGCGGCACACTCCTGTGGTTCACCGACGGCGTCGCAGACTTGCTGGAAATATTCAGCTACGGAGACCAATTCCCACAGGATCATTCGGAGGTGGCTGACTTCAGCCTGCAGGACAACGATGCAGAGCCGGGCCAATGATCCGACGAGGCGCGAGTCGCCAGAGCGAAGCCACTCGGCCTGTGTTGCCTGTGGACGACGCCAATGTCCTTGCTTCGATGGCTCGCGGCGTTCCTGCTTCCAACCTGCCGCGGATGCGGTCATCCTTTGACTGAAGGCACGTCCGACATCTTCGATCCAGCATCCCTTGTCCAAGCGCCCCGTGCACAGCATCCAAGCAACCCAGGGCTGGTTGAAGCTCTTCGCCAGTGCACGCGGGTCTTCCGCAGAACAGACTTCTACATTCACTTCATCGATCCAGCCGATTCCAATGCACCGGGCTCCGCCTGGCAGCACCGTGAGAGCATCCGCCTGCAGGACGAGGAGAGCGGTGAAGTCCTCGTGGATCTCTTGACTGACGACTAGGTCGGAGGAATCGAGCTCCTCGAAAAGCTGATGCAGGACACCCCAGAACCAGGTTGATCCATGCGTAGAAAGCGGATTCTGACGGTATCGTCCATCGTGGCCTTTCTGGTCTACGCCCTCCTGACCGGAGGGATTTCCCTCTCCTCCAGCAGGGACTTCGGTGGGCAGCGAGATGTCACTCTCGTTGAGGGACTCCGCTCCGACCTTTGGCTGCACCCCGAATACTCCGACTGGCACATCCCGCTCGTGTTCCACTACTACGGATACTTTGGCCCATATGGCCTCCGGATCCAGATTTGGGACCCGAGCAAGACCTTCACGGCACTGGAAGTGGACGGGATCACGGTCGTATACGCCGGCGGTGAGAGGGCAGCCCACAGGGATGGATGGGGCCTCCCGCTGGAGGAATACGCGCAGACGAACAGCTCTTCCTCGGGCATTGTCGAAACGGAGATGTTGATGCTGAGCGAAACAATCCCCGACATCGGGACGAGCCACGAGAGCGCGACGATCACGATCACCGGGCGACTCCTGAAGAAGGATGCTCCACCCGTCGACTTCTCGACCACGGAGTATTTTGAGGCCGAATCAGATCTCCGCCTCACCACCTTCTGGCAGGTCTTGGACGGCATCTAGGCAGGATGGACTCCCGCCATTGCGAAGCGTATCCTCGTGCCAATGAGCCAGCAGCCCCCACAATTCGCCTCGCCACCGATACCCCTGGGCCCGGGACAGCCTCGCTCGTTCTCCCGGTGCTCAGCCGCCTGCATCTGATGGCAGAATGAAGCGCGTTCTCCATCGCGACTTGAGGGATACGAGCGCGGGATGGCTCGTTTTGAGCATCCTGCTGCCTGTCGTGGCGATTACTGTGGGGGCCAAGGCAATCATCACGTCGGAGATCCAAATCCGTGGCACTGGACTCTCTGGCACGACCGCTGTGTTGTACGGAGCCGCCTTCGTGGCCTTCGGGATTGCGAGCTTCGGACTCCCATCGTGGGAAACCATCGCAGCTGGCGAGGCATCAAGAGGCACGACTATCCGGATATCGCTCGGATTGGCAGCATTCGGTGTGCTGATCCTCGCGGCTACGATCAGCCTGTTCTGAGCCAGCTTCCCGAAGAGGGTGCCCCTCTGGACGAAGCAGTCAGGCGCATTTCTACCGCAGTCCCCGCCGGACGGCCGACTTGCCCGTCACGGGTCGTCGCTGCTCCTGCCGCCAGTGCCTCGGAGGTGGGATAGGTGGGTTCGCACTCCTTTTTTCTTATTTTATTCGGGAATAAATCCAAAACATCCCCCCTTCCCCAACCTGACGGCCGGAGAACGTAGCCGTCCCGCTTCGGCAACTCCTCGCGGCACCCGAGGCCACCTCCACGTCGGCTGGTGGGGCTGGTAGGACATCCTCGCCCGCGAAACCTCGTCATGGCACCGCAATAGGTTCCAGCCGAAGTCCAAGTTCCTCGGCCTCCGGTGGAGCAGATATCATGCGACTGACTTCGTCCCAGAGGAATGGCTGCCCGCTGTTTGGCTCCGATGGCAGCGGCTCGCCAAGAAGAACGGCAAAGGCCGCATCGTGCATAGCGTGAAGACTGATCGCTCGTGCCTGCCCTTTCAGCCAGTTCGGAGATCCAACGCCCAGTATGCCCATCACCTCGCGCGCTTGCTCGCTCAGGTGAGCGGGGCACTCGAATTCGACCCCTTCATTGATCGCTTCCGACAAGGTCATGCTTCGGGCCTCGCGCCTCTCTTTCGCCAACGCAGCTGAATAGGCGTCGAGCAGGGCATCCGGGTCAGGCATGTTGAGCATGGCATTACGGTCATTGGACAGCTCTGCCGGATCTTCTTTGGTAAGGATCGCGGGAAGCAGGAGTGCCCTCACCGTGAGATGCCATTCCCCCACCAAGAGCTTCGGCACCGCGACATCCATCGACTCAACATGTGTAAGCGCTTCTCGCCACTTTCCGAGTGCGCCTGGATCCTCTGCGATCTGTGGGAGGATGTTCTGGCGGAAATTCTCCTGGCTTTCCGAGCGAACCAACATCGCAACCGTCTTCCCGAGCAGGGAGTGGATCTCGGTGCCGTCGAAATGCCGGGCGAAGTTCATCGCCGCTGCATAATGACGTAGAGCTTCCTCCGGTGAACCGCTCTCCATTTGCAGCCGCGCGACGCCGTGCAGCAGGAGTGCTACCTCACGTGGAAACCGAGCTGAAAGGAAGCTGTAGCGCTTCAGGTCGATGCCATTGGCGGATTGTGCGGGTGCCTCAGCCACTCCGAGCAGCCTCGAATAGAGATCCTCATTCGCCGCAATCCACGCCTCCAATCTTGCTGCATCCCAGGATTCTTCGCCTGATAGCATGCTCCGCAGCGAATCCGGCATCGGAAGGTTCGCGCTCGGCCCGCCCATTTCATCCATGAACGCGAGGTACTGCAGGAATCCGTTCTCCGCGTCGGGCACGTCCCTGAACTCGACCTGAAACTCCGGATAACGCTCCAGCAGCTCCTCATACCATCGCTGTGCAGCCGCATCCACGGACGCCCGATCGGTGCCCCTCGCCAGCCGACGACCCTCCTCGCGTTGAATCGAGGAAAGGCGCTGAGGCTTCTCCTCGGCTCAATGATCGCCTCCGAAGGGCCGCGCGCGATTGACTGCCAAGCCACTACTGCCAGGCCAAGCGCAGCGATACCGAACAGCCAATCCTTCCGCTTCATTGAGCATCAGGAGCCTTCGATAGTCAGTCGCTGTCAAGGGCGTTCCTGCCGGCGCTGACCGGATGACACAGTGGCCAGCAGCTGCACCACTTCCATCTCCGAACTGGAGCCCGAATTGATCATCACCGGACACCGCCCTGCGATGCACGGCCGCGGAGTGGCGCGCGCACTTCACCAGCTCGCGGATCAGTTCGACCATGTGGCCGTGCCAGAGCACGCCTGATCGGGGTGCACGAGGCCCCTATAGAAACAGGAAGTAAACGGCGATGGCGAAGAACCCGAACCAGATCGCCGCGGCTTGAGCAGAGCTCAAGGCTCTCGCGGCCTGGCTCTCGTGAAGGCCGCGCTGGCTGCCGAAAATCCGCGAGCCGTTCGCGAGAAGCCAAATGCCGGAGACCGACCAGGCCAACAAGAACAGGACGATGAACGCCTTGATCAGAAATGGCACTTCCGAGCCCCCTTCATCCGGGAGGGACAACTGCGCGATCAACAGGTTCACGCGGGAACTTCGGCGCTTGCAGGCTTGCCCGCAAGGCCGGCAGGACTCGAAGAGCTTGGATCGGGTCGGCGATTCGGTTGGCAGACCATGCTGGTCACGTAGATTTCCGCACGGAGGAGTTGATCCCGAGCGGCTAGGCGAGCTTGACACCCCGCGGTCTCTGCTAGAGATCCAGCGCCATGCCAGCCAAGAAAGCCGCCGCCATCAAGGAACGTTACAGCAAGAGCGAGATCCTCGACCACATCGCGATCGAAACGGAGCTCAACCGCAAGCAGGTCGCCGCCGTCCTCGATAGCCTCACGGGCATCATCGAGCGCCACGTCAGCAAGAGGGGCGTCGGCGAGTTCGTCCTGCCGGGACTCCTGAAGATTTCCACGGTGCGCAAGCCGGCGGTGAAGGCCCGCAAGGGTATCAACCCGTTCACCAAAGAAGAGGTGATGTTCAAGGCCAAGCCGGCGACGACCGTCGTCAAGGTGCGCCCGCTCAAGAAACTCAAGGACATGGCCGGCTGAACTCCGGCAATCTGCCTCACGTTGTTTACAAGAAGGCCTCCCGGGCAACCGGGAGGCCTTTCTGTGTCACACCAGCCGCTTGCTGATCATGGGGCACGCGCAGATAAGGATAATCTTGCTTTCCACAACCAACTGGCGCTATGACCCCCGATGCGATGGTCGGAGAAAAACGGACGCTGCAGGAGTGGATGCCACAGCCACACCTTCACGTCGAGCCCGTTCGCCTGGAGGACGCTTCCGAGCCGGATGACGTGCGGCCGGTCTCGCTTCCAAGCGGTGGTACCAGTTCGTGTGTTCCGCCACTGAACCGGACCATGATGCGAGGATGAGAATGACGGGCAGAAGGCCAAGGTAGAAGAGGCCACTGTAACGCAGAGAGAGCGGTGGGAGCCGTGTGGAATCAGAACTTGTCGGGGTCCGCGGTCTCATCTGCTCTCGGTCTTCATGCTAAGCGGATCTGTCGTCTGAGCCAACTTCAATTCCCCACATCGATTCATCGTGCCATGTGGCGACGACAAGCCATGGAAGACCACCGGTATCGGCCATTAGCGCGAGCAGCACTGCGGCAGACGGCACCGCGGCTCCGAATCCGAGACAACACGCGAGTATGCCGAAAATGGTGCTCAACACGGGTACACCCGAAGCATGGCGATACCCGTCCAGTGTCCCATGGCGAAGCTTCCAGAGCCCGGGTCTCCCGAACGAGAGCCATAAGTTCAGCGCCGCCAGCAATGCGAAAATCCCGCTCATGCCTAATGCCTGCGCCGGAGCAACCGACTTCGCGTCGGAAAGCAGAGAGGCCACCGCCAGCGCGATCGGCGCCATTCCAATGAGGATGCCAAAACACCTCTTGAGGCTGGACCTTCGGAAGCTCTGCATTGTGGCAAGACAGCGTCGAACTCAAGGCGGGCCCAGATCAAGCACGATACCGTCCCGCGGCTGTCGCGCCACCGGCTCGGGCCCGCCTCCGGTCAGCTGGCGGAACTCGGCGAGGTCCTGGGGGAGAGACAGGATCGGCCGCGGGCGGTTTTCCATGAATAACGGCTTCATCGCCGGCGTCCACTTCCAGCCATGAAAACGCTACTCGCCTCTCTCGTCGTCGCTGTCTCGTCCGTCGTGGCGATCGCCCAGCAGCCTAGGGAACGTCAGCCTCGACAACTGATTACACCGCCTCCGGCTGATCACGCCAACGTTGGAGCTCAAATGGGCGAACGCCAGCTAGAGGAACTCGACGAGAACGTCACCCTCAAGATCACTGGCAAAGCGCCGGGCGGCACGCCGATCGACTTCGCAATGACCGGAGCTGGTCCGGACTTTCGGCTTGATCAACCTGCTGGGGAGCACGAGTCGATCGGTCACCACTACCAGATTCGCAAGATCAACGGGACCTACCGCGTGAGCTGTGGAATCTCCCTTCGAATGCGCGTTGAAACAGGGCGTCATGGAGACACCGTGAACTATCAGTTTCGGGATCTCGCGTTGCATTCCACGGTTTTCTGCCGTCCCGGCAAACCAGTGGTCATCGCGAAGAGCGGCGGGAACGAGCTCAAGCTGGTGATCGAGGAGACCGGCACACCTAGCGAAGACGTCGTGGAGGAGGTTGACGTTGAGGAGGAGTCCGCCGATGTCGTCGAAGAGGTGGACGTGGAGCCGGCCGACGAAGCCCAGGAGTGACAGCCGTCAAGCGTCGCGCCATCGTCAGGAGTGGACATGCTCGAAGCCGATGGCTTGGCCGATCTCGGCATCTGGAAAGAGGCATGGGAAGCGCTGGAGGCTCTGCCGCCAGTCGGCCGGGCCACCATCGCCGCGCTCCGCATCCGTCTCCGCTGCTGCGCCGGCCTCCGCTTGTGGGATCTCGGAAGCGATCTCGCGGCGCGATTCTCCGAGGGAGCGGCCAGCGTCCTGGCCTCGAAGCTCCACCTCGATCACGCACGGCACCTGCTGAGGAGCGGCGACAGGCCGGGTGCCATCGACGCGATCGGCAAGGCCATCGACGCGTGTCCGCGGGCCCGGTAGGTTGTCATCGACGATGACGAGCTGAGCGAGGGGTTGCTTTGAGG
>CBFGTW010000078.1:0-20903 GCA_965651855.1 uncultured Verrucomicrobiales bacterium
GACGACGCCTTCTTCCGCCAGCGATCGCGCGTCCGCCGGCATCGATCCGGGAGCCAAGCCTCCGATCTCCGCGTGGTGGGCGCGGTTCGCGACGTAGCCGATCTTTTTGCCGGCCGCATCGAAGGCGGCGGCGACCAGGGTGACATCCGGCAGGTGGGAGCCGCCGACGCCAGGATGATTCGTCACCGCCACATCGCCCGGGCCGAGCTCGAGCCGCGCGGCCACCTCGCGCACGCAAACGCCGAGCGCCCCGAGGTGCACCGGGACGTGCGGTGCGTTCACGACCAGGCGACCGTCGGCGTCGAGCAGCGCGCAGGAGAAGTCGAGCCGCTCCTTGACGTTCGTCGAAAGGGCGGTGCGCTGCAGCAGCGCCCCCATCTCGGTGGCGATTCCTTCAAAGCGGCTGCGGAAAACGGCGGCGCGGATCTCGCCCTCGCCGATCTCGGTGGCGGCTCCGGCGGACGGTGCCTCCTTTTCCAACAAGAGGGTCCCCCGATCGCCGTGGCGGAGTGTCCAGCCGGCGGCCACCAGGCAGGTGCTGAAGCGGTCCTGCAACAGCATCGGCCCGGACTCCCGTCGCGTCGCGAAATCCTCCGCCGCCACCGGAACCGCGGCTTCTTCCGCCACGACCCGCAGCGAGACGCACTCGATCGCGCGGCCTGCAACGGGTGCATAGCCGTAGAGCCGGAGGTAGCGCTCGCGGAACAAGTCGGCGATCTCGTCGTGCGATGCGCCGGGTCGCGCCGTTTCCACTTCCAACGGTGTGTCCTGTCCGCTGAGGCGGAGGGCGGCCAGCCACCGGAACGTTGGCGATTGGATACCTGCCTCGGCTTGGGCATCGGCCGCGAGTTCCCGCCAAAGCCGCTCGATTGCCACCCGCTCGAGCGGCTCGAGGATCTGCCGCACGGCCTGAGCCTGTCGCCGCGCCTGCTCGAGCCCCCAAGCGCTGAGCAGGCCGGCATCGCCAGGGACGAGAACCTGCCGGATGCCCAGCCGTTCGGCGACCGCGCACGCATGCTGCGGACCCGCACCGCCGAAGGCGAACAGCGCGAAATCCTCCGGCCGGTGACCTTCCGCGAGCGACACGCCCCGGATGGCTTCCGCCATTTTCTCCACCGCAATGAGGCGCAGGCCTTCGAGCAGCTCGCGGTCTGGCGGCGGCTCGACGCCATCGCGCGCCATGGTTTTCTTCAGCTTCGCCAGTTCCTCGCGCGCCGGCTTTTCGTCGAGCGGAATGCCGGCTCCCTCGGCGCGCATGTGGCCGAGCAGGAGGTTCACGTCCGTGAGCGTCAGCGGCCCGCCGCGGCCGTAACAGGCCGGGCCGGGAAAGGCCCCCGCGCTATCCGGACCGACCTCGAGCCGGCCGAGACGCCAGCGGCAAATCGACCCGCCGCCGGCCGCGACCGTCTCGATCTTCAAGGCCGGCGCCAACACCCGGGCGGCGCCGATCTGCTGCTCGTAGCGGAAGGCGAACGGGCCGTCGATGCGGGCGACATCGGTGCTCGTGCCTCCCATGTCGAAAGTGAGGACTTTCGGGAATCCGGCCGCGCGGGCGACCGCCGCCGCGCCGACCAAGCCGCCGGCCGGTCCGGAGAGCAGCGAGTCCTTCGGTTGGTAGCGCGAGGCTTCGACCAAGCCGCCGGCGCTGGTCATCATCCACGGCTCGCCGGAGGCCATCGCGCCGGCCACCCGGCGGGTGAATCTTCTCATCACCGGGGCGAGCCAAGCGTCGGCCACTGCCGTTTCCATCCGCGGCAGGAAACGAATCACCGGAGCCGAGCCGGACGAGGTGCTGACGTGCTCGAACCCTTCGTCGAGCAGCCATGCGGCGACTTGGTTCTCCATCGCCGGATCGCGCCAGGAATGGAGCAGCGCCACCGCGGCGACGCGCAGCCCGCCGGCGAGTTGCGTCCGCGCTTTTTCGCGAACTACGCGCTCATCCGGTGGCTCGACGAGGCTTCCCTTCGGATCGAGGCGGCCGGCGATTTCCACCACCCTTTCCGCGAGCCGCTCCTCGTTCGGTTGGCTGAGGGAAAACAATGCCGCGCGGCGTTGGTCGCGGATCTCCGGCAGGTCGCCGAAACCGCGGGTGATGAAGAGCACGGTCGGCGCGCCCTTTCCTTCCAGCAGCGCATTGGTGCCGCGGGTGGTGGCGACGCGGAAATCCATCGGCGGCAGCACGCGGCCGGCGGGTGTGCCGGTCAGGAGGCGCGCCGCGACCACCGGCGGTTCCTCGCCGGTGCGCAGGACGAGGCGGTCGCCGGCGAGCGGTTCGCTGGTTTCAAGCCAGCGGCCACCGTCGCGGACAGCGGTGACTTCTCCCGCTCCTTCGGCCTCGAAGCCGATCAGGGCCGCGGCATCGAACGGTGGCGGCTCGCCGAGGTCCAGCCAGCGGTCGTCGCCGCGACGGCGGATGCGGAAGACGAGCGAGCCGTCGGAGAGGACCTTGCAGCGGCGCTCGTCGCCGGCGGGAGAACGCGCCCACGCGTCGGTGAACGTTCCGCCGGTGTCGGCGCGGACTTTCCAGATCTCGGGCACCCGCGGAAAATCGGCCGCGCGTTTCGTCAGATCAAGCCAAGCGTCCGAGTTCGCGGGCGACGATCATGAGCGTCTCGCGCACGCCGGGGGCGAAACCGCCGTCGGTCTGCACGGCGAGCATCACGCCGCCTTCGCGGATGAACTCGACCGGCACGGGGCCGGCGTAGATGCGTAGCGCGCCGCTGAAGCCGAGCTTGTTCAGCAGGCCTTTCAAGCCGTCCACGGCTCCCATGTCCTCGCGGGCGACGTGGGCGATCTGGCGGATGCCGGGCAGGGCGCGGGCGCGCTGGAGGATCTCGTCGCGCGTCATTTCCCGGTCCACGCCGAAGATCGCGCGCAGCTCGAGCTGGCGGATCGAGTAGGAATCATCCTGGGAATCGTGCTGCGGTTGCTGCGGTTGCGGTGATGGCTGCTGCGGCTGCGGCTGCGGCTGGTGCTGGGCCGGCGGCCAGGCGCCGAAGCCTGGGACCGATTCGCGGGAGGGCTGCGGTTGCGGCTGCTGGGAAGGAGCGGAAAAGGGTGAAGGCGCCGGAGCAGCTTGCTGGAAGGGCGACGAGGCGGGTGCCTGCGCGGGCGGCTCGAAGCCGAAGCCCTCCTGCGGCTCGGCGATCTGGAACGGCGATTCCGGCTTGCGCTTCTCCGGAAGTTTGGCCGGCTTGCCGGGTTCCACCTGCCGGTTTTCTCCCGGTTGATCGGCCACCGCGAACGGCGAATCCTGCGGTTGCGGCTGCGCGAACGGACTGCTCGGCTGCGCCGGCTCGTCCGCCACGGCGAAGGGGCTCGCTCCGGGCTGCGGCTGACTGGGGAAATTCTCGAAGATGCCTCGCGTCTGGTTCATGGGATCGTTGGCCGGTGGAGGGTTGAAAACGTGCCGGAACGCTTATCTTCGGAATAATCGAAAGTCGAGCCCGCGCGGCGGAAAGTTCACCCCGCTTCATATTCCGCCGCCAAGCGCTTCAGCCGGTTGCGGAGCTGCACCTTGGTCGCGGCGGGCAGGCGGTCGATGAAAAGCACGCCGTTGAGGTGATCGATCTCGTGCTGGAGTGCCCGCGCGAACAGCCCGTCGGTCTCGATCGTGAAGGTGCTGCCGTCCAACCGCTGGAGCGTGGCTTTCACGGATTCCGGGCGGCGTACTTCCGCGCGGATGCCTTGGATGCTGAGGCAGCCTTCCAAGCCAAACTCCTTGTCGATGCCGTATTCCAGCTCGGGATTGATGAAAACCAACGGCATGACCGACTCGAGCTCGACCTCCTCGCCATCGAGTTTCACAAAACTCGTCGCCTCGGGATCGTGGGAAACATCGATCACGGCGAGCCGCAGATCCACGCCCACCTGCGGGGCGGCGAGGCCGACGCCGTGCGCGTCGACCATCGTCTCCAGCATGTCGTCGACGAGCGTGAGGATCGACTCGTCCACCTCCGTGACCGGCCGGCAGCGCTGGCGGAGGACCGGGTGGCCGTATTGGACAATCTCGCGGATCATGGCTCAGGCGCGGGCGGCGTGGGCGAAGTGCGGCAGGATTTTCTCGACCGCGGCTTCGGCGGTCAGACCGTGAAGCTCGCGGAGGATATCGGGCTTGCCGTGTTCGACGAATTCGTCCGGCCAGCCGATCCGCTCGACCGGCGTGTGGATGCCGGCGTCGTGCAGGTGCTCGATGACGGCCGCGCCGAAGCCGTGATGCAGCACGTGGTCCTCGAAGGTGCACACGACGCGGCACTGGCGGGCGAATTTCTCGATCACGGCGGCGTCGAGCGGCTTGATGAAACGCGGGTTGATCAGGGCCACGGAGAGGCCTTCCTTTTCCAGCATCGCCTTCGCGCGCTCCGCCATTTCGAACATCGTGCCGAGGCCGAAAAGGGCGACGTCCGTTCCATCCGCAGCGACCTCCGCCTTGCCGATTTCGAGGATCTCCGGCTCCGGCTTGATCGTCGCTCCGGTGATCGCGCCGCGCGGGTAGCGGATCGCGATCGGGCCGGCGTCGTAGGCGGCCATCGTGTGCAGCATGTCGACGAACTCGTCCTCGTCCTTCGGCTGCATGTGGACGATGCCGGGGATGTGGCGCAGGTAGCCGATGTCGAAAAGGCCGTGGTGCGTCGGGCCGTCGTCGCCGGAAAGCCCGCCGCGGTCCATGCAGAGGCGGACGGGCAGGTTCTGCAGCGCCATGTCATGGATGATCATGTCATAGGCGCGCTGCATGAAGGTCGAGTAGATCGCCAGGAACGGCCGGTAGTTTTCCGTGGCCATGCCGCAGGCGAAAAGCGCGGCGTGTTCCTCGGCGATGCCGACGTCGAAATAGCGATCCGGCAGCTCCTTCTTGAAGATATCCAGTTTCGTGCCGCCGGGCATGGCGGCGGTGATGGCGACCAC
The DNA here is from genome assembly GCA_965651855.1 of uncultured Verrucomicrobiales bacterium. GTDB lineage: Bacteria > Verrucomicrobiota > Verrucomicrobiia > Verrucomicrobiales > Akkermansiaceae > Luteolibacter. Next base: position 4,906 of record CBFGTW010000078.1, read on the forward strand.
GCGCGGGTCCTTTTTCGCGATGTCCGTGACGGTGCGGCCGAAGATTTCCGAGCAGGTCGGCGTGGCGGTGGTGTCCGTCGAGCCGTCCTCGATCTTGTAGGCGCCGAGGCCGTGGAATTTCCCCGGGTTGTCGAGCGCGGGTTGGTAGCCGCGGCCCTTTTCGGTGATGATGTGGAGGACGACCGGCTCGTTGAGCGTCTTGAGGTGCTCGAAGGTGCGGACCAGCAGCGGCACGTCGTGGCCGTCGATCGGGCCGAAATAGCGCAGACCGAACTTCTCGAACAGCACGTTCGGGAAAAGCAGGTTTTTCGCGCCTTCCTCGAACTTGTGGGCCAGCGTCCGGGCACCCTTGCCGGCGAGGCGTTCGACGAAATCCGCCGCCTTGCTGCGGACGGCCGAGTAGGTCGAGTGCGTCTGGAGCGCGTTGAAGTAGCGGGCGATGGCGCCGACGTTCTTGTCGATCGACCACTCGTTGTCGTTGAGCACGACGATGAAGCGCTTGGTCGTCTCCGCGATGTTGTTGAGCGCCTCGAGGGTGGGGCCGCAGGTGAAGGCGGCGTCGCCGGCCACGGCGACCACATGGTTTTTCCCGCCGGCGAGATCGCGTGCCGCGGCCATGCCGAGGGCGGCGGAAAGGGCGGTGCCGGCGTGGCCCGCGCCGTAGGCGTCGTGCTCGGACTCGCTGCGCAGCAGGAAGCCGTTGAGGCCCTTGTAGGTGCGGATCGTGTCGATCTTGTCGGCGCGCCCGGTGAGCATCTTGTGGACGTAGCCTTGGTGGGCCACGTCGAAGACGAACTTGTCCGCCGGCGTGGAAAAGACGCGGTGCAGGGCGATCGTCAGTTCCACCACGCCGAGGTTTGGCCCGAGGTGGCCACCGGTCCTGGAAAGCGAGGTGATCAGCGCGCGGCGGATCTCCTCCGCCAGCTCGGAAAGGTCCGGATCCGCCAGGTTCTTGAGGTCTTGGGGCGAGTGGATGGTGCGCAAGAGCCGGCCGAGCGCGGGCGCGCCGGATGGCTCAGAAGAGGCGGATGTCGTCATCGTCGTCGGGATCGTCCGGCGGGTTCGCCGGCTCGGAGGAAAGTTCGGCACCTTGGCCGCTCCCGGCGTCGGACTCCAGCGCGATTTCGTTCGTGTTGCGCAGGGTGATCAGCTCGATCCGCTCACGGGCGGATTTGAGGATCGCCTCGCAGCGGTTCAGCAGCGCGGAGCCCTTTTCGTAGTGCTTCACCAGATCCTCGAGCGGGAGCTGGTCGTGCTCCATTTCCTCGACGAGCTTTTCGAGCGCGCCGAGGGCTTCCTCGAAATCCGGCGTGTCGGCGTCCGCAGGCGCGGCGGTGTCTTTCTTGCGCGCGGCCATGGTCAATCGCGGGTGGAGGCCACCGGGCGCTCCGAGTAGAAAATCATGTCCGGCGGGACCATTGGCGCGGGATAGCGGTAGCGCTCGGTGATGGCGCGGATCTTCGGGTCCTTGTCGAAAATCGTCACCGGCGGCGTGTTGCTGGCCGACGAGGTGGCGCGCACCACCCGGCCGTTCATCACCAGCGAGGTGAAGTCACCGTAGTTGTTGGAAATTTCCGCGAGATTCCCCGATCCACCCGAGGAAGGAGAGATGTGGATGCCGGCGACCGGGGTGCCGGCGTCGATCGCGAGGCTCTCGAGTTTCTCGAATCCCTCGCGGCTGGGCGGCAGCCAGATGCTGATGCGGTCGGCGTACCACGCCACGGCCCACGGTTGATCGGAGAAAACGATCCGGTTTTCGTCCGGCACCCAGCCGCGCAGGCCGCGGTCCGCGCCGTGGTTCAGGGCCGGCGCGTAGTAGGGTGGGTAGTTGGGGATGCCGCCGCGGTCGCGGAGCTCGATGCCGAGCTGGACCTTCTGCGGCAGCCCGAGGAAGAGCGGCAGCGAGCAGATGATGACCACCAGGATCAGGTGCGCGTTCCGCAGCACCGGCGTCTGGGCCACGAAGTCCAGCCGGCTCCAGAGGATCGAGATGAACGCCAAGCCATAAGCGGTCATGATCGGCGCGAAGAGCAGGTGGATCTGATTCGAGTCGAGCCCTTCCCGGGAAATGCCGAAGATCGACAGGCCGATGGCGCCGAGCGCCCACATCAGGAGGATCGCCCAGCGGAAGTTGGCGATCGAGCGCCGCTTGAAGGGATGGAGCAGGGCGATGAAAAACAGCGGGGCGATCAGGATGCCGCCGAGAAACGGGATGATGTCCGTGGCCTGGAGCAGCGTCGTGCGCAGGATCTTCGAGATCAGGCCATCGAGCAGCAATGGCTGGGCGGACAGGTCGTGGGTGCGCATCACGAGGCTTCCGGAGCCGCTCGCGAGGCCGTCATAGAGCGTGAGGAAGGCGGTGCCGAACGGCGAGCCGGAGATCGACGCGGCGCGGATCATCGGGCCGATCGCGGCGCCCAGCAGCAGGACCAGCACGCCGACGCCGACCAGCCCGCGCGGCCGGAACAGAATGGCGGCGAAGACGATGTAACCGAGGGCGATCCAGATGGCGATCCAGTGCGTCAGCGCCAGCAGCGTGAAAAACACCCCCGCGATGAGCGCCGGCACCATCGGCAGCCGTCCTTCCTCGGTGGCTTCCACGGCGCGGTAGAGGAAATACAGGGCGCAGGAAAACAGCAGCAGCATCAGCATCTGCGGCAGGCCGCTGAGCGAGTAGCTCCAGAACAACTCGCAGAACAGCATCAGCAGCGCGCTCACGCCGGCGATCTTCGCGTCGAAAATCCGCGAGATGAGCAGGTAGTTCACCCCGATGCCCATCAGGAAAAAGATCGTGCACATCGCTGCCACGACGCGGTCCAGCGGGAAGATCGTCTCGTTCCCCATGGCCCAGGCCTCCACGTCGTCCGCGCCGATCAGCTTGAAAACGGCGGCCATCAGCAGCGGGTTGAGCGGGGCGTGGTAGGTGTCCTGGAAGCCGGCGAACGGCACCGGTTGGCCGTCATTCGCCTCCTGCGCCTGGCTGTAGGCCACCGGCCGGATGAACTTGGTGGTGAAGCCGTTTCCCCGGGCGATCTCGCGGGCGATTTGCGCCTGATCCATCGACTGGGGCGCGTTGAGTCCGCGGAACAGAGGGAAGAGGTTGCCGAGGGTGAGGGTGACCAGGACCAGGAAGAACAAGCTGCGCCGGACGATGATGCCGGTGTCGAGGGTGGATGCGCTCATGGAGGGTCGGTTGGGGGCGTGCGGGCGTCAGAGGCCGAGGTCTTTCAGCTTCCGCTGCAGGGTCCTGCGGCTGAGTCCGAGAAGTTCCGCGGCCCGCGTCCGGTTCCCTCCCGCGGTGGCGAGGGCGGCCCGGATGGCGTTGGTTTCGAGCGCATGCAAGTTGAATTCCCCCGGTGCATCAAGGGAGTTTTTGACGGCCGCGGCGGGCGCCGGAGCGGGCCGCTCCCCGCCGTGCACGAACGCGGGGAGGTGCCGCACGTCGATGACGGAGTCGTTGCTCATCACCACGCCGTGCTCGATGGCCGTGCGCAGCTCGCGGACGTTCCCGGGCCAGTCGTAGCCGATCAGCAGCCGCTGCGCCTCGTCCGTCAACGGCTTGAACGGCCGGCCGTTCTCCTTGGCGAACTCCTGCAGGAAGGCGTTGGCCAGCAGCACGATGTCCTCGCGCCGGACCCGCAGCGGCGGCATGTCGATCTTCACGACGTTGAGCCGGAAAAACAGGTCCTCGCGGAACTCGCCGCGATCCACCAGCTCGCGGAGGTGCTTGTTGGTGGCGGTGATCACGCGCACGTCCACCTTGATCGGCGTGTTCGAGCCGACGCGCTCGATCGTCCGCTCGGAGAGGACGCGCAACAGCTTCACTTGCGTCGCGGCGTCGATCTCGCCGATCTCGTCGAGGAAAAGCGTGCCGCCGTCCGCTTGTTCGAAGCGCCCGATCCGCCGCTGTGCCGCGCCCGTGAACGCGCCCTTCTCGTGGCCGAACAACTCGCTCTCGAGCAACTGCGGGGAGAGCGCCGCGCAGTTCACCACCACCATCTTCGCCGCCGGCCTGCCGGACAAATGGTGCAGCGTGTGGGCGACGACTTCCTTGCCGGTGCCGGATTCGCCCTCGATCAGGATGGTCGCCCGCGTCGGCGCGACCTGCCGGACGAGCTCGAGCACGCGGTTCATCTCCGGGCTTTTCCCGATCAGGCGCTCGATGCTGCTCTGCTGGCGAACTTGCTGGACCAGTTGGCGGTTCTCCGTCTCCAGATTCCGGCTGCGGAGCGCGCGCTTGAGCAGCATTTCCACCTCGTCGAGGTTCAGCGGCTTGGTGACGAAGTGCCACGCGCCGCGGCGCATCGCCTCCACCGCGGTGTCCACCGAGCCGTAGGCGGTCATCATGATCGCAACCGGGGGATCGGCCAGCTTCAGTGCGGCTCCCAGCAGGTCCATGCCCGAATCGCCGCCGAGCCGCAGGTCGGTCAGCATCAGCGCGATCGGCTCGGATTTGAGGATCGCCAGCGCCTCGGCCGTGCCGGACGCGGTGTAAACGTCGAACTCGTCCTCCAGGGCGCTGCGCAGGCCCTCGCGGGTGGCACGTTCGTCATCGACGATCAACAGGGTGGGCGACATGGGGAAGAGATCATGTTAGAGATCGATCACCGTCTCGCGGTGTTCCAGCAGCCGCACCGAGCGGCCGGCGCGGGGGAAGTGGATCAGGACGCGGGTGCCGTGGTTTTCCTCACTCTCGATCTCGATCTCGCCGCCGTGCTCGCGGACGATCCGGCGGACGATCAGCAGGCCGAGTCCGGAGCCGGAGGATTTGCTGGTGCGGTAGGGTTCGAAGAGCGCGCCCATGTGCTCGGGCGAAATGCCGGTGCCGTTGTCCTCGATGGAGATCCGGAACTCGTATTCCGTCGCCCGCGTGCGGATCGTGATCCGGCCGTCGTCGCCCCGGAGGGCCTGGTAAGCGTTCCGGATCAAGTTGTAGAAAACCTGCTGGAATTGTCCGGGATCGACCTCGGCGGGCGGCAGGTTTTCGTCGAGATCGAGACTCACCGAGATATGTCTCGATGCCAGTTCCGGCTCGAGCAGGCGCAGCGTTTCGTGGAGCAGCGCGTGGAGGTCCTGGCGCTCGCGCTGCGGTCGCGTCGGGCGCACGGCGTGGAGGAACTGCTTGAGGATGGTGTCCAGCCGCTGGATCTCGGCGCGGGCGGTCGCGAGGTTCTCCTCGAGCGGGCCGCGGTCGCCGGGCGGGAGCTTGCGGAGCTTCCGGCCGAGAAGCTGGAGGTGGATGTCCAGCGAGTTGAGCGGATTCCCGATCTCGTGGGCCACGCCGGCGGCGAGCAGGGTGAGGGCGTTGAGGCGCTCGGACTCCAGGGTCTCCTCCGCCTCGAGCCGGGTGCTGGTGAGATCGCGCACCAGCATGACATATCCCAGCGGCTCGCCCACGTGGCGTTCGTCGTCGATCGGGGCGAGATAAAAGTTGAGATAGCGGTTTTCCGGATAGAAAACTTCGAGGTCGCGGCTGATGGTGCGCCCGGGCTTCCCGAGCGCCTCGCCGTCGAGGCCGCGGACCTGGGACGACAACTTCTGGCCGACCGCCCGTTCCGGATCGAGGCCGAAAAACTGGCACGCCGCGCGGTTCACGAAGCCGATCACGCCCTTGTGGTCGAGGATGATCACGCCCTCCCGCAACGCCTCGAAGACCTTCTCGAGAAAGCCCTTCTCCCGCACCAGCCGGGTGACGATCTGCTGGACCTCGTTCGGTTCCACGCGGTCGAGCCGCGCCACCAGTTTTTCGAGAAAGCCGCTTTTCACATCTCCGGATCGTTGTAAGGAAAAGCCATGGAACCGGATGTCCTCCTCGTCCTGTGCACGTTTCCGGACCCCGCCAAGGCGCGACAGATTGGCACGCTGCTCGTGGAAAGGCAACTCGCGGCCTGCGCCAACCTCGTGCCGGCCGTGGAATCGATCTACCGCTGGCAGGGCAAGGTGGAGTCCGCCGCCGAGACCTTGGCGATTTTCAAGACGACGGCTGCCGCATGGCCGTCCTTCCGCGATGCGCTCGCGGAGGCGCACCCCTACGACGTCCCCGAGATCGTCGCGGTGAAGCCGGCGGACGTCGCGGACAGCTACGCCACCTGGGTGCGCGGAGAGATTTCCTGATCGCGCCGCGGCGGAGCGAGCCCCGCCGCGGCGACTTCAGAGTTCAGGCGGCCGGGCGGCGGCGGCGAAGCAGTCCCAAGGCGAAGGCCACGCCGGTGAGTGCGAGGCTTCCCGGCTCCGGGACCGCGGTGAGCACGAGGTCGTTCCCGCCGGTGAGCGAGTTGGTGGCGAAGTCGCCGCTGTAGTAGACGGCAAACTCCTGGCCATCCATCGTGATCCACCCGTCGGCGTCGGCGAACGCACCGCTTGTGCTGGAGCCGTCGAGGTTCGCGAATCCGCCGGTGATCGCGTCCACGCCGTCGTTGATGATCAGCCAATAGCGGTTGTCGAAGGCGACCGGCCCCCCCGTCACCGTGCCGCCGAGCACCGCTCCGCTGATGTCCAGGGTCCCCGTGAGTTGGATGGTGTCCGAAGTGCCGCCGGCCTCGATGTTCGCGAAGAAACTTCCGCCGCTCGAGAACTCGAGGTTGCCCGCGATTTCCAGAGTTCCGGTGGAGTTCAAGGTGCCGCCGGTGAGGGTTCCATGGGTGCCGATGCGGACGCCACCGAGCAAGGACTCGATGGTGCCCGACCCGCCGAGGATGCCGGTGGCATTGGTGTTGTCCACGCCGTTGGTGTTGCCGTTTCCGACGCGGACGGCGGAGGTGCTCGCGTGAACGAGCGTGCCGTCCACCCACAGCGTTCCGCTTGAACCTTCGTTCCTGCCGACAAAGAACGCGCCGCCTGTGGTGGAGGTGTCGTTGAGCGTCGCGCCCGCGCCGATCGTCATGGTGCCGGTGCCGCTTTCCCCGATGCTGATGTCCGAGCCGGTGTGGTTGATGACGCCGCCGGACAGGGTGTAGGTGGCGGTGTGGTTCGCGGCCAGGCCGACGACGAGGGCGCCGCCGACGTTGAGGGTGCCGTCGGTCTGGAGGCCGTTCGCGGTGCCGGTGCCCGACGAGCCGGTGCTCGTTCCGGCCATCAGGAAGCCACCGCGGCTGGTGAAGGTTCCGCCTTCCAGCTCGAAGTTCGCCGTTCCGTTGTTCTCCGCCATCAGGACGGCATTCACTTCCGAAGTGCCGGATGTCTGGTGGAACGTGCCGTTCCCGTTCTGCCCGATGTTCAGGTTGGAGCCCGTGGTGATCCGGTATTCCCCGCCGGTCACGTTGATGACGCCGGTGCTTCCTTCGTTCTGGCCGACCCAGTTCCAGTTGCCGGAATCGTTGCGGAAAAGGCCGCCTTCCTCCACGTTCAGGATGCCCGTGGCGCCGTTGCCAAAGCCGATGCGCAGATCGCCGACGTTGCCGCCGGCGCCTTGGATGAACTCGCCCCCGTCGCGGATGGTGATCGTGCCGGTTCCGCCGCCCCGGCCGACGAACATGTCCATCCGGGCTTCCGCGTTGTTGTGCCGGGTGAAGCTCGCGCCGTCCTCGATCACCATGTTGCCGGTGCCGTTGAAGCCGACGGTGAAGTCGCCGTCATACTGGTCGAGCCGTGCGCCCGCGCCGGTCAAGTGCACCAGGCCTTGGGCGCCGCCGCCGGCGCCGACCTCGAAGTTGCCCCGCACGTTCGCCTGGCCGCCGGCGTTGACGCGCAGCACGCTCTGCGAGGTCGACGATGACTGGCCGATCCGGATGTGGGGGTTCTGGTTGATGGTGCCTCCGGACCGGGTGATCGCGTCCCCTTCGAGCAGGCCGTCCGAGTGGATGGTCACGATGCCGAACGTGTCGGTGCTGGCGCCGAGGTTCATGTTGTTGGTGCCGCCGGTGCCGTCGCCGTTGATCCTGTCCCGCAGGTTGAGGATGGCGCTGTTGTCGCCGCCGGTGCCGTCGCCAATGTTGATCCGTCCTTCGCTGCCGGCGTCCTGCACGCCGACCTGCAGATTCGAGCCGCCGCCGGTTCCATCGGTGAAATGGAAGCGCCCGTCATTGATGTTGAGGGTTCCCAGGCCGCTGTGGCCGATGCGCACCCACCAACCGGTCTGCTGCTGGCTGAGCACGCCGCCATTGTTGATCGTGATCTGGTTGCCATTGCTCACGCCGAGGTCGTTGGAGCCCGGCAGGCCGGCGGTGGCGTCAGCCAGATTGTTGCCGAAAATCACGGTGTGGCCGTCGATGATGGCGTCGTCGTCGTCGCCTGGCAGGGGATTGCCGGCTGGAGACCAGATGTTGTCCGGGTTGGTGGGATGCCATGTGCCGCTGCCGACGCTGGTGAAGGTTTCAGCGAAAACGCAGGGGGAGGAAACAGTACATACGAGGATCGCGAGCCGCGACCAGCGGAGGGGTTTCATTTCAATCGGGAGGTATGGGGTTTCAAGCCACCCTTGGGGGAGTGGCAGTCTATGCTTAGGCCTCGGCGCGATGCCGTGGCAAGCGGCAAATCGATCCGCTTGGATCAACTCGCGGTTCATCTCCCGGCCGGGCGTGGAAAAACGCGGCCCGCCCCGTTAGGGCCGGCGGGCGTGGTCCGCGGCGGCGTTCACGGAACCCGCACGCGATAGAACCTCGACGCGTGCTCGCCGACGTCCGTGTCCGGGAACTCGAGCGCGCCGCTGCCCGCGATCTCGGCGTGGATTTCCGTCCAGTTCTCGAGGTCTTCCGAGGCTTCCACGACCACGGCTGTGCCGGCCTCCGCTTCAAGGGTGAGCACCGCGCTCGAACCGTCGGCCGTGAAGCCCGCGACCACCACAGGCGGCTCGCCGGGGTCGCCGCCGCCGGCGGAGGTGACGCTCAGCTCGACTTCCCGGGTGTCGTTGGCGGCCGAAGCGAGATCCACCACCATCACCGTGAAGCCGAAGGTGCCCGCCTCCTCGGGCGTGCCGGAGAGCGTCCCCGTCATCGGATCGAAGGTCACTCCTGGCGGCAGGCTCTCGCCGTCGTCGACGGCCCAGAGGTAGTTCCCGCTGCCGCCGCTGGCCTCGAAGGTGAAGGAAAACGACTCCCCGACCTCGGCGTCCGGAACGGGGTTTCCGGAAACCGAAAGCCCCTCCGGCTGGCCGCCGGTCACCACGCTGAACTCCGTCCAGCTCGCGATGCTGGCATCCCCGAATGCGCCTCCGAGCGCGCTGGTGTTCCGGCCGAGGACCTTGGAGAAACTCAGCCGGCCGACGAATTCCGCGCCGGCTTCCAAAACCGATGCGGGCACCACCGTTCCCGTGGCCGTGCCATCGAGAAAATCATCCTCCCACGGCGCGGGGGAGCGGAAATCCTCGATCTCGAGATGAATGTAATCGCCCGGCCCCCCGCCGGAGAACGGCTCCCAGGCGACCGCCAGCGGCTGGTCGGGATCCACCGCTTGCAGCGCTTCGAAATCCACCACGGCAGGTGCCGGCGGAAACGGCGCGGCCGGGAAGTCCAGCTGGGCGGCGCGGGTTTCCCCATCCACGGTCACCGTGAAGGTGTGGACGCCGAACGGGAAGGCCGCGTGGAGCGCCGCCTCGCTGTCGAAAACCTCGAAGTAGTTGAGGGTCGCGCTGCCCGGGTAGGACTGGAGCGTGCGTTCGCCGCCACCGGGCAAGGTCACGGTGGCGCTCGCGTTCATGCCGGGCTCCGCCATCTCCACGGAGACCACGAACAAATAACCGGCTTGTGGAGCGGCGGCCGGTCCGGACGCGTCTTCCTGAAAGAACAACCGGCTCTTGGCCACGCCGTAGTTGGCGATCTCGGAAACGCTTCGGCTGGAGGGTTCCGCATCGACCGCCACCGGCAGGAAAACCGACGCGGCCAGGGCGAAGACGAAGGAAGTTGAAGATGTCTGTCGCATCCGGGCTCGTAACGCAACCGGCTGCGCGGGTCAAATCCCGAAGCCTCCAGGGCTGCCGCGACCCCGGCGGCGCCGGCTTCAATAGCGGGGCACCTTCGGATCGACCAGCCGCGACCAAGCGTCGATGCCGCCGGCCATGGAGAAGGCCCGCGCCACGCCGTGGGCGCGGAGAAACTGCGCGGCGCGCATCGAGCGCATGCCGTGGTGGCAGTAAACGACGATGCCGCGCTGCGCGTCCGCGGCGATGGCGGCGGCTTTTTCCGGGAACGTGCCGAGCGGGATCCACTCGTTGCCGGGGAGCTGGCAGACGGCGAGTTCCTCGGCTTCGCGGCAGTCGATCAGGCGGGGGCGTTCGCCCTCGGGCAGATCGATCCACTCGGCCACCTGCGCGGGGGAAACCTCCGCGGTGGCCGTGGGATCGGGCAGCATGGGAGTGGCGCCGGTCATTCGACAATCACCGGCGTGCCGATCTGGACGTTCTCAAAGAACTTCTCGGACATGTGGTGCGGCATGCGGACGCAGCCGTGCGAGGCCGGGTAGCCGGGCAGGAAGCCGGTATGCAGGCCGATGCCGCCGTCGAAGCGCATGAAGTTCGGCATCGGCGCGTTCACGAACACCGCGCCCGGCGGGACTTTCTTCACGCGGATGTCCACGTCGTCGTCGATCACTTGGCCGGTGACCTTGTCCTTGAAGACGCCGTAGATGGAGGATTTGTGGTCCTTGCTCTTCTGGATGATCTTGAACTTCCCGGGTCGAGTGTCGTAGCCCTCGGTGCCGCTGGAGATGCGCGAGACGCCGACGAGCACTCCGCCTTTGTAAAAGAAGGCCTTCTGTTGCGCGCGGTTGATGCGGATCAAGGGCGAACCTTGGGCGTCGTCGCCGTCCCAGTAGGAAACGTCGTCGGGAATGGCCGGCGGCGGGTGGTGCGGTCCACCGGAGACCGGTTGCTGGACCGGCCGGCCGAAGCCGGCGAGATATTCGGCCTGCGGCGGAGGGGTGGGTCCGCACGCGGTCAGGGCGGCGCAGAGCACGGCGGCGGGCGCGGCGGAGAGGGCGAAGGGCTTCATGGCGGCGGACCTTGCACGGTGCGGCGGCGGGGGTCAAGTGAACACGAGGGTTCGGGCGCTTCATGCCGGAGTTGCGCGGAGCCGCCGGAATGCTAAGGAATCCGCCGCAAAAGCCATGCCTACCTACGACTACGAGTGCCAGAAGTGCGGGATCCGCTTCGAGGTCTTCCAAAGCATGAAGGATCCGAAGCTGGAGACCTGCACGGCCGAGGGCTGCGACGGTGCGGTGAAGCGCCTGCTCGGCACCGGCGCGGGCCTGATCTTCAAAGGCGCCGGATTCTACCAGACCGATTACCGCTCGTCTTCCTACCAGGCCGGAGCCAAGGCCGAGGGCGGAACGGGAGGCGACACCGCGAAATCCGGCGGCGCGCCGAAATCCGAGACCGGAAAGTCGGATTCGAAACCGGCTGCGGCAGCTCCCGCCAAGCCGGCGGATTGACCGCCCGCGCGAAATGCGGCGACGCGGCGCTTCCCACCCGCGTCGCCGGCATGCTACACGTCCGCCGATGGCCGATGACGAGAAGAAGCCGAAACGCCGGAGCGGATGCATCGCCCGGCTTGGCGCGCTGGTGGTGATGCTGGCGGTCGCCGGATTGGGGGTGGCGGTCTATTTCGCGGCCATGCCGCAGGATTTGTCGGATCTGAGGGTGGACGACGACGGTCCGGCCGCGCGGCCGCGGAACATCAGGACCGTGCTGGAGAACTCGCTCGATCGCGGGTTTGCCGTGACGCTGACCGAGGATGAGCTGAATGCCTGGCTCGCCCGTACGGTGGAGGCGAAACAAGGCGGCCTGCTGGAAGGCCACGTGACACTCGAGGGCGTGCGCGTCCGTCTCGAAGAGGGCTGGGCGGAGGTGATTCTCGAGCGCCGGATCTTCGGCCGGCCGCAGACGGTCTCGATGTTCGTGCGGATCGAGCAGCTCGAAACCAGCGGCGGCCGGAGCATCCGCTTGTTGCTCGACGGCGGCCCGTATCACGAGGCGGTGCCGTTTCCTCCCCGCGGCGGGCGTTTCGGCCGGCTGACGGTGCCGCAGGGGTTCCTGCTGCTGGTGCAGTCGTCGTTCAGCGACCTCGCGGAGCTTTTCCGGGAAGACGAAATTCATCTGGCGTTCGAGCGCATGGCGCGGATCCAGTTCAACGACGGCAGCGTGACGTTCCACCCGCTCGAGCCGATGGACGGCGCCGGGCTGCCGGGATCCTTCTGAGAAACAAGCGCGATGAATTGGCGGACGATCTTCAGCTTGGCCTTGGTTTCCGCCGTTTTCGGCGAAGAGGTGCCGCGGGCGGAACCGGCGGAGGTGCCGGCGGACGTAGCGGTCGAGGTGGCCCCGGCGATCGAGGCGGGCGAAGCGTGGGCGACAAGCCGCTCCGGGCAGTTCCGCGTGGCGGGGGCGGGCGGCGCCCTGCGCGGATCCGTCGCGCTGCTGGCCGAGGAGGTGAAGACCGACCTGCTGGCGCTCACCGGCGAGCCGGACGAGTGGAAGGTGCCGGTCTCGATTTTCCTGCGGGGCGCGCCGGGCGACCCGGTGCCGCCGCGGACGCTTGCGATGTCCCTTTTTTTCAGCGAGGCCGGCTACGAGCTGCGGATCGACGCGCATCTCGCGCGCGGCGTGGAGCGCGAGCGGTTCGCGAACGTGGTGACGGGCGCGCTGCTGTACGAAAGAGCCCTGCGCGGCCGGGAGGCGGGGGAGACGGAGGTGGAGTTCTACGTGCCGCCGTGGCTGGTCGAGGGCCTGCGTGAGGCGGTGGATTGGCAAAGGCAGCGCGGCGACCGGCGTCCCTACGAGGCGCTCTTCGAACGCGGCGGGGTGTTCCGGCTCGGCGAGTTGTTCGCCACGGAGGAGGCCGGTCATGAACGGATGGACGCCGCCACGAGGCTGGCGTTCCGCGTTTCCGCCGGCTCGCTGGTGATGGCGTTGCTCGAGCAGCCGGACGGCAAGGACGGCTTCCGCGGTTTCCTCGCCGCCGTGGCCGCCCACCAAGGCGAGATGCCGGCGTTGTTGCGCGAGCATTTTCCGGGGATGAATCTCTCGGACACGAGCTTGACCAAGTGGTGGGCGCTGCAGATGGCGAGCAAGGCGACGGCCACTCTCACCGAAGCCTTGTCGATCCGGGAAACCGAGGCGGCCTTGGAGGACGCGCTGCGCCTGCATTTCCGCGCCACGGACGGCTCGTCCGAGGTGCTGCCGGTGGCGCGATGGAAGGAAATGCCTGAAATGCCGGCCGAGGCCCTGGCCGCCGCGGTGCGCCCGGCCCAGGACGCGCTGATCCGGCTCAGCTACCGGTGCTTCCCCTCCTACCGGCCGCTGGTGGCGGAATACCAAGTGGTGCTCGGGCACCTCGCGCGGAAGGAATTTCCGAAAGCGGAGGCCACGCTCGCGGACCTGGCACGGACCCGCGCCACGATGGTCGCCAAGGCGGAACGCGCGCGCGATTTCCTCGACTGGTTTGAAATCACACGCGCCCGCGAGACGAGCGGCGCGTTCGACGACTACCTGCGGCTCAAGGAGCGGCTGCCCGTGGAACGCCGGCGGCGGGACGACCCGGCGTCCGGCTACCTCGACCGGCTCGACGAAATTTTCAGCCGCGGTGGCGGATCCGGCCCCCCCGCGGCGAGCCGTTGATGGTGCCGCCGCGTCTGCCGTCGGAACCCGCCATGAAGGCCGGATTTTCCTTGCAACCAAAACGGTTTGCGGCAGGTGGGAATCTTTCCACACGGCAGGTTGACAAGGCGGGGCGCGGTTGACCAATGTGCGACACGCGCCGCGCGGGGAGTGACTTCTGGCGGCCCGGAAAAACCCCATTTGAGGACCCACAAGCGCTGTGTTTTCCAACGAAGATTATCTTGCGGAATTGCTCACCGAAGCCGGCATGGTGAGCGCGGAACAAGTCGACCAGGCCCGCAGCCAGCTCTCGGGACGCGAAACGCTCGTGGAGCACTTGATTTCCCGCACGTCGCTGACCGAGGAAGACGTCGGCCGGACGCTCGCCGCCAACGCGAGCATTCCTTTCGTCCAGCTCGAGGACATCAATTTCGATCCCGCCATCACCGAAACGGTGCCGGATGACGTGGCGAAGCGGTTCCGCATCGTGCCCGTCCAGGACGACGGACTCTACCTGACGGTCGCGGTTTCCGATCCGCTCGATTTCGAGACGCTCGACAGCCTGCCGCACGTGATCGGCCGCGAGGTCAATCTCGTTTGCGCCACGCCCAAGGACATCCAGCAGCACCTGCGGCAGTTCTACGGCGCGGATGTCGAGGCCGCCGGCGACCCTTCCGGATTCACCGTCACCACCGGCGACGTCGAGGCCGGCCCGGGCGGGGAAGACGCGCCGATCATCAAGCTGGTCTTCCAGACGCTTTCCGAAGCCTTCCGCCTGCGGGCATCCGACATCCACATCGAGCCGCTCGAGACCTCGGTGCGCATCCGCTACCGGATGGACGGCAAGCTGGTGGAAGTGGACAACCACCCGAAAAAACTCCTGCCCGCCATCGTCGCCCGCCTCAAGGTGATGAGCGGCAGCATGTCCATCGCCGAGAAGCGCCTGCCCCAGGACGGCCGCATCCAGCTCAAGATGGGCGACAAGGAGGTGGACCTCCGCGTTTCCTCCGTCCCGTCGAACCACGGCGAGTCGATCGTCATGCGTATCCTCGACAAGTCCGCGCTGCTGCTCGGCTTGCCGGAACTCGGGTTCTTCTCCGACGACCAAGCGACCTTCGAGCAGCTGCTCGGCCTGCCGGACGGCATTCTGCTGGTCACCGGCCCCACCGGTTCCGGGAAAACCACCACGCTCTACGCCTGCCTCAACGTCATCAACCGGCCGGACAAAAAGATCATCACCGTCGAGGACCCGGTCGAATACGAGCTGCCGGGCATCAACCAGGTGATGGTCAAGGCGGACATCGGCATGACCTTCGCCGCCGCCCTCCGCGCGATGCTCCGCCAAGCGCCGAACATCATCATGATCGGGGAAATTCGTGACGCGGAAACGGCGAACATCGCCATCAACGCCTCGCTCACCGGCCACTTGGTGTTCTCCACGCTGCACACCAACGACGCGCCTTCCGCCGTCGCGCGTCTCGCCGACATCGGCGTGAAGCCCTTCCTCATCGCCTCCGCCGTCCGCGCGGTGCTCGCCCAGCGCCTCGTCCGCAAGCTCTGCCCGGTCTGCAAGCAGCCCGCCGTGCTCACCGAAAAGGAAATGCGCGCACTTTCACTCGATCCCTCCCGGATCACCGAGGCGACGATCTTCGGCCCCACCGGTTGCGAAAAGTGCCGCGGCAACGGCTACCGCGGCCGGATGGGCATCTTCGAGCTGTTCCTGATCGATGACGAGGTCCGCCAGATGATCAACACCGGCCTCACCACCACCCAACTCCGCCGCCGCGCCCGCGAGCTGGGCATGCGGACCCTCCGCGAGGACGGCATCCGAAAGGTCCTCGCCGGCCTCACGTCGGGAAGCGAGGTCGTCCACACCACGATGTCCGACCTCGACTGAAACCCACGCCGCCACCCGACCGACCCTCCCGTCCCATGGACTCGAACCAGCTCATCGAACTTTTCCAATCCCGCGGTCTCGTCGACCGCTCGCTCGCCCAGGACATCCTGTCCGAGGTGGAACACAGCGGCAAGGAAGTGGCCGAAATCCTCGCCGACTTCCAAGTCATCAACCACCGCGACGACGTCTGGCCGATCGTCGCCTCGGAACTCGGCACCCACGTCGTCGACCTCAAGGGCTGGACGCCGCCCGAAGCCCTGCTCGCCCTCGTTCCCGCCGGCACCGCCCGCCTCCACGGCGCGCTGCCCGTGCAGTTCGACGAAACCGGCCTCTCGGTCGTCCTCGTCGATCCGCTCAACCCGCAGACCGTCGAGGACCTGCGCTTCGCCCTCGACCGCGAGATCAACGTCGTCGTCGCGCCGGACTACCTCGTCGAGCAGAAGATCAACGACTGCTACGGCGGCGAGGGCAAGGCCATGGAGGACATCCTCAGCCAGCTCGAGCTCGGTGGCGACACCCTGAACGAGGCGGACCTCGAGGCGGGCGCCGGCTGCGTATCGCTGCCCGGAGCGCTCG
>CBFGTW010000079.1:0-20665 GCA_965651855.1 uncultured Verrucomicrobiales bacterium
GAACTCAAAAGGGTTTCGGCCGGAGTCGTACGAGTTTGGCCGGAACTCAAAAGGGTTTCAGCCGAACTCACTTGTGTTTTGTCAGCCGTCAACAGGGTTTTGGCGGATCTCAGACGGGCCCGGACGGCAACGTGTAGTCGGTCTCTCCGCGACCTTTGACCCGCTCACGCACTCCCGTCCCCCGTTGGTCATCCACCTTCACGCCGGCTGGTGGGCGTGGATGGAGCCGTCCTTGATGACGAGGGTACGGTCGCCGGAGCCAGCGAGAGCGGGGTCGTGGGTGACGACGACGAGGGTGACGTGGTGCTCGGTGGCGAGGTCGAGCAGGATGCGCATGATTTCGGCGCTGTTGCGGGAGTCGAGGTTGCCGGTGGGCTCGTCGGCGAAGAGGACTTTCGGCTCGTTGACGATGGCGCGGGCGATGGCGACGCGCTGTTGCTCGCCACCGGAAAGCTCGGCCGGGAGGTGTTCGGCGCGCTCGGCGAGGCCGACGCGTTCGAGCGCGCGCATCGCGGCCTCCGAGCGGTCCACGCCGGCGATCGCGCCGGGGACGGCGACGTTTTCGAGCGCGGTGAGTTCCGGCAGGAGGTGGAAGTTCTGGAAAACGTAGCCGATGCGGGCATTGCGGAAGCGCGCTTGTTGCTTGCGTCCCAGCGCGTAGAGGTCCGTGCCGTCGATGCGGACGCTCCCCTGCTCCGGCCGCTCGAGGCCGGCCAGCGTGTAGAGAAGCGTCGTTTTCCCCGCGCCGCTCGGGCCGCAGAGGAAGACGCGCTCGCCGCGCCGGATCGAGAGGTCGATCCCGTGCAGCACCTCGATGGATTTCCGCCCGATCCGGTAGCTCCGGTGCAGGTCGATCGTCTGGATCATCGGCGCGTCGCTCATCGGGGCGAGGCTGCGCGCGCTCCGGCCTCGTGGCAAGCGGCGGCTATCTCCGGCCGAAAATCTCCACGTCCGCGACGCGCGCCGTGCCGTCCGCGCCGGGGTCGTCAATGACGACCTTGACGTATCTTGCCTCGACCGCCGGGAACTCGTGGTCGCTGACGTCGGCGGTGTTGCCGGTGATGCGGAGAATGTCCTTCCACGCCTTGCCGTCGGCGCTGGCCTGGAGGGTGAAACCGCGGGTATTCAGCGAGTCGTCGAGCCCGTGGGCGCCGGCGTGGCGGATCACGCCGCGGGATACGCGGCGAGGCGCGCCAAAGTCGAGCCCGAACCAAGCCGGGCCGTCCGCGGACCAGAGCGTCGCCGGGGTTCCGTCGGTCAGCTGCGCGGCGGTTTCGGAATCGTCGGACGTGCGCACCGTCGTGGCCGGGTCCATGGAAAGGTTGTAGGGCAAGCCGTTCGCTTGGTTGAACAAATTGAAGTAATGATCCGCCCGCACGAACTCCACCTTGCCCGGGTGCTCCTTCTGCAGGTTCTCATGAAGCTCCACGATCCGGTTCGGCTTCATCTCGTGCCAGACGTCCATTTGATAACTCAGGAACATCGGCCCGCGCCCATTCCAGCGGCGGATGTTCCGGCTGAGCGAACGGTGGATATGCTCGTAGGAACCGGCGTAGGGAATCACCAGCTTGTCGAAGCGGACGCGGTCGCCGACCACGCTGGATTCGACCGACGGCATGTCCCGGAAGTTCTGGACGGTCACGCCGTAGAGGTTCCGCCCGTGTTTCTCGTAGGCGGCGCGGTGCATGGGAGTGGCCTCGTCCCAGATGGTGACGACGCGGAGGCCGGAGCGCTGGAGATACGTTTCCGTCAGCCGCGCATAGCCGTTCATGCGCTCCTCGTCCTTGAGAAACACGCCGACGGGCGCGCCCGGCTCCTCGAGCGTGTTGACCGGCATGAGATAGCCCATGCCGGAGGGACCGGTGACGAAGCAATCGTTCGGCGTGGCGGTGGTGTAATAGTAGTTGAGAATTCCTGGGCCGATATCCACCAAACCGGGCGCGATGGTCCAGTTGAGCGGAACTTTCCCGCGGACCTCGGCATTGGCGTCCCAGATCCGCCGCATGGCGTGCTGGGTGTATTGGATGTTGTCGCCGTCGCTGATGAACATGGCGACGTAGATCTTGTCCTCGAGCTCCGGCATCTTCGGCACCGCCGGGATCTCGATCCGGTGCGGCGTCCCGGAGTAAACGCTGCCGCTGAGGTAAAAGTCCGCCGGCATGGTGCCGATGCCGAATTCCGACGCGGCCGTGATGCCGGACCGCTCGGTGCGATACCAGCCAAGCGCGATCGCCTCGCCCGCCGTCATGTCGGCGAAGAACTTCCGCAGCAGGTCGCGCTCGGCTGGATCGAGCGTGTCGAGCCAGACGACGGCCGCGCCGCAGGCCGCGGCGATGTCGCGCGTGTGATGGAGGTCGCCCCGGTCGTCGGGGCGCGCGCTGACGATCACGCGCTTGGTGCAATCCGGCCAGTAACGTTCGAGCAGGTGGCCGTAGATTTCGAGTGGGGTGGTGAACTCCAGCTGGGTGAAATCCTCGACAATCTCGAGCTCGATGCCGTTTTCCTTCATTTCCGCGAACACCTCGGCGGTCGCGGGAATGGCACGGCGAAGGCCGGCCGCGGTGCCGGCGAGGTTGCGGTAATGCGGGCTGAGTTCCGGGTTGTAGAGAACGACGCCTTCCACCTCCGGCGCGTATTTCGCGAGCAGTTCCCAGCGTTTCGGCCGGGCGTGGAATTCCAATTCGCCGAGGCCGAGGGTCTCCGTTTTCGGCCAGGTGTCGCGGCCTTCTTCGGCGCGGGCGTTGAGGAGCAGGATGCGCGGTTTCGTCCGGTTCACCTGCCCTTGGAGGGCGGAGAACGTGAGGCGCTCGTCGGGCGACAGGTCTTGGACGACGATCGTGTCCAGCGTCTCCGCCGGCGTGGCAAAGGTCGGGAGCGCCTGTCCCTCCGGCCAGGCGATGTCTTTCCCGCGATCCGAGACATCGGGGTATGGAGCGTACAGGTTCCGCGGCGGCTCGGCGGACCATCCGGCGGAGGCGGAAAGCGCGGCCAAGCCCGCGGACAACAGCAAGAGGTTTCGGGTGGGTTTCATCATCATTCCATCGCGGACCGGCGCCCGTCGCGCCGGCCGGGGCGCTGGATACGAAGCGAGCCCCGCCTTCATAGCGCGAATCCGAAAAATCGGTCGGATTCCGCCGATCTGCGGGGCCTCGCTGGACGGAGACGTGGCGAGGACCGTCGACCCATGCCTGGCGGCCGCGGAAAAATCAAAAACCGCCGGCCCCGGAAGCCCGGGACCGGCGGCGGGGGAGGCCGGTGCGTCACTCGGCTTCCTCGTCGACTTCCTCGACGCGGTAGAAACTGCGGCCTTGCGGCGGGGCGGGATCGGAGAATGTCTCCGCCGTCATGCCGGTGACCGGAAGGCCGAGCGGAACGAACGAGGAAAGATTGCTGCTCCACGCGAGGACATAGCTGCTGGACGGGATCATCCCCTCGACCGAGATCTCGAACGCCTCGCCGTTGAAGCCGGCTGCGACCACTCGCAGCGGGCCCACGGCCGGGAGATCATCCGGATCATTCGGATCGGTTCCCGCGGCGATCTCCGCGGCGTCGTCGAAGCCGTCCCCATCGCTGTCCGCGCGGATGGGGCTGGTGCCGGTGTTTCCGGCGCTGACGAAGATGCCAGTGCCGGTTTCCACGCCATCGGGGAGTCCGTCGCCGTCGGTGTCCGGATTCCATGGATCCGCTCCGAGGGCGAGTTCCTGTTCATTGGTCAGCCCGTCATCGTCGGGGTCGCCGCCCGGGCCGTTCGCGGCGGATTCCGAGCCGTCGTCGGTCGGATCCAGGTTGTTCGCGAGTTCCCAGGCATCCGGCAGGCCGTCGCCGTCGCTGTCCAAGTCGTTCGGCACGGCGAGGATGCGGATATTGTCCACCGTCACGCGGCCGCCGCTGACGTGGCGGATGTACACCGTCAGGTTTCCCGCGGGCGGAGTGTCGCCGGTGACGAACGAATACGCCCGGCCGAGCGCGCCGGAGCCGATCCGCGCCAGCACGCTCGCGTCGCGCAGGACGCCGGTGCGGTTGTCCGCGTCCGGGTTCCCCGAGGCGGGCAGGATGCCATTGATATCCATCCAGCCGGGGTAGCCGGAAACCTCCGTCCCCACCGCCTCGCTCGAGAACAGGCCGAACTCGACGATCCCGGTGCCGAAGCCGGGTCGCAGCGCGCTGGCGAGATCCACGACATAAGTGGTGTCCGCGGCGAACGCCACACCCGTGTCTTGGTAAAGATATCCGCCGATTTCGTTGATGCCGACGTGCTGCAATCCTTCTCCACCCGAGAATCCGACCGAGGCGTTGTTCTCGACGAAGGCGTATTGGTTCGGCGCGTTGCCCATCGTCCAATCCGGCGGCACGCCGTCCGCCCAGGCGCCGGCCGTGTCCGGCAACTCGAAGCTGTGGTTCGAGACCGGCACGGTGGGGACGTTGGATTCCGGCGAGGTGGGATCCGTTCCCAGCAGGAACTCCCAGCGGTCGTTCGTGCCGTCGCCGTCGGTGTCGGCGAGGTTCGGATCGGTTCCCGGCGTCACTCCGGCTTCATAGGGAATGTCCGGGTTTTCCTCGCCGTCGGAGAACCCGTCGCCGTCCGTGTCGGCGCGCGTGGGATCGGTGCCGGTGAACTGCACGCCGCCCCACGAGCCGACGTTGTCTTCGACGCCGTCGCTGTAGCCGTCGCCGTCGGTGTCGGGATTCCGGGGATCCGTGCCGCTGTTGAATTCCTCGAGATTGAACAGATCGTCCTCGTCGGGATCGCCGTCCGGGCCGTTGACGACATCGCCGCTTCCGTCGTCGAGCGGGTCGAATGAATGCGCGACCTCCCAGCCGTCGGGCAGGCCGTCGCCGTCGCTGTCCGCCACCAGCGGATTCGTGCCGGCCTCAACCTCGTCGCCGTCGTTCAGGCCGTCGCCGTCACTGTCCGGATTCCGGGGAAACGTGCCGAGGGAATACTCGACGATGTTCTTCAGGCCGTCGCCATCGGGATCGCCGTCCGCGCCGTTGTCGCCCTCCGGGTCGTCCGGATCGAGGCCGTAGTTGTTTTCCCAGGCATCCGGCAGGCCGTCGCCGTCGGAATCCTGCTCCGGGCTCACGTCCGAGCCGATGATCTGGAAGGCGTTGATCGGCGCGCGGAACAAGCTCGAGCCGCCTTCTTCCGTGCGGAGGTAAAACGCCGGGGCGGTCAGTCCGGTGAAAACCGTGTAATTTCCGGTGCCGGAGGAGCCCGTCACGCGGACGTAAGTGGGAGAGGCGCCCCAGTTCGCGCCATCGATGATTTCCACGGTGCCGGTGAGATCCGGTCCGAGGCCGGGATCGCCGTTCACGGGGTTGTCGGGATCGGTGCCGGCCAGCCACACGCGCGCGGCGCGCGTGCCGTTGCCGGAGTCGCCGTCCGAATAGACGACGACGCTGTACGAGGCCAGGCCGTTGGCGTTCATCCACGTGGTCAGGCCGTCGACGAGAATGATCGGCTTGTTCGCGGCATTGCCGAAGACGCCGTCGAAGGTGACGTTCGCGGCGCCGTTCGAATCGAGATAAGCCTTCATCAGCTTGTGGTCGCCGCCGAGGGCTTGGTTGGCGTCGTTCCGCCACGTCGCCGTGGCGTCCCACTTGATGGTCACGGCGGAGGGGGCGCCGGCGCCGTCGTTGAGCGGCGTGGTGTTCCCCCAGCGGGTGAGGTTGTTCCAGTTCGTCTGCTGGAATCCGGGCGCACCCGCCGATTCCGCGGCGGCCAACAGCTCGGCGGGACCTTCGGTGAAGTTCACGCCGATCGGAATCTCGAGGGCCGTCGCTTGCGGGCCGCCGAGGACGGCCGAACCGGCCGTCACCAACAAGACAAGGGACCGGCATCCGCCGACCCCACAGTCGTGGCTTTTCATTATTTTGGAGGGTTTTTCGGGTTTGGGTTTTTCCGGATTGGAATCCGGGGAGCCGCATCCGCCGATGCTCCGGGATGCCGGCGCGCGGAGGGAACGACCGGTTGACATGCAATCGGATCCGCCGCCGGAAAGCAGCAAAAATCTCACCCTGCCCCGGAGCGCTCGCGGGCGCGGATCCAGACATCGGTTTCGCCCGGCCCGTGATGGGTTATCTTCACCGGATCGCCGCGCTGCCGCGGCGGAGAACCCCTGAACCCGAACCTGCCATGTCACGGAACCCGCAAGAAGAACTCGTCCATTTCCTCAGCGATCTCTATTCGATGGAACTCCAGGCGCTCGTCCAGATGGAGAAGGCCCCGGATCTCGCGGGCGTCCCGGCGCTCGCGGCCGATTTCCGGACGCACCTCGCGGAGACCGAGGGCCAGGCCGATGCGATCCGCGCGCGGCTCGAAGCGCTCGGCGGGAAACCCGGCGCGGTGAAAGACGCGATCATGAAGCTCGGCGGCAAGGCCTTCCTGCTCTTCGCCAAGCTCCAGCACGAAACGCCCGGCCGGCTGCTCGCGCACGCCTACTCCTACGAGGCCATGGAATGGGCCGGCTACGCCGTGCTGGCCCGGATGGCGGAAATCGCGGGCGACCGCACCACCGCCGCCACCGCCAAGGCCATCCAGGACGAGGAGCGGACGATGATGACCCGCCTCGAGGGAGCCTTCGACGCCGTCGAGGATTTCACCCACCGCGATCTTTCGCCGGACGAGATTTCCCATCATCTGCGGAAGCATCTGGCGGAGGCCCACGCGCTCGAGATCCAGAGCATCCAGCTCCTGGAGAAGGGGCCCGACATCGCGGGCGATCCCGTCTTGGCGGAAATCTACGCGGTTCACCTCGAGGAAACGCGCGCCCAAGCGCTCGAAGTCCAGCGGCGGCTCGAAGCGCTCGGCGGCGATGCTCCTCTCTTCCAGGACGCCGCCCTGCGTCTGGGCGCGCTCAACTGGGGCGTCTTTTTCCAACTGCAAAAGGACACGCCGGCCAAGCTGCTCGCCTTCGCCTATGCCGTGGAACATCTCGAGATCGGCGCCTACGAGCTGCTCCTCCGCACCGCCCGCCGCGCCGGAGACGCCGAAACCGTCCGCCTCTGCGAAGCCATTCTCGGCGAGGAACGCGCCATGACCGGCCGCCTCGCGGACCACGTCGATCTTTCGGTGCGTGCCACGCTCGAAGCCCTGCGGACTTGAGCGGGGCGGCACCCGCTTCCTCCGGCCTCACTGGCCGCCGGCCTGCAGGTAGACTTCCTCGTATGGCTGGACGACCACGTAGCCCTCGCCCTCGAAAAGCATTTGCAGCGATTCGCCGGACCCGCGGCCGAAGAAGCTCTTCAGCGAGATGTCCGTCTTCAACTGCGGCGTGAGCCCGCCGGTCCAGGCGATGGTGGCGTTCGGGTCGGTCACCACCGGCTGGCCCGGAGCCACACGCAGGGTGAGCGGCTCGAAGTGGCTGGTGATGGCGAGCAACCCGCTGCCGTCAAAGCGGACGTTGAACAAGCCACCGGACATCATGCCGGTCACCTTGCGCATCATCGTGATCTTGTGCTGGAGCGTCGGCTCGAAGGCGAGCACGTCGTTGCCGTTCACCACCAGGCTCTCGTTCCCCAGCCGAAGAATGACGACCTTCTTTCCTTGGTCCGCTAGATAGAGTTTTCCTTGGCCGTCGGCGTATGTCAGCCGCATACCCTCGCCGGAGACCGCCTTCTTGAGAAGATTGCCGATCCCTTGGTCCAGGATGCCCTCCCGGGTGAAGCGGATGTTTCCCATATAGGCGACCATCGAGCCGGTCTTCGTGTTCATCCGGCCGCTGAGGTTCACCTCGAGAAATCGCGGCGACTCCAGCTCGAAGACGCCGTGCCCACGGTCGCGCTGCACCGTGCGGGAGAGGAACTCCCCGAGGCTTTCGTTCTGCGCGGCCGGCTGCTGAGGAATGGGAGGTGGCGTTTCGCTCATGGTGCGAGACTGGCGCGCCGGCACGCGTTTCTCAAGGAGGGATTGCTACCCGCGCTACAGGTCGGCGTCGATCAATGGCAGCTGGCTTTCTTCGTGGAAGCGCCGGCGGAGATGGGCTGGGGACTCGGTGACGATGACCTCGAGGGTCGGCCAGACGTCGGCCTCGAGCAGATGCCCGCCGTGGGCGGTGCCGTCTTTCTTGCCGAGGACCACATGCAGATGGAGCTTCGGTTTTCCGTCGGCCAACGCGATGTCGCCGAGCAAAGAGAGCACCTCGCATTGTTCGCGGACCTCGATCTTGTGATAGTCCTTCCGCTCGCGCTCGAAGAACCCGAGGGTGGTGCGGCTGAAGGCGCCGATGGCCGTGATACGCGCCGCGCTCAGCTGCCGTTCTTCGGCGAAGCGCGTGAGCGAAGCCATGACTTCATCGCCGGGCTCGAGGATGACGGCCCAGGTGATGTCCGATTCTTGTTTTAGGCATTTCGTTTTCATAATCTTCTGGCAATGGCACGGCCGGCGGCCCACGCGCCGAGACCGGCAAAGGCTGCGCCCGCGGCGAGGACGGCGATGGAGGCGGCAAGCGACGGTGGTGATTTACGGGAGGCGGCGTACTTCGCTGGCAATGCCTCAGCGTTTCCGCCCCGGTAAGCCATTTGCAGGACTTGGGCGATGTGCAGGACACGGTGCCCGTCGAGCTGCTCGATCTGCTGCTGGCAGCTGAAGCCGTTGCTGACGATGAGCGTGTCGTCATCGGCCTCGCGCACGGCCGGCAGCAGGATGCGCTCGGCGCACTTCACCGAGACGTCGTACTTATTCCTCTCGAAGCCGAAGGCGCCGGCCATGCCACAGCAGCCGGAGTCGAGCACCTCGTGGTCGAGTCCCATCCGGTCGAGCAAGGTCGTCTCCGCACGCAGGTCCATCAGCGCGCGCTGATGGCAGTGGAGGTGGACGAGCGCCTTCCGCTCCAGCTTCGGCGGCTGGTAATCGTCGATTTGCCCGACCAGAAACTCGCTGAGGATGAACGTCTGCTCGGCGAGCCGGCGCGCGTCGGTGTCGTGCGGAAACAAGCCGGGCAACTCGCTGCGGAAGGCGGAGACGCAGCTCGGCTCGAGCCCCACCACGGGCACGCCGGCGCGGATCTCGTCGCGCAGCGCGTGGAGGATTTCCCGGAGCTTCGCCTTCGCCAGATCGATCATGCCAAACTCGTAGAGCGGCCGGCCGCAGCAGAGCTTCGAGCGCGGGATCTCAACCTGGAATCCGGCGGCATCGAGCACTTCGGCCGCGGCTTCGAGGATCTCGGGATGGAAGTGGTTGTTGAAGGTATCCGTCCACAGGATGACCTTCCCCCGCGGGCGCTTCGCGCGACTCGGGCGGAAGCGGTCGGTGAACGTCCCCTCGGCGAAAGCCGGCATGTCCCGCTGCGGGGCGATGCCGCCGAGGCGCTTGGCGATGTCCGAGAAGATCGGAGCTTGGGTGAAGAAGTTCGCCACCCGCGGGAGGCGCGCCGCGAGCCTCGCCCAGATGTGGATCAACCCCATCGAATACGCCGCGACCGGCCGGATACGGTCTTTATAGTAGTGGGCGTTGAACTCCGCCTTGTAGGTGGCCATGTCCACCTGCATCGGGCACTCGCCCTTGCAGGCCTTGCACGAGAGGCAGAGATCCAGCGCCTCGCGCACCGACTCCTCTTTCCAGGTGCGGTGCAGCGGGTCGCCCTGGAGCATTTCGAAAAGCAGATGCGCGCGACCGCGGGTCGAGTGCTTCTCCTCGCGCGTCACCATGAAGCTCGGGCACATCGTGCCGGCTTCCGTGCGGCGGCATTTCCCCACGCCGACGCAGCGCTCCATCGCGAAGGAAAAACTCCCGCCGTCGTGGCGATAGGAAAATTCCGTCTCCGGCTCGTGCGGATGGTAGTCGGTTCCGTAGCGGAGGTTCTCGTCGATGCGGTACGGCTCGACGACCTTTCCCGGATTCATCTTGTATTCCGGATCCCATATCTCCTTGAACTCGCGGAAAGCCTGCACGAGTTCCGGCCCATACAGTTTCCCGAGAAACTCCGCCTTCGACTGGCCGTCGCCGTGCTCGCCGGAATACGAGCCGCCATAGGAAACGACGAGATCGCTCGCTTCCTCGATGAACGCGCGGAAACGCCGGACGTTCCTGGCGTTCTTCAGGCCGAAGTCGATGCGGGTGTGCACGCATCCTTGGCCGAAGTGGCCGTACAGCGAGCCGCTGTAACCGTGCTTCTTCAACAGCTCGCGGAAATCGCGCAGGTAGCCGCCCAGCTTCTCCGGGTGCACCGCGGCGTCCTCCCAGCCCTCCCAAGTGTCGTCCACGTCCGGAAGTCTGGCGGTCGCCGGCAAGCCGGACTCGCGGATCTCCCAGATCCGGTTCTGCTTTTCCGGATCGTCATATCTCACCATCCGGCCGTCGGCGAACTCAGACTCGAAGGCCCGCATCATCGACCGCGCGCGCTCGTTCGCTTCGTCCTGCGTCTCGCCGCCGAACTCCGCCATCAGGAAGCCGTTGCCGTCGGGCATCAACGCGAGGTGCTCGGGATGGTGAAGCTCCTTCTGCCGCATGTTTTCCATCAGCACCGCGTCGATCCCCTCCAGCCCGATGACCTCGTGCTTCAGGATCTCAGGGACGTGGTCGGCGGCGCGGTAAATGTCGTCGTATCCCAGCACCACCAAGGTCCTGAACGGCGGGCTGTGGACGAGCCGCATCTTCGCCTCGAGATAGGTCACGCAGGTGCCTTCGGTGCCGGCGAGCGCCTTTCCGACATGAAAGCCGTTCTCTGGCAGAAGGTCGTCGAGGTTGTAGCCGGAGACCCGGCGCGGAATTTTCGGGAAGCACTCGCGGATCAGGTCCGCGTACTTGTCGCGCAGCTCGCGGAGCCGGCGGTAGATTTCGGCACGGCGGCCGCCCTCCGCCTGGATCCGGCGGTACTGGTCGTCGGACGTCGCCCCCACCCGCATGCGCAGGCCGTCGTAAGTGAGAATCTCCAGCTCCTCGACGTTGTCGGATGTCCGGCCGGACAAGTGCGAGTGCACGCCGCAAGCGTTGTTGCCGATGCTCCCGCCGATGGTGGCCCACGCGTGGGTCGAAGTGTCCGAGCCGAACGTCAGATGATGCTCCGCCGCGGCATCGCGGAGTTGATCGAGCACCACGCCGGGTTCGACGACGGCATATCTCTTCTCCGGGTTGATCTCGTGGACGCGGTACAGGCACTTTGAAGAGTCGATGATCACGGCCACGTTGCAGCATTGGCCGGCGAGGCTCGTGCCGGCGCCGCGCGAGGTGATCGGCGCACCGAACCGCCGACAGAGCGCCACCGTCTTCACGATGTCCTCCTTGTCTTTGGGCACCACCACGCCGATCGGCACCTGCCGGTAGTTCGAGGCATCGGTCGCGTAGAGCGCGCGGTCGCCATCGCCGAAGCGGACTTCGCCGCGGATCGTGCTTCCGAGGGATGCGGCGAGCTGGCGGGCGTCCACTTGGTCGCCCCGGCCTTTGGGATGGGAAGTCGTTTTCATGCGTCGATCTGAAAGGGTGCGGCGTCTTGCCGACGGAGGACGAGGCCATGGCCGGGGCGTGAAAGATCCGGCCACAGGGCCCCTTCGGCAGGTTCCGGAAAGCCGTCGAAGAACATCCGCTCGATCCGCGCGTGGTCGTGGAACCACTCGGCGTGCCGCAGCCCGGGAACGGCGCAAGCCGGATGCAGGTGCAGGGCGGGCGCGCAGTGCGTCGAGATGGGAACCGCGTGCGCGGCGCAAACATCGGCCGTCTCGAGAAACCCAGTCACGCCACCGCAGCGGGTGATGTCCGGCATGAGCACGTCGGCCACGCCATCGCGAAGCAGACGGAGGAAGTCGCGCGGCTCCGCGGCGTATTCGCCATCCGCGATGTCGATGTCCGGGAGGTCGCTCCGCAGCGCCCGCGCGCCTACGATCTCCGCCAGTGGTAGCGGCTGTTCGAACCACGTGACTCGCTCGGCTTCCACCGCCCGGCAGAAGCGGAGCGCGTTCTTGCGGTCGAAGGCATTGTTGCCGTCGACCATCAAGTCGGCGTCTGCACCGATCGCTTCACGAGCCAGCCGCACGCGCCGCGGGTCGTCCGCAGGATCGGCGCCAACCTTCATCTTCACGCGCGGAATCCCCTGCTCCACCCACCCGCCGAGTTGCTGGGAGAGTTGGTGGTCGTCATAACTCGTGAATCCCCCGCTGCCATAGATCGGCAAGGTTTCACGGACTTGGCCGATCAAGGTCACCAGCGGCAGGTCCAGCAAGCGGGCCTTCAGGTCCCAGAGCGCGCAGTCCACCGCGGAAAGCGCCATGCGCGCCAGTCCGCCGCTGCCGAGATTCCGGATGCGTCTTGCCATCGCGGCGTGGGCGGCGCCGGGTGCCATGGCATCCGCGCCCTTCACGACTTCGAGCAAGGCGTCCCGCACCAGGCCCGCCGCGGCGGCCGCGGCATAGGTGTAGCCCATGCCGGTGCGACCGCCGGCGGAAACTTCCACCAAGACCATTGTCGTCGCGTCCCATTCGAAGGTGCCGTCCGCCTCCGGGGCGTCCGTAGGAATCCGGAAGGCGGAAACCCGGACGTCCTCGACAGGCGTGGCAATGTCCCGGCGCATCGGCCGCAGCGGCTGTTAGACGAGTTCGCGCACCGCGTTCTGGGCGGCGGTTAGGGCGATCTTGCCGCGGTGTGGCGTGCCTTTCGCCAGCGATTCCGCGAAGTGCAGCGCTTGCTTCGGCTTCACCTTCGGCGGCATCGGCGGCTCATGCGGATCGACGATCGCGTCCACCACGACCGGTCCCGGCGTGCGGAACGCTTCGTCGAGAACGCCCGGCACGTCCTCCGCCTTGTCCACGGTCAGTCCGGTGCCACCGCAGGCGCGCGCGACCGCGGCGAAGTCGATGGGCGCGAGTTCGCAGACGTATTCCGGGTTGCCGAGGAAGACCATCTGCTCCCACTTGATCTGCGCGAGCGAGCGATTGCTGAAGACGATGATCTTGATTGGCAGCTCGTATTTCACCGCCGTGACGAAATCCGCCATGAGCATGGAGAACGCGCCGTCGCCGATCATCGCAACGCACTGCCGGTCGGGAAACGCCAGCTGCGCGGCGATCGTGTAGGGCAAGCCGCAGGCCATGGTGGCGAGCGTCCCGGAGAGCGAATACTTCTGTTCTCCGCGGGCTTTCAGATATCTCGCCCACCAGGTCGTGATGCTGCCGCTGTCGCAGGAAATGATGGCGGTGTCCGTGAGCCGCTTGTCCAGTTCGTGGGCGACGACCTGCGGCTTGAGCGGGAAGTCCTTGCGCGTGCCGCGCTCGGTCATGAGCTCGTTCCACTCCTTCATCCCGTCCTGCGCGCACTGCAGGAACGAACGATCCTCCTTGCGGCGGATTTTCCCGATCAAGGCCTCGAGCGTCTTGCGGCTGTCGCCGACGAGGCCGACGTCGATGTCATATCTCAGGCCGATGCGCATCGGGTTGATGTCCACTTGCACCGCCTTCGCCTGCCCCGGCTGCGGCATGAACTCGAGATAGGGAAACGAGGTTCCCACCATGAGCAGCGTGTCGCAGCCTTCGATGGCTTCCTGTGACGGCAGCGTTCCCAGCAGGCCGATGCCGCCGGTGCAAAACGGACTGTCGTCCGGCACGCAGCCTTTGCCGAGGATCGGCTTGATGATCGGCGCGCCGAGCAGGTCCGCGAGTTGCTCCAACTCCTTGCGGGCGCCGAGCGCGCCGCGTCCGGCGAGGATCGCGACCTTCTCGCCGGCGTTGAGAATTTCGGCGGCAGCCGCCAGGTCCCGCTCGCCCGGCATTTGCGCGCTGCGCGTGAACTCGCTGGACGTGTGCGCCGGCTCGTTGCGCTTCGACTTGTGGCCCTCCTTCATCGGCAGCGACTGCATGTCCACCGGCATCGTGATATGCGAAACGCCGCGGTAGGCGAGCGCGGTGCGGCAGGCGAGATTGGTCACCGCATGCACGTGCAGCGGGCCCATGATCCGCTCGTTGAAGACGGAGACGTCGATGAAGAGCTTGTCGAGCGCCACGTCCTGCTGGGTGTGGGTGCCGACGAGGTCGTGGAACTGCAGGCCGGTGATGGCCAGGACCGGCTGGCCGTCGAGCTTCGCGTCATAGAGGCCGTTGAGCAGGTGGATGCCGCCGGGACCGGAAGTGGCCAGGCAGCAGCCGAGCCTGCCGGTGTATTTCGCGTAGGCGCAGGCCATGAAGGCGGCGGATTCCTCGTGCCGCACCTGGATGAAGCGGATGTCGTCCTGGCGCTTGCGGAGCGATTCGATGATGCCGTTGATCCCGTCTCCGGGAATCCCGAAAATGGTGTCCACGCCCCACGAGTGGATCGTGTCGATCAGAACGTCTGCTGCGGTTGGAGATGCCATGATGTTATGAGGTTGCTGGAACGATCGGTTTTTCCTGTGGTTCATCCTTCTCACGGTCGGCGCGCTGTTCCTGGCGGCGCTTGGTTTCCTTGAGGAGGGCGTAGATCTGGTGGAGGAAATGGGATGCCGCCACGCAGCCGAGCAGCGAGGCGAACATCCGCGTCAGCCGCGGACGGACGGTGAAGCCGCCGAGCAAGGCGGCGGCGGCCCACGGGCTCATGCAGAACGGGCAGTTGACCAACTCGCCGAGGGCGGCCGCTTGCCCGCCGCGGCGGGTTTCCTCCATCACCTCGCCCGAGCCCTCGGAGGACTCGTAACGCGTGAAGGGCGCGCGCCACGGCGCGGTCACCTTGTCCAAGGCGGCCAGCCGGCTGAGCTTGTGCGTCGCGATCCCGAACAAGGCGAGATCCGCGCCGGAAAGGCGCTCGGGCAGCTCGCGCTCGGGAAACCGCGCCGCATAGGCCGCGAGCAGCGACAGGTAGGTGGCGAGGATGCCGACATAGCCGGTCATCGGCTTGTCCTTCGAGTAGCCGGAGAAGAGGCCGGCTGCTGGATGTTCGGTGTCGCTTTTCATCATTTCCGGCCGGTCGTTCCGGACTCGCAGCCCCCGTACCAGCGCCCCGATCTCCCCGTGCCGCCGCTTGCGCCGCCGCTGGATCATGCAGCTTGCAGAGCCGGACCGGCAGCGGCTGGCAGATTGCACTTCATCGGGGAAGATCAACCCGGCGAACCGACAGGCGCCGATCAGAAAGTCCGTGATTCCCGGCCCTTTCGGGCGATGATCGACAGGAAATGCGCATCGAAGACTACGGCGTCATCGGCGATACCCAGACGGCCGCGTTGGTCGGTCGGGACGGGTCGATCGACTGGCTGTGCCTGCCGCGGTTCGATTCGCGCGCGTGCTTCTGCGGCCTGCTCGGCACCGACGACCACGGATGCTGGCGGATCGGCCCGGCCGATGGCTCGCTCGCGAGAGAACGCCGCTATCGCGACGGCTCGTTGATCCTCGAGTCCGACTTCGAGACGTCCGAGGGGGCCGTGCGGCTCGTGGATTTCATGCCGCCCCGGCACCGTGACCCCGATGTCGTGCGGATCGTCCAAGGCCTCCGCGGTCGCGTGCGGATGAAGATGAAACTCTCGATCCGCCTCGACTACGGTTCGTTCACCCCGTGGATCCGTCGTCACGACACCCGGCTCGAGGCCATCGCGGGACCGGACGCGCTCTCGCTCCGCACGCCTCTCCACATCGAGAATGCCCTGCCCGAGATGGAGTGCGAGTTTGAGATCAACGAAGGCGATTGCCTGCCTTTCGTCCTGGTGTGGCATCCCTCGCACGAGCGGCCGCCGGATCCGCCGGACCCCGTGCAGGCGCTCAAGGAAACCGAGAAGTGGTGGCGCGACTGGTCCGCCAAGTGCACCACCGACTGCGAATGGGACGAGGCGGTGCGGCGCTCGCTGCTCACCCTCAAGGCGCTCACCTACGCGCCCACCGGCGGGATCGTGGCGGCGGCCACCACCTCGCTGCCCGAGAAGATCGGCGGTGTGCGGAACTGGGACTACCGCTATTGCTGGCTGCGCGACGCCACCTTCACGCTCTACGCCTTGATCCAGAACGGCTACACCGAGGAAGCGCAGGCGTGGCGGGATTGGCTGCTGCGGGTGGTCGCCGGCAGCCCGGAACAAATCAACCTGATGTATGCGGTGGACGGCAACCGCCGGCTGCCGGAGATCGAGCTTGGCTGGCTCCCGGGCTACGAGAACTCCTCGCCGGTGCGCATCGGCAACGCCGCCTACCAGCAGTTTCAGCTCGATGTCTTCGGCGAGGTGATGGACGCCATGCACGAGGCACATCGCGCCGGCATCGAGCCGGAGCCCGCGGCGTGGAATCTCCAGCGCGCGCTGATGGATTTTCTCGAAGACCATTGGCGCGAGCCGGATGACGGCATTTGGGAAGTGCGCGGACCCAAGCGCCATTTCACCCACTCGAAGATGATGGCGTGGGTGGCGTTCGACCGCGCGGTCCGCGCGATCGACGACTTCGGGCTCGAGGGGCCGCGGGAAAAATGGGTCCGCCTGCGCGACGAGATCCACCGTGAGGTTTGCGAGAGGGGTTATCGCCCGGACCGAGGCGCCTTCACTCAGTACTACGACTCGGAGAAGCTCGACGCCAGTCTGCTGATGATGCCGCTGGTCGGCTTCCTGCCAATCGACGATCCGCGGGTGCGCGGCACGATCGAGGCGATCGAGCGCGAGTTGTCGGTGGACGGCTTCGTCCGTCGCTACTCGCCGGACCGCTGCGAGGATGTCGACGGGCTGCCACCTGGCGAGGGCACCTTCCTGCCGTGCTCGTTCTGGCTGGCGGACGCCCTTCACATGATGGGCCGGAAGAAGGACGCCCGGCGCTTGTTCGAGCGACTCCTCTCCCTGCGCAACGATCTCGGCCTGCTGTCCGAGGAATACGACCCGCGCGCCAATCGGCTCCTCGGGAACTTCCCGCAGGCCTTCACCCACGTCGCGCTCATCAACACCGCCCGGAACCTGTCGGGCAGCGATGGCCCGGCCGAGGACCGTCGCTCGGAATGCGAAGCCGAACGGAAGCGGCACGAGAAAGCCGCGGCGCGCTGAAAGCTCCGCCGCGCCTTTGGCCGAGCGAAACATTCGAACCGCGAACGGACGCGACTTCTCCTGAAGTTCGCGATTGGCGCGCGGCTCCGTCCTGTGCGCGAAAATGTCTACCTATTCGCGACGATCGCGTTCATTCGCGGAGTCCCCGCTTACGGCCGGCTGGCGGTGAGACGGAGGAAGGTGGAGCCGCCGGCGTGGCCGGACTGGATGCTCGCGCGGCGGGTCTCGATATCCCCGGCCTTTGAAACCACGACATCCGTGAAGCCGGCGGGAACGCCGGCTTGGCCGGGCGAATACCACGTCGCGAGGTCGACCGAGACCTCGGGCCGGAGCTGCACGTCGTCTTTCGACAGATCGACTTGATAATCCACGGTCAGCGCGCCACCGGAGGCGCTCGGCCGGGGCACCTGTGCGGCGACGTTTTCGATCGGGCTGAGTCCGAGCGCATAGGCCAGCAGGTTCGGCACGCCGTCCGCATTGGCATCGCCGGACGGATGGCCCGCGATGGTACCGGCCGGCAGCCCGGCCTGGATCTCGAAGCCGGCGGCCCATGCGTCGAAACCGGCTGGCGGAGCCCCTGTCGAAGCTTGGACGACGTATGGCGGGCCGAAGGCGCCGACGCGGCCCGGGAAAACCGGCCTCACGGACAGCACGTATTCGCCCTCGCCCGGCGGCGTGAACGAGAATCCGGACGAGGTGGCGGAGGCGACCGTAGGCTCGCTGACGCTCCGGAGGCGAGTGAATGTGACATCGTCGATATACCAACCGACTCCGGCGCTTGTCTGGTAGTAGCCTCCGGACGGCGCGAGATAGGCGAAGCGGATTTTCAGTTCCTGCCCGGCATATGCGGAAAGCGAGACGTTTCTCAACTGGAACGACGTTTGTCCCGCGCTGTTCGTGCCGGCCTGGCTGTCGACGTCGCTCCACGAGGCGCCACCGTCGTTCGAGACCTGCACCTTCGCGGTTTGCGCCGTGGACGCCCACCCGAGGCGGCTGCGGAAAGCGATGGAGGCGTTGGCATCGGCGAGGAAGGTCGCGTGGTAGGTCAGGATCTGCGGCTGGAAGGCATCGGTGTGGGCGAGATGGTAGGAGGCGTTGCCCGAGTGCTTCACGTCCGTGGCGATCACACTGTAACCGGCGGTGGTTTGAGCGGCCACCCGACTGAGATCCTCCGCACCATCCGCCGGAACCGCCGCGCGGGTCGCCCACTTCCAGTCGTGGCCCACGGCGCCGGCGACGGGCTCGAAGCTGTAGTGGCTCGGGTGGCCGACCCATGCCTCCGAGGGGCCGGAGGGAACCGCGGCGCTGTAGGGAACGACGAGGTCCACCTTGACGTTGTTGCCGCCGGCGACGACGGCGCTCGCACCACTGGCGATCCCGGGTCCGCTGAAGGTCACCGCGCGCGTCACCGCCGCGGTGGAAACCGGGACCGTGTACCCCCCGGAATTTGCGGTGACGGCATGGTATTCCGAGCCGGCGACGCTCACCGTCACTCCTCCAAGCCCCTCGCCGGGATCGTAGAAGGCGTTGCCATTCCGATCGTGGTAGACCACGCCGGTCACGTAGGCGGTGTTCGCCGCACCCGCGCCAAAATTTTGGGTGACGAGCTGGGGTCCATAGGTCGTGCCGCCCGAGGTTTTCGTCCCGAGGTGCAAGCCGATGCCGATCTCGCGACTGGTTCCGTGGATGTTCATGCGGTGGCCGCGGCCGGCCTGCATGCCGCCGGTGCCACCCAGCCCCCAGTCGACCTGGAAGCCGGCGTGGGCGTGCCAAGTCGAGGCGCCGTGGGCGTAGACATTTTCGCCGACGCTCGAGGAATATCCGGCGGCGGCGGCACGGGTGGCGGGCGTCGAGCCGTCGCTACCGGTGTGCGATTGGAAGGCGTGGGTGAACATGTCCAGCGAGTGCCCGCGCGCCGCCTGCAGAAGCTTCGCGTTCATCGCGAGCGGCGGTCGCACCGGCAGCGCCGCGAATTCCGACGCCATCATGTTCAGGTCCACGCCATATTGGTTGTACGCCACCAGAATCGCGGGATCGCCGGTGTTCTTGAGCCGCTGCCCCTCGGCGGTCGGATTCGCCCGCGCGCGGTTGATCAGCTCGAGGTGGTATTGTTCCTCGTCCGTCGGTTGGCCGATCGCATACGGCGTGGTGGCGGAAGCGGGCAAAGCCAGCGGGAGCACGCCACAGATCGCCAGGCAGCGAAGATTCGGGATCCAGGAAATAGCGGCGCGCGGGAACCGGCGGAGCATGCCACGCATTCTAAAGAGCCCCGCCCGATGTCAATGCCGGGGCACCACCTGAAATATCCGCAAGATTGAAGATTCCGGGAAATCAGCCTGCTTCGGAGGCGGGGCCGCCCGTTTGGAAACCGCGGCGCGTGTACTTGCAGCGGAACGCTTCTCCCGCGGCCTCGGGTTTCCACCCGTGCTTGCGGCCGAAATCGATCGCGTCCGGCACCATCGCGTGGTTCACGACGCGCGGCAGCTCGGCGAGCAGGAGTTGCCCGCCGACCGACGCGGCGAGC
This sequence comes from uncultured Verrucomicrobiales bacterium, assembly GCA_965651855.1. GTDB lineage: Bacteria > Verrucomicrobiota > Verrucomicrobiia > Verrucomicrobiales > Akkermansiaceae > Luteolibacter. The sequence goes on from CBFGTW010000079.1 coordinate 19,426, forward strand.
TCGACCGTCAGCTCGTTGTGGTCGCGTTTGTTCCACATGATCCACCGGTACTGCGTGTCCCGGTGGTTGAGAGTCTTCCAGTTGTTGCGCTGCGGCGGTGGCATGGATTCAGATTTTTTTCAGGACCTCGTCGAAAACACCCAAGGTGTCGTCGAGGTCCGCTTCGGTGTGGGCGAGCGAGAGGAAGCCGGTCTCGTACGGGCTCGGCGCGAGGTAAATCCCCTTCTCCAGGCAGCCCCAGAAGAACTTTTGGAAGAGCACGAGGTCCTGCTGCATGACGTCCGAGACGTTGACGATCTCGCGGTCGGTGAAGAACAGGCAGAACATCGAGCCGGCTCGGTTGAAGCGATACGGCAGGCCCTTGGCGTCGAGGAGCGAGCGCAGACCGCGTTCGAAATGCGCGCCGAGTTCCTCGAGCCGGGCAAACCCGGACGGTTTCGAGAGTTCCTTGAGCTGCGCGAGCCCCGCGGCCATCGCCAGCGGGTTGCCCGAGAGCGTGCCGGCTTGGTAAACCGGGCCGACCGGCGCGAGCAGGTCCATCACGTCGATGCGGCCGCCAAAGGCCCCGACCGGCAGGCCGCCGCCGATCACCTTGCCGAAGCAGCTCAGGTCCGGCGTGATGTTTTCGATGCCCTGCACGCCGGCTTTTCCGAGACGGAAGCCGGTCATGACTTCGTCGAAAATGAGCAGCGCGCCGTGCTTGCGGGTGATCTCGCGCAGGAGGTCGAGGTAGCCGGGTTTCGGAAAAACGAGGCCGGCATTGGCAGGGTAGGACTCGACGATGATGGCGGCGATTTCCTCGCCCGCCTTGGCAAAGGCGGCCTCGAGCGCCTCCGGATCGTTGTAGGGCAGGACGATGGTCTCGGCGGCGAAGGCGTCCGGCACGCCGGCGGAGTCCGGTTTCCCGTGGGTCAACGCCCCGGAGCCCGCGGCAACGAGCAGCGAATCGCTGTGGCCGTGGTAGCAGCCCTCGAATTTCACGATCTTGTCGCGGCGCGTGTAGCCGCGCGCGAGGCGGATGGCGGACATGGTCGCCTCGGTGCCGGAGTTGCACATGCGGACCTTTTCCACCGAGGGCACCCACTCGCAGAGAGTGCGCGCCATTTCCACCTCGTAGGGATTGGGGATGCCGAAGGAGACGCCGTCCTTCGCCACCTCGTGGATGGTGTTGGTGATGACCGTCGACGCGTGGCCGAGGATGTTCGGGCCCCAGGAGCCGATGTAGTCGATGTAGGTCTTG
>CBFGTW010000080.1:0-20625 GCA_965651855.1 uncultured Verrucomicrobiales bacterium
TCGCCCGTGCCGCCGCGGGCTCTCCGGTTTCGCTGGACTTCCACGAGTTCCGCCTGAACGCCGCGAACGCCCCGTCCGCCGCCGGTTCCAAGGTGGTCTGCGTTTTCGTCAACGACCGCGTGGACCGCGACTGCCTCGAGAAGCTTGCCGGCCTCGGAGTGAAGCTCGTTGCCCTGCGATGCGCCGGCTTCAACAACGTCGACTTGGACGCCGCGCGCGAATTCGGCGTCCGCGTGGCGCGCGTGCCGGCCTACTCGCCCCACGCCGTGGCGGAGCACACCGTCGGCCTTCTGCTGGCGCTCAACCGCAAGATCCACCGCGCCTACAACCGCGTCCGCGAGCTGAATTTCTCGCTCGGCGGGTTGGTGGGCTTCGATCTCCACGGCAAAACGGTCGGCATCGTCGGCACGGGCAAAATCGGCCGCATCGCCGCCCAGATTTTCCGCGGATTCGGCTGCCGCGTCCTCGCCTACGACCCGCAGCGGATGGACGAATGGGCGAGCTTCTACGGCGTGGAATACGTGCCGTTCGAAGAGTTGTTGAAAACCAGCGACGTCATCAGCCTGCACCTGCCGCTGACGAGCGGGACGCATCACCTGCTCAACGAAAAGTCCATCGCCCGGATGAAACCCGGCGCCTATCTCGTGAACACCAGCCGCGGGAAACTCGTGGACACCGCCGCCGTGATCCAGGCGCTCAAGTCCGGACACCTCGGTGGAGTGGCGCTCGACGTCTATGAGGAAGAAGAGGGCGTTTTCTTCGAAGATCACTCCGCCGCCGCGCTGCAGGACGACGTGCTCTCGCGCCTGCTCACCTTTCCGAACGTGTTGATCACGTCGCACCAGGCCTTCCTCACCCACGAGGCGCTCACCGCCATCGCCTCGGTCACGCTCGACAGCATCCGCCGCTTCCTCGGCGGACTTCCGCCCGTGGACGAGCGGGTCGTCGTTTGAGAAAGCTTTTCCCGAACCACCGATGAGTGCTCCCGATCCCGCCGGCTTCCACCAGGTCTCCGGCGCCGATGCCCTGCGGCGTCTGGAGTCCACCAGCCACGGGCTCGCCGAAGAAGACGCCGCTTTCCGTCTGGAGAAATTCGGGCTGAACCGCATGACCGCCGGCAAGCGCACGCCGGCTTGGATGCACTTCCTGCTGCAGTTCCACCAGCCGCTCATCTACATCCTCCTCGCCGCCACCGTCATCACCGCCTTTCTCGGCGAGTGGGTGGATTCCAGCGTGATCTTCGGCGTGGTCCTGGTGAACGCCGTCATCGGCTACATCCAAGAGGCCAAGGCGGAAAAGGCCATCGAGGCGCTCGCCAACATGGTCGTCACCGAGGCCACCGTCCGCCGCGCCGGAGAAACGAGGCGCGTCCCCTCCAGCCGGATCGTCCCCGGCGATATCGTCCTGCTCCAGTCCGGCGACCGCGTCCCGGCCGATCTCCGCTTGCTGCGCTCGCGAAACCTCCAGATCGAGGAAGCCGCGCTCACCGGCGAATCGCTGCCGGTCGCCAAGGACGTCGATCCGCTTCCCGCCGACGCACCGCTCGCGGAACGCACGAACCTCGCCTTCACCGGCACCCTCGTCACCTTCGGCAAAGGGGAGGGAGTCGTCTTCGCCACCGGCGATCGCACCGAGATGGGCCGCATCGCCGGCATGATCGGCGAGGCCGAGGAACTCGAGACGCCGCTCACGCGCAAGATCTCGAAGTTCAGCCGCCTGCTGCTCTGGCTCATCCTCGGGCTGGCCGCCGTCACTTTCGGCGTCGGCACCCTGCGTGGCGAGAATTGGCAGGACATGTTCATGGCGGCCGTCGCCCTCGCCGTGGGCGCCATCCCGGAAGGCCTGCCCGCCGCGCTCACCATCACCTTGGCCATCGGCGTTTCCCGCATGGCGAAACGCCGGGCCATCATCCGCAAGCTGCCCGCCGTGGAAACACTCGGCGGCACCACCGTGATCTGCTCGGACAAGACCGGCACGCTCACGCAAAACCAGATGACGGTGCAGGAAATTCACGCCGGCGGCCGCACCTACCACGTCACCGGCAGCGGCTACGAGGCGGAGGGCGCCGTCCACCACGCGGACCAGCCGGTCGTCGTCGGCGAAAACGTCGCGCTCGTGGAAACCCTCGGCGCGGGCCTCTTGTGCAACGATTCCCGCCTCGTCCGCGGCGAGGACGGCCGGCTCGCCGTGCAGGGCGATCCAACCGAGGCCGCGCTCATCGTCTCCGCGCGTAAGGCCGGCGTCTCGGAGGACGAGCTCGGCCGCCGCCTGCCGCGCGTCGAGAGCATTCCTTTCGAGTCGGACTACCAGTACATGGCCACCCTCCACGGTCACGAGCGGGAACCGAAGGTCATCTACATCAAAGGCGCCGTCGAAGCCATCGCCGCCCGTTGCACCGGCGAACTCGACGAAAGCGGCCACCGCATCCCGCTCGACCGCGACCGCGTCATCTCCGTCGCCGAATCCATGGCCGCCCGCGGTCTGCGCGTCCTGGCCTTCGCGCGCCGCGAGATGCCCGTGGAGCACACCGGCCTCGAGCACGAGCACGTGGCCGACGAGCTGACGTTCCTCGGCCTGCAGGGCAAGCTCGACCCGCCGCGCCCCGAGGCGATCGAAGCCGTCGCCAAGTGCCGCAGCGCCGGCATCCGCGTGAAGATGATCACCGGCGATCACGCCCTCACCGCCAAGGCCATCGCCGGCCAGATCTGCCTCGAGGACGACTGCGCCGTCCACGCCCTCACCGGGGCGGAACTCGAGAAACTCGACGACGCCAGCCTCGCCGAAGCCGCGGACCGTGCCTCGGTTTTCGCCCGTGTCGCCCCGGAACAAAAACTCCGGCTCGTGCGCGCCCTCCAGTCACGTGGTCACGTGGTCGCGATGACCGGCGACGGCGTGAACGACGCGCCCGCCCTCAAGCAGGCGGACATCGGCACCGCCATGGGCATCACCGGGACCGACGTTTCCAAGGAGGCCGCGGACATGATCCTCACCGACGACAACTTCGCCTCGATCGAGGCCGCCGTGGAGGAGGGCAGGGGCGTCTTCGACAACCTGACCAAATTCATCGTCTGGACGCTGCCGACGAATTTCGGCGAAGGGCTCGTGATCCTCTTCGCCATCCTGCTCGGAACCGCCTTGCCGATCCTGCCCGTGCAGATCCTCTGGATCAACATGACCACCGCCGTGCTGCTCGGGCTCATGCTCGTCTTCGAGCCGAAGGAACGGGACATCATGAACCGTCCGCCGCGCGATCCGGACATGCCAATTCTCACCGGTGCCCTGCAGCTCCGCATCCTGCTCGTCTCGTTGGTCCTGCTCGCCGGCGCGTTCCTTCTTTTCGAATGGGAACAAGCCCGCGGCGCCAGCCTCGCCGAAGCCCGGACGATCGCGGTGAACGTCTTCGTCATGGTCGAGCTTTGTTATCTCTTCAACTGCCGGAGTTTCACCAAATCGATGTTCTCCATCGGCTTGTTCTCGAACCCGTGGGTCATCTTCGGAGCCGCCGCGATGATCCTCCTGCAACTCCTCTTCACATACGCGCCGGCGATGAACGCCATCTTCCAGTCCGCCCCCATCTCCGCAGCGGCGTGGTTCCGGATCATCGCCGTCGGGGTGATCGCCTACACACTGGTCGGACTTGAAAAGGCGTTGCGGGCAAGGAGCGCGCGTCGGAAGCCATTGAGGACGTGAGGTGAATGCGGGCGGCGGATCCCTCGCTTCTGCTGTCGCGCGAAAAAACATACCCGCGAATGGCGGAATCATACAAGCGATCGGGGGCGCGCCGACTATCATGGCGGCACGCTCGCCGTGAGTGCCGGGACCGCTCCCTGCCTTCCGGCGGCTGAGAGAACGCCTGACCGCATTGAAGAACCCCAAGGCAAACCGATTGCCTGCGGACCCGCTGACAGCCATCGCGCTGTCAGCGGCTTTCCGCGGCGCGGTCGGCCCGGCGTTTCGCCGTCGCTGCTGAACATCGACCGGCGAACGGGTCCCGCAGGGCTCCCTTCGGCCATCGTACCCTTGGCGGTCGGCCCTTCCAGTAGGGCTGGCGGGAATCGAGGAGGTCCATGTCACTCGGCAGTGCATCTTGCACTTCGGGTGAGGCTGGGCGGGTGGATTGTTCCGTGCTCCGCGGGATGAAGGTCCAGCAGGCTGTAGGGACGCGCGGCCGTCCCCGCCTTGGCATGGCGCCTGATAGACGAGGGTGGACCCGCTTGCCCGCGGTTCCACGAAGAAAACCCCAACCCCACGAAACCATGAGCCCCATCGGCCTCATCCTACTGGTCATCCTGTTGTTGATCCTGATCGGCGCGCTTCCCACCTGGGGCTACAGCCGCAGTTGGGGCTACGCCCCGAGCGGCCTCCTCGGCCTGCTGCTGATCATCCTGGTGATCCTGCTGATCATGGGAATCTTGTAAGCGTCATCTGCCGGAGAACACAGGCAATTCCCGGACCCGCGTTCCCCGTGATCGAGGGGCGGTTTCCCCGACCGCTCGGCGCAATGCTCCGCTTCCCGTTCGAGGTCGAGATGCGCTGTGGGAGCGATTGGGCGTGGCGGATGCAATCCGCCGCCAGGGGCTGACGTCATTTGCGGAACATAATCTGCCCGCCTTCCACGTCGCCTTGGATGAGGTCGCCATCGACGAATTTGCCCTCGAGGACCTCGAGGCTGAGGGGATCGAGGAGGTGGTGCTGGATGGCGCGCTTGAGCGGACGGGCGCCGTAAACCGGGTCGTAGCCTTGGTTGCCGAGGAATTCCTTGGCCGGCTCGGACAGCGCGAGCGCGAGGCCTTGCTTGGCGAGGCGCTTGCGGACGCGGTCGAGCTGGAGATCGACAATGGTGGTGAGGTCCTCGCGGTTCAGGCGGTCGAAGATGATGATCTCGTCGATGCGGTTGAGGAACTCCGGACGGAAATGCGCGCGCAGGGCTTCGGTGACCTTCGCCTCGCGCTGCTCGGCGTTCTCCTCGTGGAGGATGTGCTGCGAGCCGATGTTCGAGGTGAGGATGATGACCGTGTTGCGGAAATCGACCGTGCGACCCTGGCCGTCGGTGATGCGGCCGTCGTCGAGGACCTGGAGCAGGATGTTGAAGACATCCGTGTGGGCCTTCTCGATTTCGTCGAAGAGAACGACCGAGTACGGCTTGCGCCGTACATGCTCGGAAAGCTGGCCGCCTTCCTCGTAGCCGACGTATCCCGGAGGCGCGCCGATCAGGCGGGCGACGCTGTGTTTCTCCATGTATTCCGACATGTCGATGCGGATCATCGCGTGCTCGTCGTCGAAGAGAAACTCCGCGAGCGCCTTGGAAAGCTCGGTTTTCCCGACGCCGGTGGGGCCGAGGAAAAGGAACGAGCCGATCGGCCGGTTCTCGTCCTGCAGCCCGGCGCGGGCGCGGCGCACGGCGTTCGAGACCGCCTTGATCGCCTTCTTCTGGCCGACCACGCGGTCGCCGAGGCGTTCTTCCATGTGGACGAGTTTTTCCTTTTCGCCTTCCTGGAGGCGGCTGACGGGAATGCCGGTCCATGAGGAAACGACGCGGGCGATGTCCTCCTCGGTGACTTCCTCCTTCAAAATCGCGCCGTTCTTCTGGAGCGAGGCGAGTTGCTCCTTCGCCGCGTCGAGCGCGCGGTTCGCCTCGGGCAGCGCGCCGTAGGTGATCTCGGACGCGCGCGTGAGATCGCCCATCCGCTGGGCGCGCTCGGCTTCGCCCTTGAGCGTCTCGATCTTTTCCTGCGCCTCGCGGACTTCGTCGATCACCGCCTTCTCGTTCCGCCACTGCGCCATCAAGCCGGCGGACTGCTCGCGGAGGTTCGCTTGCTCCTCCTTCACCTTGTCGAGGCGGGCTTGGCTGGCTTTGTCGGTTTCCTTCTCCAGCGCTTTTTTCTCCATCTCGAGCTGGAGGATCTGACGCTCGAGCTGGTCGATCTCCGTGGGCATGGAGTCCAGTTCGATTTTCAAGCGCGAGGCGGCTTCATCGACCAGATCGACCGCCTTGTCCGGCAGAAAACGGTCCGAGATATAACGATCCGAAAGCGCCGCCGCGGCGACCAGCGCGCCGTCCTGGATGCGCACGCCGTGGTGCACCTCGTAGCGTTCCTTCAGGCCGCGGAGAATGGCGACGGTGTCCTCCACGGACGGCTCGCCGACCATCACCGGCTGGAACCGCCGCTCGAGCGCGGCGTCCTTCTCGATGTGCTTGCGGTATTCGTCGAGCGTGGTCGCGCCGATGGTGTGGAGTTCACCGCGGGCGAGCTGGGGTTTGAGGAGATTGGAAGCGTCCACCGCGCCCTCGCTCGCGCCGGCGCCGACGATCGTGTGCAGCTCGTCGATGAAGAGGATGATCTGGCCCTCGGCTTCCGTGACTTCCTTGAGGAAGGCCTTCAAGCGGTCCTCGAATTCTCCGCGGTATTTCGCGCCGGCAAGCATGCCGCCGAGGTCCATCACGATGATGCGCTTGTTTTTCATCGCCTCCGGCACATCGCCGGAAACGATCCGCCGCGCGAGCCCTTCGACGATCGCGGTCTTGCCAACGCCGGGCTCGCCGATGAGCACCGGGTTGTTTTTCGTCCGGCGCGAAAGCACCTGGAGGACGCGGCGGATTTCGGTGTCCCGGCCGATCACCGGATCGATTTTCCCGGCGCGGGCGCGGGCGGTGAGGTCGGTGCCGTACTTCTCGAGCGTCTGGTATTTTCCCTCCGGATTCTCGTCGGTGACCTTCTGCGAGCCGCGGACGCTGTCGATCGCCTCGCGCGCCTTCTTTTCGTCGAGGCCCGCGTCCTTGAGCAGCTTGCCGGCCGGCGAGTCGCCCTTGAGCGAGCCGAGGATGAAATGCTCCACGCTGAGGTAATCGTCGCCGAGCGACTCGCGGGCATCGTCGGCGGCATCGAGCGTCGCGCGCAGGCCCACGCTGATCTGCGGTTGGGTGGTGGCGCCTTGGACGCGCGGTTCGCGGTCGAGCGCGGCGGCGACGGAAGCCTTGAGCCGCGGGACGTCCACGCCGGCCTTCTGCAGGATCGGCACGGCGATCCCGCCTTCCTGCTGGAGCAGGGCGAGGAGCACGTGCGCGCTCTTCAGCTCGGGATGGGCGGATTTCGAGGCGAGCCGCTGGGCGGTCTGGAGCGCTTCCTGAAGCTTCTGCGTGGTCTTTTCGAGTCCCATGGTCGGTGGATGGTTTTGATGGAATGATGGCGCGAAGATGGCATTCCGCAACGCGCCGCTTGCGGTTTTCTAACCGGTGTTTGCGGTGGTGAAGCCGGATCGGTGACGGGTTGCCATCGGCCCCGATTTTCGGCGGAATCCGCGGCACGTTCTTGGACGCCCTGATCATCCGATCTCCGAGCTCCCAAACATCCGTCCCCATTGAAACGCGCGCTCTGCATCGTTCTCGACTCCGTCGGCTGCGGCGAGGCGCCGGATGCGGTGGACTACGGCGACGCGGGGGCGGATACGCTGGGGCATCTCTTCGAGCGCATCCCGGGCCTCCGGCTGCCGGCGCTGGATTCACTCGGGCTCGCCGAGGTGATGGAGCGTCCGCCGGTGAAAACTCGGGACGGCGCGGCGTGGGCGCGGCTTACGGAAACCTCGGCGGGCAAGGACACGACGACCGGCCACTGGGAACTGATGGGCCGGCCGCTCGACGAGGCGTTCGCGACTTTCGGGCGGTTCCCGGCCGATCTCGTGGCAGCGCTCGAACAGCGGGGCGGGATCACCTTCCTCGGGAACTTCGCCGCCTCTGGCACCGAGATCCTCAAGCAGCTCGGCGAGGAGCACCGGCGCACCGGCAAGCCGATCCTCTACACCAGCGCGGACAGCGTGTTGCAGATCGCCGCGCATGAGGAAACGTTCGGTCTCAAGCGCCTGTGGGAACTCTGCCAAACCGGCCGCGCGCTCCTCGACGAGCGCGGCGTCCGGATTGGCCGGGTGATCGCGCGGCCGTTCGTCGGCGAATCCGCGGAAACCTTCCGCCGCACCGGCAACCGCCGCGATTTCTCGATCGATCCGGGCGAGACGCTGCTGGACCGGCTCCAGGCGCGCGGCATCCGGACCGTCGGTGTGGGAAAAATCTCCGACATCTTTGCCGGCCGCGGGCTGGACGAGTCCCACCCGACGAAATCCAACGCGGAGGGCATGGCGGTGATCCGGCGGTTGTGGTCCGCGCCGCCCGACGCGCCGCAGTTCATCCTCGCGAATCTCGTGGACTTCGACGCGCTCCACGGCCACCGCCGCGATCCGGAGGGCTACGCGGCGTGCCTGCGGGAGTTCGACGCCTGGCTCGCGGGGTTTCTCGGCGAGATCGGCACCGACGACACCCTCGTCATCACCGCCGACCACGGCAACGACCCCTACCACCGCGGCACGGACCACACCCGCGAGCAGGTGCCGGCGCTGACGTTGAATCTCGGCCGTCCGGCGGAGGGCGGGCCGTTTTTCCGCGTCGCGGAATGGATCGCGGCGTGCTTCGGTTGAGATTCCGTTTCAGCCTATTCCGCCATGAGTTCCTCCCCGCCGCGCATCGCCATCTATCAGCTCCTTGTCCGCACCTTCGGCAACATCAATCCGACCCGGAAAGTCCACGGCACGATCGAGGAGAACGGCTGCGGGAAATTCCGCGATATCAACAACGCGGCGCTGGCCTCGATCCGGGACATGGGGTTCACCCACGTCTGGCTGACCGGCGTGATCGAGCAGGCCAGCGGCACGTCCTATCCCAATCGCCCGGCGGACGATCCGGACATCCTCAAAGGCAAGGCCGGCAGCCCGTACGCGATCCGCGACTACTTCGACGTCTGTCCGGACTACGCGGAGAATCCGGAGCGGCGGCTCGAGGAATTCCGGGAGCTGGTGGAGCGTTGTCACGGCCACGGGCTGAAAGTGATGATCGACTTCGTGCCGAACCACGTGGCCCGGAGTTATATCTCGGATGTGCGTCCCGAGCTGTCATTCGGCGAGGGGGACGATGTCTCGAAGTTTTTCGCACGGGACAATCATTTCTACTATCTCCAGCCGGACCACATCGGGGGCGGGCCGCCCTTGAAGCTGCCGACGGCCCACCTGCCGGGCTGCAACGGCCGGATCGCCGCGGAGACGAACTTCGGCCGCGTGACGGGAAACAACGCGATCACCTGGGCCCCCTCGATCCACGATTGGTATGAGACGGTGAAGCTGAACTACGGCCACGATTTCACCACCGGCCGCGACACCGCGCACCTGCCGGGCCCCGAAGCCGCGCCGGAGGACACGCCGCGGACGTGGCGGACGATGGACGGGATTCTCGCGCACTGGCAGGGCTATGGCGTGGACGGCTTCCGCGTGGACATGGCGCACATGGTCCCGATGGAGTTCTGGCGCTGGGAGATCCGCCGGGCGCGGCAGCGGAACGCCGGCGTGTTCTTCTCGGCGGAGGCCTACGATGCGGACCCGCAGAAGCTGACCGACGGGGACGCGCTCGCCGAGTTGCTCGCCGCGGGCTTCGACGCGGTTTACGACCATCCCTGTTACAATGCGCTCCAATATATCTACGAAGGTCAAAACTGGGCGAACGATCTCGATGAAATGACGCTCGACTGCGACCGGTTCCACCGTCTCGTCAGATATGCCGAAAACCACGACGAGGTCCGGCTGGCGAACCCGCGGCGTTGGGGTGGCCACGGCATGCTCGTCGGCAAGCCGGTCTCCGCCGTCCTCTACGCCCTGAGCCGCGGGCCGCTGATGCTTTACCACGGCCAGGAAGTCGGCGAGCCGGCTGTGGGCGAGGCCGGCTTCAGCGGCGACGACGGCCGGACGAGCATCTTCGACTACACCTCGATGCCCGAGTTCATCAAATGGGTGAACGGCCACCGTTACGATGGCGGCGGGCTCGGCCCGGAGCAGGCGGAGCTGCGGGCGTGGTACGGCCGGCTGGTCCGCCTGATGCAGGATCCAGCCTTCGCTTCAGGCGAGTTCTACGGCCTGAACCACGCGAACCGCGGGAACGAGGCGTTCGGTCGGCTCGACGGCGAGACAGTCTCCGGGCACTGGCTGTATGCCTTCCTCCGGCACGATCGCGGCAGCGGGCAGACGTTTCTGATCGTGGCGAATTTCCATCCGTCGCGGACGCTGTCCGGCGTGCGCGTCCGCATTCCGGAGCACGCCTGGGGATTTGTCGGGCGGGAGAACCGGGAAACGTGGACCTTCACCGACCGCCTCGACAGCGACTGGAGCGGCTCGGCGAAGATCGGGGAACTGGCGTTCGACGGCCTCGGGCTGCCCGAGGTGCCGAAGTGCGGCGTGCTCATGCTCGAGATCGGCGGATAGGCCGGCTCGGGATCCGGAGCCTTGCTATGCCGGCAGCGTGATGCGGAGGACTTCGGAGTTTTGTTCCGCGGTGACGGTGGCGGCGCCTTTCGGCAACAGGAAGAAGCGGCCTTTGCCGAAACGTCGGCCAGCCTCGCTGCGGACGGTGCCGGAGACGACGGAGAAGATCGAGAAGGCGTTTGGATCCGCGTTGCCGAGCGATTCGCCGGGGGCGAGGGCGTGGCGCTCGGTCTTGAAGTAATCGCAGCTCGCCAGGACGGAGCCGTCGGGCTTGTCCATCCCGGGCTCGAAGTCGTCGAAGTCGATGCTCGCCAGCGATTGCTCCACGTGCAGCTCCCGCGGTTTTCCGTCGAGGCCGACGCGGTTCCAGTCGAAGACCCGGTAGGTGGTGTCCGAGTTTTGCTGGATCTCGTGGATGAGGAAACCCGCGCCGATGGCGTGCAGCCGGCCGGACGGGATGAAGATCGAGTCGCCGGGCCGCGGCGCCACCGCGTGGACTTTTTCCGCCACCGTGCCGTCGGCGATGGCGCGTTCGAAGTCCCGGCGCGTCACGCCGTTCTTCAGGCCGACGTAGAGTTTCGCGCCGGGTTCGCAGCCGGCGATGAACCACATCTCGGTCTTCGGCTCGCCGCCGAGATCCGTGGCGAGATGGACCGGCGGATGCACTTGCACGGACAGATCGTCGCGCGCGTCGAGCACCTTGATCAGGAGCGGGAACCGATCCGGCATTCCCTGAAAGCGATCCCCGAAAATTTCGGTGCGCCGCGAGTTCCACAGCTCGTGCAGGCTGGTGCCGGCGAGCGAACCATCGTCCACGAGCGACTGCTCGGATTCCCGGTCCACGATTTCCCAGGACTCGCCGAACGGGCGGTCGGGCTGGGGGAGCTGGCGGCCGTATTCGGTTTCGAGCGTGCGCCCGCCCCAGACGCGTTTCATGTAGAGGGGCTGGAAGGTGATCGGTTCCACGGGGCGGAACTCATCATCCCACGCCCCGTTTGACAATCCGCGGTGAGGAAAGCCGGGGTTTGACCCGCCGGCGATGAGGGTGAAGATTGGGCGGCTTTGGTGGATGAGGCAGAGACGAGCACCGACAGGATGCGTCCGAAAAAACGGCGGATCTGGTTGCGCGTCCTGCTGGTGCTGATGGTCCTGCTGATCGGCGGCATCCTTTGGCTCAGCGGTCCCGGGCTGCGCTACTTCGGCCCGCGGCTGGCGCAGCGTTTCCTCGAGCGTGCGGGACTGGAAGGGGAGTTCCAAGTCGAGGGAAATCTCGGCCGCGGCCTCTCGATCAGCGGCTTCGAACTGAAAGGCGACGGCCCGCTGGAAAACCTGACGGTCGACCGCATCACGCCGGAATACAACCTCCGCGGGCTTTCCCGCGGGGAACTCGACGGCTTGAAGATCGAGGGCGTGCACCTCGATCTCCGGCTCGATCCCGAGGAGGAGGAAGAGGAGGACGAACCGCCGCTCGACCTCGAGGCGCTGACGCAGACGATCCGGAACGCCCGCAACCGCGCGATCCCGCTGGATCTCGAGATTCTCGATCTAACGGTGGATGCGAAACGCGAGGGTGAAACCGTGGTTTCCCTCGACTCGAGCCGGATCACCCATGAAGCGGGGAGTGATATCTTCAACGTCGATCTCGGTACCGTCACCGATGCCACCGGCCGCAGCTGGGACGCGCAGAGTTCGCGCGTCGAATGGACGGACGACCAGCTGGCGGTCGATCGCCTGAGCCTGCTGCCCGGTCTCGGCGTGCGCGACCTCACGATCGATCTGCCCGAAAACGGGGCGCTTTCGGCAGCCGGCGACCTGTTGGTGGACGAGGCGGTCGTCGCGGTGGATTCCTCGCCCGGCTTGCGATCGCTCACCGCGGAGCTGACCGAAGGCACGCTCGTGCCTGACGAGCTGGCCCGGCGGTTCGGCGTGGAACTTCCGGCCAGCGGCGAGGTCACCGGCTTTTCGCTGCAGCTCGACGACGTGCAGCCGGATCCGTCGGAGGCCACCGGTTCCGCCAGCCTCACGCTGCGGGACGTGCGTTGGGACGACTGGTCGGCCCCGCGGGCGACGCTCGACGCGCGGCTCGGTGATGACGCCGCGGAAATTTCGTTGGATGCCGAGGCAGCGGGCAGCCCGGTGACGCTCGACGCACGGATCGGCCTGGACCGAACCGGCGAAAGGCTGCGGCTGGGCGAGGGGAGCGGCGAATTCCGGGTGCCGGAGGTGCGGGCGGTCGTGGGCGAACTGGCGCGGCGCTTCGAGGCGGTGCCTGCGGACGCGGAGGTCCCGGCCTCGACGCTCGAGGGCAACTTCACCGCTTCCTTTTCCGAAAACCAACCGGCGCGCGCGACCTTGCAGGCGCGGTTGGAGCCGGAGGACGCCGCGGAAGTCTCACCCGTCGCCCTGACGGCCGCCTGGCAGCCGGACCAGCCGGTGAACGCGGAACTGGCCTTGGACGGCCTTACCGCGAGCGGCCGCTACGACATCGGAACGACCGGTTACGACGCGCAGGTGGCGTTCGACGATTTTGGCAGCGAGCGGATCCGGCCGTGGCTGGACGTCGGCAGCGTCGAACTTCCCGGCACGATCCGGATCAGTGGCACGTGGAGCGGCAGCGGCAATGTCTCTGAAAACCAACACCGCGGCGATGCGGACATCGGCGAGGCAAGGTTCGCGCGCGAGGTGGTCGATGCGGTTTCCGGGCGCGGCAACATTTCCTACGATTGGCCGGGCAACATCGAGGTCAGCGGGCTGGAACTCGAGGTGGAGGGCCAGACGATCACCGTCGACGGCAGCATGAAGGACGGCATCCTGAATGCCCGGAACTTCGCTTGGCGCGACGGGGAAACGTTGATCGCCGAAGGCAGCGCGACGGTGCCGGTGCCGGAGGACTTCGGCAACTGGCGCGAGGTGCTGGCCAACGACGAGGAGCCGATCGAACTCGCGCTGGAAACCCGCGAGCTGCCGCTGGAGCTTCTCGAGCCGTGGCTTCCCGTCGCCGGCCAGCTCGATCCCTCGGCCACCGGCCGGCTCGACCTGCGGGCGAGCGGAACATTCGCCAATCCGGATCTGAGCGCGTCGCTCGACCTGCGGAACCTCCGGTCGCCAGACAACCCCGACATTCCGCCGGCCGACGTGGAGCTGTCGCTGGAAACGGTGGACGGCCGGCTCGCGCTCGACGGCACGATCACGGCGCCGGATTACGCGCCGGCCTCGATCACCGCCTCGATGCCGTTCCGCCCCGGCCAGTGGGCGGAGAATCCGGAGGCCTTCATGCAGGAGGCCGTCAGCGGCCGGGTCGATCTGCCGCGCGTGGACGTCTCGAGGTTTTCGGGCTTGGTTCCGCAGGCCCGCTCGCTGTCCGGCGTGGTGACCGGGAACCTCGAAGTGGCCGGCACCCTCGCCGCTCCGGATTTACGCGGAGCACTCGCGCTTGAAGGTGGCGGCATTGATTTCAACAGCGATGCGGTTCCGGATTTGAGCGGTGTCAACGCCTCGCTCACGGCCACTCCGCAGGGGCTGAGTCTGGAGAACTTCGGCGGCACGATCGCCGGCGGTTCCTTGAGCGGCAACGGCACGCTGGCCTTGGGAGAGGACGGCCCGGGAGAAATGGACGTCCGCCTCGTCGGCGACCACCTGCCGATCGCCCGCAACTCGCTGATGATCATCCGGGCCAACGCCGATCTGAGGCTCCAGGGAGCGATCGAAAACCCCACTCTCTCCGGAACGGTGGGCTTGGTGGACAGCTTGTTCTACCGCGACATCGAGATCCTGCCGATCGGTTCGCCGATCGCGGGGCCGTCGGCGGCGGAGCTTCCGCGGATCGACGCCCGAGGCGACATCACCGATGCCGTGCCGGAGGCGTTCCGCGATTGGAGGGTCAACCTGACCTTGCGCACCGAAGAACCGTTTCTGATCCGGGGAAATCTCGGCACCGGCCAAGCCACCGGCGAGGTGCGTGTGGGCGGAACCTTGGGGAGCCCGGCGCCGAACGGGGCGATCACCATTTCGGACGCCACGGCCGAGCTGCCCTTCAGCACGCTGACGGTCCGCACGGGCGTCCTGCGTTTCACACCCGAAAGCGGCTTCGATCCGATCCTTGAGATCCGGGGACGCGCCGAGCCCCGACCTTACCGCGTGGACATCTACGTTTACGGCCGGCTGTCCGACCCGCAGTTGATCCTGACCTCGAATCCCGCGCTGCCCGAGAGCGAAATCATGACGCTGCTGGCCACCGGCACCACCACCCAAGGGCTCGAAGACCCCGAAGCGGCGGCCACCCGGGCCCTGCAGCTCCTGCTGGAGGAACTCCGGCGCGGCCGGTTCCGCTTCGGCCGCCAGCTGAGGCCGTTGTTGCGGGTGCTGGATCGCGTCGACTTCACCCTCGCCGAGAAAGACCCGTATGACAGCGACGCCTATTCCACGGCCACCATTTCCCTGAGCGACCGCTGGTTCCTCTCCGCCGGCATCGGCGAGGAGGGTGACACCCGGATGCTGGCCATTTGGCGAATCACCTTCCGCTGATGTTCTTGCCGCGCGTCATTTTCCTCATGCTGGCCTTCGGCGGGATCGCCGCGGCGCAGACGGTGGTGCGCATCGCCGGCCTGCAGACCCGGCCCGAGGCGGAGTTGCTGGAGCTGATGGGCGGCCGGCTCGAGCACGTCCGCACGGACACGGCCTCGCCCTCGCGGGCGGACGACGCCGCGTTCATCCTGCGCGAAGTGATGCGGCGCGACGGATATGCGAACGTCGAAGCATCGTGGCGCATCGTCAGCCCGCGCGAGATCTTGCTCACGGTGCGCGAAGGCGGTCGACTTTCCCTCGGAAACGTGACGGTCCGCGGGATGCCGGCCGAGGACGCCGACCGGCTTTCCCAGATCTACTCGAGGCCGGCCACCAAGAACCGCCCCTTCGGCGCGGGTCCGGCTCCCTTCCGCGAAGAAGACGTCGACGACGGCCTGGCCCTCATCGTCCAGGACTTCCAGGCACTCGGCTACTGGACCGCCACGGCCGAAGTCGCGGACGTGCGGACGGACTTGCAAACCGGCTTTGTCGACATCGTCATCGACGTGGAGCCGGGTCCGCTGCACCGCATCGGCGAGCCGGTGATTTCCAGCGCCGATGGTCGCGGCGTCGTCCGCACCCGCACCGAGTCCGCGCCCTTCGTCGGCCTGCCCGCCACGACGGGAAACCTCAACGACATGCGGAACGCGGTCGAGGAGGGCTTCACCAGCCGCGGTTATCCGGACGCGCGGATCCTGATGAACCGGACGATCGCCACGCCCCTGTTCGTGCCGGAGTTCGTCTTCGACCTCGGCCAGCGCGTGCGGCTCAACCGCGTGTACGTCGAAGGGCTGGATCGCACGAATCCCGCGCGGATCCGGCAACGCGTGCGCGCTCTCGAAGGAGATTGGTACAACGACGCCGCGATGAACCGCCGGCTCCGGCAGTTCCTCTCGACGGGGGCGTTCTCTTCCGCGCGTGTGGAAACCGAGCAAGTCGCGCCGCGCAGGGTGAACGCGATCCTGCGGATGGAGGAGGCTCGGGCGAAGGAGGTCTCGCTGGCCGGTGGCTTCGGCTCGTATGAAGGCGGAATTTTCCGCGCGACCTACAGCGACAGGAACCTGTTCGGGCAGTTGCTGAACTTCTCCGCCGGCCTCGAACTCAGCGCACGGGGGCTGCTGGGGGAAACGCGGATCACCGATCCCTGGGTCTTCGGCTCCGACTACTCGCTGACCGCCCGACTCTACGCGTTGTCGCGGAGCCACGAGGGATATGAGTCGCTCGAAACCGGTCTCGAACTTTCCTCGAGCCGGAAATTCGGCGACCACTACTCGATCGACCTCGCGCTCGGGTGGTCGATCGTGAACCTCAGCGAGGACGGCCTGCCGCGCGCGCAACTGGGGGAAACCGTGTACGGGCACCCGCGGATCCGCTTCACGCAGTCACTCGATTTCCGCGACAGCGCGGTGCTGCCCACGAAGGGCTGGCACGTGCGCTGGCCGGTCCAGCTCGGCGCGGCCGTGGGCGACTTGTCCACCAGCTACCTTTCCACCAGCCTCGAAAGCGCTTGGTACCACCGGTTCAACCGAACCTGGCAGATCGGCGTGGGCGGCGAAGTGGGGATGGTCATTCCCTTCGGCGACAGCGAGGAGCTGCCGATCGATCTGCGGCTTTTCAACGGCGGCGCGCGCAGCGTCCGGAGCTTCCCCGAACGCCGGCTCGGCCCCAGGGCGAACAATTATCCGACCGGCGGCGAGGCCTCGTGGGTCACCAACGTCGAGGTGATCCGCACCATCGCCGGCCCGTTCAAAGCGGTCGGCTTCATCGACGCCGGCGCGCTCGGCCGCGACCACACCGATCTGTTCTCCGCCGACGTCGAGGTCGCCGCCGGCCTCGGCCTGCGGCTCGACCTGCCGGTGGGCCCGGTGAGGCTGGAATACGGGCACAACCTCACCCAGGACTCCGGCGAGCCGTCCGGCACGTGGCACTTCGCGATCGGGATCGCGTTTTGATGCGGCTCAGGCCTCGCTCGCGGCCGGTTGTTGCTGCGCTTGCGTCTTCGGGTCCTTGTAGGTGGACTGCACGTAAACTTCGCGGAGTTGCTTGAAGTCGATCTGGCAGGGGCTGTGCGCCATGAGGTCCGCGCCCTTGTTGTTTTTCGGGAACGCGATCACCTCGCGGATGCTGTCTTCGCCAGCCACCAGCATCGCGATGCGGTCGAGGCCGAGCGCCAGCCCGCCGTGCGGCGGCGCGCCGAAGCGGAACGCGTCGAGCAAGTGTCCGAACTTCACTTCCTGCTCCTCCGGCCCGACGCCGAGCACTTCGAACATCTTCGCCTGGAGGTCCTTCTCGTGGATCCGGATCGAGCCGCCGCCGAGTTCGTAGCCGTTGAGCACCACATCGTAGGCCTGGGCCCGGACATTGGCATAGTCGCCGGCTTCCAGCAGAGACATGTCATCCGGGTTCGGCCGGGTGAACGGATGATGCACCGCCGCCCAGTGGCCGCTCTCGTCGTCGAACGCGAGCAGCGGGAAATCCACCACCCACAGGAAATTGTAGGCCGTGGAATCCTTCGTCAGCTCCATCATCTCCGCGATTTCGGTGCGCACGCGCCCGAGGATGGTGCTCACGCTGTCGCGCGTGCCGGCGACGAAGAACACGATGTCGCCCTCGGCGATGTCGAGCGTGGCGACGAGCGCGTCCTTCTCGGCATCCGTGAAGAACTTCCACAGCGGGCTCTTGTATTCGCCGTTCTCGCACTTGATGAAGGCCAACGTTTTCACCGGCAGGCCGGCTTGGATGGCAATCTCGTTGAGCCGGTTCATCTGGCCGGTGGTGACGCCGGCGAATCCCTTCGCGTTGATCGCGCGCACCACGCCGCCATTGTCGAGCGTGCCGCGGAAAATCTTGAACTCGGTCCCGGCGAAGACGTCGCCGAGGTCGGTGATCTTCATGTCATATCTCGTGTCCGGCTTGTCCGAGCCATAAACATCCATCGCATCGCGGTGCGTCATCCGCGGAAAGGGCAGGGGGACGTCGATCCCGAGTCCCGCCTTGAACATCGAGGCGAGCAGGCCTTCCACCAGCGAGATGATGTCTTCCTGGCCGACGAACGACGCCTCGATGTCGATCTGCGTGAATTCCGGCTGGCGGTCGGCGCGCAGGTCTTCGTCCCGGAAGCAGCGGGCGATCTGGAAGTATTTTTCCAGTCCCGCCACCATGAGAAGCTGCTTGTACTGCTGCGGCGCCTGAGGCAGAGCGTAGAACCGACCCGGGTTGAGGCGCGACGGCACGAGGAAATCCCGCGCGCCCTCCGGCGTCGGGTTCGAAAGGATCGGCGTCTCGACCTCGAAGAATCCGGCGTCATCCAGGAACCGGCGCGCGGCGGCGGTGATGACGTGGCGCTGGCGGATGTTCTTGTTCATCCGTGCCCGGCGCAGGTCGAGATAGCGGTATTTCATCCGCAGGTCCTCGTTCGACAGTTCCTTGTCGAGCTGGAACGGCAGCACGTCCGCCTTGTTGACGATCTTCAGCTCCGTGGCGACGACTTCGATGTGACCGGTGCCGATCTTGTCGTTGGTCGTGCCCTCGAGGCGCTTGGCCACGCGGCCGACGACTTGCACCACGTCCTCGTCGCGCAGGGCGTGCGAGAGCTTTGCGATCTCCGGATTTTCCTCCGGGCGGAAAACGCATTGGGTCAGCCCTTCGCGGTCGCGGAGGTCGATGAAAATGACGCCGCCATGGTCGCGGGCCGAATTCACCCAGCCGATGAGTGTCACGGTTTCGCCGACGTGGGACTCACGGAGTTCGTTGCAGTGGTGGGTGCGCATGTGTGGAAAAGATGGGGCCGCTGGGGGACGTGATTCTGAAGGGGATTGGACCGCCAAGACGCAAAGGTCGCCAAGGGACGTGAAGTGGGAGGGGGCAACAGTCTCGGTTTCCTGGTTTCGAATTCTTCGCTTGAATTTGATGGTTTGAGATTGGTGCTTCGAGACCTCGTTCATCAGCGGTTGAAAAAAACAACGACGGATATCCCTATGCCAGCAGAGGCCCGTCCGGTTGGTGCAATCGGTCGGTGAGCCACTCGACGGCGGTTTCGGCGGAGCCGGATTCCTCGGTCCGGCTGGCGAGGATCTTGAGCTTGAGGTCGGGGTACTCGGCGCCGACGACGAGAGCGAAGCGCGCGCCGGACTGCTCGGCTTTCTGGAATTGTTTGGCGACTTTTGCCGGAGCGAGCGCGAGGTCGGCGGAAATGCCGGCGCGGCGGAGATTGCTGACAAGCTTGAGGGACTCAGGACGCCGCGCTTCGTCGGCCACGACCACGAAGACGTCGCAGGCCGCGCCCTGCCGCTGGAGCCAGACTTCCATCTGCATCGCGGCGTGCGGCGTTTCCTCGATGAGGTTGCGGATCACGTAGTCGCCCATCGCGAAGCCGGTGGCGGGCATGTCCACGGCGCCGTCGGAAATGGTGGCGACCAAGGTGTCGTAGCGACCGCCTCCAGCCACCGCGCGCATCGATTTCTTCGCGTCGAAAACTTCGAAGACGACGCCGGTGTAGTATGCCAGCCCGCGGACGATCGAGAGGTCCAGCTCGACGAATTCCGCGAAGCCCCGCGCGGCGAGGTCGTCCTGGATCGCGGCGAAGGCCGGCGAGGCGTTGGCTGGATCGGCGATGAACGCACGTACGGCCTCGGGAGTCAGGCCGAAGGCGGCGAGCTTCTCCATGAGGACGTCGGCCTTTTCCCGCTCGAGTTTGTCGATGATGCCGAGGAAGTCCGGAATGCGTTCTTCTCCGATCCCGTGTCGTTCCGCGAAACCGATCCACGCCATGCGGTCGGACACGCGCACCACGAAGTCGCCTTTCAGGAAGCCGAACGACAGCATCGTCTCGATCGCCAGGGCAATCAGCTCGGCGTCGGCGGCCGGCCCGGCCTCACCCAGGATGTCGACATTGAACTGGTGGAACTCCCGTCCGCGCCCCTTCTGTGGCTTTTCGTAGCGGAAGCATTGGCCGATCTCGAACCACTTGAGCGGCTTGGGGAAATCCCGCTGGTGCTGGGCCGCCAGCCGCGCCAGCGAGGCGGTCACCTCGGGGCGCAACGTCACGTCGCGGCCACCTTGGTCCTCAAAGCGGAAAAGCTGCGACGAAAGCTCGCCGCCGGATTTTTTCAAGTAGAGCGCCGTGTCCTCGAGCACCGGCGACTCGTATTCGACAAACCCGCAACGCCGCGCGACGCCGCGCCAGGTTTCGAACAAATAATTGCGAACCGCGCATTCACGGGGGATGAAATCGCGGAATCCTGGAAGAGCTTGGAAAGCGGGGCCGGCCATGGGCGGGCGGCGAGGATGCACGGGGGCGGGGGCATTTCAAGGCTAGGATTCCAACGCCCGGGACCGCCCCGGGCACTACTCGCGCAGGCGCTTTTCCACCGCCGGATCGTGCAGCGCGCAGATCCGGCCGCCGTGCACCAGCTGGCTGCGGTGGCGGGCGATCCACCGGTAGATGCCGTCGCGCAGCGGCCGTGGCACGAGCACCATGAGCCGCGCGATCCGCCACAAGCCGCCGAGCGCCTCGCCCAGCTCAATTACCGCGTCGCTGCGCAGATACCACACGCCATCCCCTTCGCGCAGGATGACCATCGTGCCGCTGCCTTGATTCTCAAATTTCGAAAAGCCCAGCTCGTGCGCGAGTTCCCCCTGCAGGGGCGCCAGTCGCACGCGGTGGCGCTTGTCCAGCCGCGCCGCGAGCCGCGCCGAGCGCGAGCAGAACGCGCAGTCGCCATCAAAAAAAAGCGTCCAGGTCATGGCCGAATCAAACCCACCACCCGC
>CBFGTW010000081.1:0-20173 GCA_965651855.1 uncultured Verrucomicrobiales bacterium
GTCGTGATCATCCTCGTCGCCGTCGTCGGCGGCGGCGGACTGCTCTGGTACCTGAGCGAGACCGCGGAATTTTCACGCAGCGACCGCCCCGCCGCTGCCAGCACACCGGATCGCTGAGCGGGCGGGAGGGAGAACCACGGAATACACGGAATACACGGAAGCTTTTGAGATTGGCTCCGCGGGAATCTCAAATCTCCGAATTCCCTAATCTCCTATCCCTATTTCCGTGCCTTCCGTGTATTCCGTGGTTGGTCCTCTTCAAGCAAGCCGGGCATAAGCCGAGCGGAGGCCGGCGCGCCATTTTTCCAGGAACGCGAGGTTCCGCGCCACCTTTGCCGCGGTTTCCGGTTCGGGCGGTGATGCTTCGAACTCCGGGAAAACCCGGCGCTCCGCGGCGAGTGCGGCGTCCACTTGGGCGAGTGCGTCTTCCACCGTCTCGCGGGCGAGCTGCGTCTCCGTCTCGAGGAGCGCGCGGGCGAGCGCCGAGCGGGCGTCGTCGCGCTTCCGGGCCACGGCCTCCGCCCGCTGGGTGGCGGCTCCGGCGACGCCGAAAAGCTCCATCAAACGGTCGTCGATGCTGCCGCGGGTCTCGAGCGAAACGCCGCGCAATTCCATCCAGTGGCGGAGCCGGCGCGACGGGCTGGCGAGCACGGCGCGCGCCTCGTGGAGCGCCGCGAAGTCCCCTTCCCCGCCGCCCGCGTCCGGGTGCGCGAGCTTGCCCGCGGCGCGGAAGGCCTCGGCCAATTCCTCGTCGGAAACCGCCAGCCGGGAATCGATGCCGAGTCGCTCGAATGCATTCACCGCGACCATTGGGACACGGGCGGCCAGCGATCCGCAAGACCGCGCGAATGTTTCTTGAACTCCGGGCCATAATTTCATATCGGCGACACTTGTGAAAAAGGCCCTCCTTTCGCTGCTGGCGTTTGCGGGCAGCCTCTCCGGCGCCATGTTCGAGCCCGCTTCCGGACCGCCTGGAACCGAGGTGGACGTCACGCTCGCCGGCTTGGACGCGACCGCGGTGACCGCCGTCGCTTTCGGAGGAACCGCCGCGACGATCGTCTCGAAAAGCGGGGAAACCGTCCGCGTCACCGTGCCCGCGGGGGCACGCTCCGGCCCGGTGACTCTCGGGCTCGGCGGCGGCGAACGGGTGACTCCGCTCTCGTTCGAGGTCACGCGACGGATTCCGCTGACCGTCCCCGGCCGTTTCACCGGAGTGGACCGCGCGGGCAGCTTGTTCGGCCCGGCCGTCGGCGGTGAGGTCGAGGTGGCCGTGGGGCGCTCGACGCTGGTCTTCGCCTCCGCCGGCGAGGAGGGACCGCCGCTGCTCGGGATCGTCACGGACGGAGATGCGGCGCTGACGCTCGACGGCGCGAGCACCGCGAAGACCTGTCTTTTTCTGAGTTATCTCATCTATTCGGCCGATTCCGGGGATGCGGCGGCCATCCTGGCCAAACTGGACACGCTGCCGGAAGTCGCCGCGCTTGCGACTCACCTCGACACGTAGGTGCAAGCGGGTGCGGCGTATGACGCGACGGCGGGATTCGAGACGCTGCTCGAATCCGCGTTGGGTGCCTACGTTTCCACGGCAAATGCCAGCACCGCCGCCGTCGCGCGGTTGCCGCGACGGGCCTCGGACCACGGCTACAGCGCGCGCGACCTCCACGTGCCCGGCTTCGAGAAACTCAATCGCACCGTCCCCACCGAGCACGAGAAGAAGATCGCGTCCGGGGGTGGAATGCCGGTGATTCACCAGAAGTTCGGCGCCGCCCCGCTGCCGGATCCGGACCTCGGGAAATTCCTCACGGGAAATCCGCTCGAGTGGTCGGCCAACCTCTACTCGCTCGATCGCTTCAACTTCCGGCTCGACACGCGGAGTGAGGTGGAGGCGCTCCAAGGCAGCCACACGCAGGTTTACGCCCGCTATTCGAACGAGGCGCTCGACCGGCTGGTGATCGGCGCGGCGCCGGCGACGAGATATCTGGACATCGTAGGATATGCCAAAGGCTTGTTGGTGGGGAAAATCGTGGGAGATATCGGAAAGGTCACGAACACCACGACCAAGAGCGAGCTGGTCATTCCGGACGACGAGCCGGGAATTTACATGGTGCGGGCTTTCAGCGGGGCGCGGTTTCCGCCGCAGGCCGGCTTGATCGACGGCCTGCCCGGCGGCCGGTTCGAGGACACGAAGATGATGGCGCTCAACATCGTGCTGGCGGTGAACGACGCCATCGGGATGTTCGCCTCGGCCAAGGGCGTGTTTCCCGACGGATGGCCGAGCTTTCTCTTCGGGCTCGAGCGGAGCATCGCCGGCGCGCTGGAAGTCCAGGCCGCGCAAGGCACGCTCGACGCCCATGCGATCCGCGCGATTTTCCTGACCTCGTGCAAGGCCGCCTACGACTGGGCCGTGGGCGAGATCCAGAAAGGCGGCCTCGCACTGCTGCCGAAGCGCCTGGTCAGCGTCCTCGGCTCGGTGATCAACGTCAGCGGCAAGGTCTCGAGCGCCTTCAAGCTGGCCGAGCGGATCAACGCGCTGAGCAACGCCGTGCAGGTCTTCGGCGACAACGTCTACACCGTGCAGGCGGTCGAGGACACGCTGTTGGTCGTGGGCGATCCCTGGGCACCGGTGATCTCCGGCTTCCAGCCGCGCCGGGCGTGGCGGCGGGACGTGGTCACCCTCACCGGCGAGGGATTCTCGAACGTGCCGGAAAACAACATCGTCACCTTCGGTCACCCCGGGACCTCCCCGGACAATCCGCCGCAGCCGGCTCGCGCCGAAGTTCTGACGGCGGACTACAACAGCCTGCGCGTGATCGTTCCCGAGGAGGCGGAAACTGGCATCATCTCGGTGCACGTGCCGGACCGCGGAACCTCGAGCACGCTGCGGCTCGACCCGCCGTTCCAGCATTTCGAGGTCATCCCGGACCCGGTGATCTCCGGCTTCGATCCGCCCGTCGCGGAGGCCGGCGGCACGCTGCGGGTGAACGGCGAGCATTTCCCCGTGCCGACGCTCGACACCTTCCACAACAAGGTCTGGGTGGTCTTTGACATCGGCGGCAACGAGCAGGTCCGGGCTCCGGTCCTCAGCACCGGCCGCGAGATCCTCGTCGAGGTTCCCGGCATGACGGGAGCGGCGAACGTCTGGATCCGCTACGGCAATTCCTTCGGCACCGACAACCGGAACAGCGCGGCGGTACCGCTCACCATCCAGGCGGCGCCGCTTCCCCCGCTCGGAGCCGAAATCCGCTTCTCCGCCGAGGGCGACGGCAACGTCCGCGACGGCATCCTCACGCTGCGCGAGGCGTTGATGTTGAAAAACGGCACGCTCTCCTACGACCAGCTCACCCGGCCGCAGGAGGGCGATCCCCCGATCGGTCCGTATGAGACAAACTACATCACCGGCGGCACGGCGATCGGCGATGGGGTGCGAAACCGGATCGTCGGCTATCTTGGACCGGGCACGCACACCGTGACGCTGGTCGATTCCCTGCCGCCGATGGCCAGTTGGACAACCTTGGAAATCCGGCCGACCACGGAACTGCCCCCGCCACCCAAGCTGATCCTGGACGGAAACGGCGCGGCCACCGGGCTCCTGCTCGACGGCGTGACCAACACCACGGTCCGTAGCATCGATCTGAAAAACTTCAGCGAGGCGGCCATCACCCTGACCGGAGGCAGCGCGGACAACTCCATTTCCCTCTGCACCGTGGAAGGTGGCGACGGCGACGGCATCCGTCTCCACGGAGATGCGCGCAGGAATTTTGTTTCCGTCCCCGTCAAGGGCGTCGGGGGGCACGGCTATCATTTGTCCGGCGATGCCGTGGCGGCGAACCGGATCCTCATCGGCGAGAAACCCGCGGGAGCGGACGCCTACGTCCAGGGCTGCGGCGGCTGGGGCATCGCGATCGACGGCGGCGCGCACCTCAACCGGATCCTCGCTCCGGCCGCCGGGATCTTCGGCCAGCCACCCTCCGGCGGACTCGCGGGCAACACCCTCGGTGGCATCCTCGTCACCGGCGACCAGTCCTCCGGAAACGCGATCCATTCGATGTACTCGCCGGGTTTTCCCATCCGGAACAACGGCGGGCCGGGCATCCGGATTGAAAGCCCGCGCACGACCGTCCACCGCTGCCATATCTCCGGCAACGCCGGCAGTGGCCTCGAGATCTTCGGCACGCACGCCGCCGGCTCGCGGTCCAGCGCCTGCAAGATCGGCTACGATCCGCAATCCGGAGCCACCGCGGCCAACGGCGGCCACGGGATTCACCTCGAAAACACCCACGACATATCTTTTGGCGAGGACATGCTCACGACCGACAACTTCGAGGTGGTCGACCCGGATGGCATCGGCGCCAATGGCGGCGATGGCATCCACGTCAAGAACTGCCAACGGATCGACATCCGCTCGGTGCAGATCGGCCGGGTGCCGCTCGCGTCGTCCGCCACGGCGGACCTGCCGAACGCGGGATCGGGCATCGTGCTCGATGGCAGCAGCGACTGCGTGATCGGCAGCTCCTGGTTCCAGACGCGCGTCCAGATCACCGGTCATCTCGACGGAAACGGCATTCTCCTCAGCGGCACCACCTGCACCAACAACACCATCATCGGCTGCCGGATCGGCACCGATCCCTGGGATTGGGACGTCGATCTCGGCAACGATGTCGGCATCGCGATCGTGGACGGCGCGTGGGGCAACCGCCTCGGGATGCGCGGCCGCGGCACGAATGCCGTCGGGGCCTCGCCGATGAACTATATTTCATTCAATCGCGCCGCCGGCGTCCTGCTCGACTCCGGCGGCGACCCCGGCCAGAGCATCCCGCCGGTCGGGGAACCGTTCACGCCCGAGGGTGGAAACATCATCGTGAACAACTCGATCACCGAGAATCACGACGCCGGCATCCTCATCTTGTCCGGAGCCAAGGCAAACCGGATCGGCGGCGTGAGTTATGAATTCAATATCATCAATTCGAACGAGAAGGCGGGCATCCGGATGGCAAACGTGACCGCCAGCCGGCCGGAGATGGCCAACCGCATCATCGGCAACGGCTTCGCCGGAAACGGCATCGGACTCGCCGGCGCGGACCCCGTGACCGGCGCCGCGGAAGGCGTCGGCATCCTGTTGGAAAATTGCGTCGGCCAGCGGATCGGCGGCGACCGCGTGGCGGAGGGCAACGGCTTCCAGAACAGCTGGGTCGGGATCATGGTCCTCGGCGGCTCGGCGAATCACATCGCCTGGAACAACATCTGGAACCACCGACGCTGCGGCGTCCTGCTGCGGGACACGGAATCGAACCGCTGCGGCCCCGGGAACCAGATCGTGCTTTCCGGCGTGGCCGGTCACGCGCCTCTCGGCGGGCTGGTCGTTTCCGGAGGCCGGGAGAACCTCGTTTTCGAGAACCGCCTCGGCAGCTACAGGACCGGCAACCCGGCTCCCCTCGCGGGCGACGGCATCGTGGTCCTCGATTCGCCCGACAACCGGATCGGCGGCATCGGCAGCGCCGGAAACATCCTCCTCAACGCCAGCGGCCATGGCATCCGCCTGAGCGGCGGACTTTCCTCCGGAAACCACGTCTGCGGGAACCTGATCGGAATCAACCCGGGACCGGGGACGCAGGAGCAACCGAACCAAGCCGGCGGGGTCCTGCTGGAAGGCGGCGCGTCCGGCAACTTCATCGGCGGCCGGCAGGAGGCGAACGTCAACGGCTCCAGAGCCTTGCTCCCGGCCGGCAACACCATCCTCGGCAACGGCGGCAACGGCGTGACGGTCAACGGCGGGACCACCCTGTCGAACACCATCACCCACAACCGCATCAGCGCGCACGCCGGCCCCGGCATCGTCCTCGGCGGGGGGAACCGGAACCTCGCCGCGCCCGGCTTGACCGCCCAACCCGGTCGCGTCGAAGGCACGTCCGGCGCGCCCGATGGTTCGCTCGTCCAGTATTTCCACGACCCGGACGGCGAAGGGAAAACGCTCTTGGGCGAGACCACCGTCAGCGGCGGCCAGTTCGAGTTCGCCAATCCGCCGCTCCTCACCTCCGCCGAGCTGACCGCCACGGTGAGCAGCGCCACCACGGGCGACACCTCGCCATTCGCTTCGGTCATCGTCTTGCCCGGCCCCTTGCAACTCCAGGTTTCCCGCGCCGGCGAGCCGATGACGATCGCGACCTCCGCCGGTGCCAGCGCCATCGCCCTGCCGCTCGAGTTGCAGGTCTTCGGCGACGAGGGCGTGCGCGTTTCGGATCTGGAAATCGCCGTCACCGGCAACGCGGCGATCGCCGAGGCGGCGCTCTATCGCGACGGCAACCGCAATGGCATGGTCGACGCCGGCGACGAAAAGCTGGGGCCGACCCTCTCGGGAATCTCCCCGCCGCTGGCGTTCGACGGGCCATTGCTCGTCGTCCAGCCAGGTTCGCCGCAGCGCGTAGTGCTCCTGCTGAAGCTCGCGGCCGATGCGGAGGAAGGCCAGTCGCTCCGCCCGCGGGTGGAGGCCGCCGCCAGCCTGACGGCCGCCGCGACCATCGGCACCCGACCGGTCGCCGTGCTGGGAGCCTTTCCGGTGGTCGGCGACGAACTGGCGGTCGGCACTCCCACCGCCGCGGACTTCACCACCTGGGCGGCGAGCCATTTCTCGACGGAGGAACTCGCCACGCACGGAGCCCCCACGGCCAATTCGGACGGCGACGCCCTCAACAACATCGCCGAGTATTTCCATGGCACCGACCCGTGGAAACCCGACGGCTCGCCGGTCCGGCCCGCCTCCCACAACGGCAGCCGCGCCTTCGTCTTCGAGCACGCCGACCGCCCGGACCTGACGTGGATGTGGAACGAGTCGCCCGCCTTGGAGAGCTGGCTGCCGTTGCAATCCGCCACCCCTCTCGCCCCGCAGCCGC
The DNA here is from genome assembly GCA_965651855.1 of uncultured Verrucomicrobiales bacterium. GTDB lineage: Bacteria > Verrucomicrobiota > Verrucomicrobiia > Verrucomicrobiales > Akkermansiaceae > Luteolibacter. The sequence goes on from CBFGTW010000081.1 coordinate 6,888, forward strand.
TCGGCGACGGGCGCGTGCGCGAGACCTTGGTCTACGATCCGGACGAGGCCGCCCTCTTCTTCCGCCTCCACATCGAGCGATCGACGGGCGGTGGCGGGTGAGGTTTCTCCTTGATCGGCTGCGTGGTTGCCCGTAGCCAGTCTCCAGCCATGGGCCAACAAAGAAGAGTCAACATCAAACGCCGCCGCCGCGCCGACTACCTGAAGCGCAAGAAAGAACAAGCCAAGCTCGGCGGCATCGCCCAGAAGAAGTCAGCTCCGAAGAAGCCCGCCGCCTCCGCCGAGCCGAAGGCTCCGAAGAAAACCGCCGCCGCGAAGAAGGCCGCGAAGAAGGCCCCCGCGAAGAAGGCCGCCAAAAAGGCAGGCAAGGTGGATACCGACAAGTCGCTCGAGGAAGCTCCCCAGACCACCGCTCCGGCCGCACTCGGGGCGGAGGAGGCCGAAGGCGTCGAGAAGGCTGCCGAAGGCACTGCCGAAGCCGCCGAGGCGATCGACAAGGACGCGCCCCAGCCGGCCGAAGAGGAGTGAGGTTCTGAATCGGGCGCGCTCAGCCAGCTCCCGAAGTTTCCCCGCGGGCGGACCGGATGACGGTCCGCCCGCTTTTTTGCGTCCGTCGCGCGGGCATTGACGGTGGCGGGCTCGCGCGGCAGGTTCCCGCCGATGTCCGTCACGGTGAACTACAAGGTCGGGAACGAGAAGTTGGTGCGGGTGCTCGACAACGCCTCCCGCCACCTCCGCGGACTGCTCGAGCGCCAGGGCCGGCCGGACGGCGCCCTGCGGATCGCCGTGGTCGGCGGCGGATGCTCCGGCCTGCAATACAAGATGGACCTCGTCGACGGCCCGCGCGATCGCGACATCGTGGTCCCCAGCAATGGCGTGAACGTCGTGATCGACCCGAAAAGCGCGCTTTTCGTCAGCGGCAGCGAGCTGGATTTTTCCGACGACCTCCAGCAGGGCGGCTTCAAGGTGACCAATCCGAATGCGGTGGTCACCTGCTCGTGCGGCGAGAGCTTCGCGGCCTGAGCGGCACGTCCGCCCGTCCGGGATCTCAAGCCAGCAGCTTCGCCAGATGGTCGGCGAGGCGGGCGCCGAGGTCCTTGACCTTCGCGTTCAAATCCGGCGCGGTGATTAGCCCGGTCGCATCGAAGGCCTCGTGAGCCCGGGGCACGGAAACCTGGCCGGGCAGGACGTTCACCCCGAGATTGGTCAGGATCGAGCGCACTTGGACGAGCCCGCGCATGCCGCCGAGCGCGCCCGGCGAGGCGGAGAGAATGACGGCGGTCTTGCCGCGGAATGCGGACAAGGAGGCCTCGTCGTCGGTTTCCGTCCGCGACGCCCAGTCGATGGCGTTTTTCAGCGCTCCGGTGATGCCGCTGTTGTACTCCGGGCTGGCGACGATCCACCCGTCGTGATTCGCCAGCAGGCGTTTGAACTCCCGCGCCGGTTCGGGCATCCCGTGCTCGTCTTCCTCGTCCTGGTCGAAGATCGGCATCCGGAAATCCCGCAGCGCCACGAGCGTGACATCCGCGCCGGCGGCGCAGGCTCCGTCCGCGGCCAATGCCGCGATTTTCTGATTGTAGGAGCCGGCCCGGAGGCTGCCGCCAAAGGCGAGGATGCGCGGGGTTTTCATGGATGGGAGATCAGATCTCGGTGGGTGGGGTTCCGGCGGCGGCGGCCTGCGCCGGTTCAGGCGCCGCCTTGAGTTTCAACTCGATGACCACCTCGTCCCGGATCAGATCGTCGGTTTTGCCGCTGTACACAATCCCGAAGTCCTTGCGGTTGATGTCAAACTTGGCCCCGATCTCCACCTCCGGACCGTTTCCGGTGACGGTGACGGGAAACGCGATGTTCTTCGTCACGCCATGGAGGGTGAAATTCCCGGCGACGCGGTAGCTCCCCTCGCCCAGCTTTTCGATCGAGGTCGCCTCGAAGGTGGAGGTGGGAAATTTCTCCACGTCGAAGAAGTCGGCGTTCTTCAAGTGGCCGGTGAGGCGCTCGCTGTCGGACCAGGTGGAATCCATGTCGATAACCACCCGGTGATCGGTCCCCACCGGTTCGCCGTCGGCGATGGTGAAATGGCCAGTGAACTCCTTGAAGCCGCCTTCGTGGCTGCCGGTGACCTTCGAGCCGACGAAGTGAATCCCGGATCCGGGCAGGAAGACATAGCGCACGCCTTCCGCGGCCGGGGAATCCGCGGATTTCACGACAACTTCCGAGACGGCGGCGGAAGCGGTCTTGTCCGCGGGATTTTCGCAGGCGGCAAAGAAGACCGGAGCGACGATGGCGAAGGAAACGGCGATGTTTTTCATGGGTCGGAATGATTCGGAAGACCGGGTGCGGAGACGTCCTGCCGTGCCCGGCGCATCGGGCGTGAGAGAACCAACCGCTCGGACTCTTCCAAGAAAATCCGCCGGATCGTGGCGCCGCCGAATTTCAACTCCCACCTTGAAGGCGGCGGGATTCTGCGAAAAGATCCACCGAACCCGTCGAAGCTTGACGCCCAATCCAGCGGTTAACCATGAGCTTCCGAGCCCAGCGCCCACCGACCCGCCGCCCGCGCGGCCGGGGCTTCACCCTGGTGGTCACGCTGGCGCTGATGATCTTGATGATGGTCCTGGCCGTGGCGCTGCTCGGTCTCGCCGCGTTCGAACTCCGGATCTCCTCGCGCGTGGATCATGAGGCGCGGGCCCGCGCGAACGCCCGGCTCGCGCTGATGATCGCTCTCGGCGAACTCCAGCGCCACGCCGGGGCCGATACGCGGGCGACCGCGCCCGCGTCGATCCTCGGAGGCAACGAGATCCGTCACCCGAACTGGACCGGCGTGTGGAACACCCGCCTGCCCGGCGGCGGCGCCTTTCTCCAGCGCGACGACCTTTCCGGCGGGCTGCGAGACCTCCGGGCTTCCGGCTGGGATCGCGAGAACGAGGTGCTCGCGTGGCTGGTGAGCGGTGCGGAAACATCCGCCCGCCCGGGGCCGCGGGTGGCCGCGCCCGCCAGTGCGGTGGAGCTCGTCGGCAAGGGCAGCGTCGGAGCCGCCGCCCCCTCCGGCGAACGGGTCAGCGCCCCGCGCATCGACCTCCGCGGAACCGCCGGCCGCCACGGCAGTTACGCCTGGTGGGTCGGCGATCTCGGGGTGAAGGCGAACGTGGCCACCCGCGACGCCCACGAAAGCCGGCCGGACAGCGAGCGGTTCAGACGCCTGCTGGCCCAGGAAGCGGATGCCACGATCCTCACCGACGGGGATCCGCTCGACGCGGACCGGAAGTCGCGCCTGGCGAGCGACTCGACCTCCGCGGCCATGGGCGGCACCGCCGCCGACCGGCGGCGCGAGCACTTCCACGACTTCACCACTTGGTCGGAAGGAGTTCTGGCGGACATGGCCGAAGGCGGCCTGAAGCGTGACCTCACCGCTTATTTCGAAAGCGACGGCGCGATCCCGGACAGCGGCCCGCTACCGGGTCTGCGCGACGACGACCGCCTCGTGGGGCCGGCCGATCCCGCGTCGGCGGAAGAGGCAGGAATCCTTTGGGAATCCACCCGCCACCGTTCCACCGCTCCGCGCTTCGGCCTGCTCCGGCGTTGGGCGACGAGCCAGGCACCGGACGCCGGTCCGATCGAGGCGGTGCTGCCGAAGCCGGAGCCGTCGCCGCGGGTGAACACGGAGGAGTCCCTCGCGCTGGCGAACCACACGCCGGCGGCGATCGCCTCGCTGGACACGCCGAACCTCGTGCCGGTGATGGTGGAGGGCTCGCTGAAGTTCAGCCTCAGTTGGTTCGCGAAAATCCCCCCGCCCGGCTCGCCTGCCGCAGGGAGGCCTTTCGAGGTGCGGCAGCACCTTTATCCCCGCGTGGTACTATGGAATCCGTACAACACCCGGCTGACGCTCGACCGCTCGATCGTCATGATCCAGGGAAATGGCCGGCAGGAAATCTGGATGGACGGGCTCAGGCCGCAGGACGACCAGCTCGTGCCCGTGCGCACGCAATGGATCTTTTTCGAAGGCGGGCGGAACCCGAAGCTCGCCCAGCTCGGCGGCATTCACGAGACGGCCTATCAGGATCCCTACATCGGCAGTTTCTACTTCACCGTGCCGCGGACCACTTTCGAGCCGGGTGAATGCCTGGTTTTCACGGCCGCGGACGCGGCGGAATACAACGGCAGCGTCATCGGGAGCGCCGGCTACGCGGCGATCGACTCGAACCTCCTGAGCTGCGAAAAGCCGCCCCACCCGTCTCGGAATTTCTACATGTCCGAGAACAACGTGAACGGCGGCATCGACTTCATGCCGACCTACTATTGGTTCGAGCCGACGGTGTATTGGACGCAATTCACCGGCCGCCGTGGGATCGAGAACCAAGGCGACGACTGCCGGGTGATCCTCAAGCATCTCGGGGAGCGGCGGGGCGTTTCCTTCGAAGACTTCGACGCCCTGCCACAGATCGCGCTGGTTTCCGGTTCCATGCAGTTCGGCGGCGGGCGCGAGCCGCGGATCGCGTGGAACCGCAACGAGCGCATGCCGCTCGAGCAACTGTCCGCCACCGCGCCGCTGGCGAGCCTCAAGCCGAACGTCCGCACCCGCGAGGGCGTGCGCCTGCGGTGGCTGCACGAGCACCTCTCGAACGAGGCGAACTCCGGCCCGCTGAGCGGATCGCCGCACTTCGAGGAGGCCTTGCTGGCGAACTGGAATCCGCGCGCCGCCTATGCCACCCGCTCACCGTGGGACAATGTCGCCGGCTCCCTGCCGGCCACAGGCAGCGGCGGCGGTCCGTGGTTCTTCGGCGCCTACACGCGCGACCTCTACGACGAGGCGGTCGACTGGGACGCGCAGATGCCGGTCCCGCGCGGCGGCCGATGGCACGGCAACCCCTTCGGCCCACCGCAGGAAAGCGGTGGTCGGCCGATCGTGCTGTTCGACGTCCCGCGGGCGGGAACCGGCGTGGTTTCCATCGGCCAGCTCCAGCATGCGAAACTCTCGGAGTTCATCTGGCACCCGAGCTACGCCGTCGGCCAATCGCTGGCCGACCCCCGGCTCGCGGCCGGGCTGGACCGCACGGCTCCGCCGCTCGCCTCGGCCGAAGACGCCAACACCGGCGGGTTCTCGGCGGAGGCCATCGGCTGGTCGTCCGACTCACAGCGGTCGGCGAATGAAGACGCCTGGGCGCGGCAGGCACGGGCGATCTACCAGGACTACCCGGAGACCGAGAACCTCGTCTACGACCTCTCGTTCGAGGTGAACCGCAGCCTTTGGGACGCATTCTTCCTCTCGACGGGAGACCGGGCGGCGAAGGAGGCGTTTGTCGCGGATCCGGCGTCCCACCCGCTGCCGAACGGCCGCCTCCGGCGCGCCCCGGGCACCGGCGGCGCGGACGACCTCGCGGACTTTCACCGCGCCGCCTGCCATCTGACCATGGACGGTTCGTTCAACGTGAACTCGACGAGCATCGAAGCCTGGGAAGCGGTGCTCGGCGGGACCCGCCGCGTCTCCGGCGGGCGGGCCGCGTTCCCCCGTGCCCTGGACGCGCCGGGCGGCGAGTGGGCCGCGGGCCAGTCGGCCGACAGCCAGGCCGCCTGGTCCGGAAGCCGCACGCTCACCGACGAGGAAGTGGACCGGCTGGCGGTGGCGATCGTCGCGGAAGTGAAAACCCGCGGCCCGTTCCTCTCGCTCGCCGACTTCGTCAACCGCCGGCTCGCGGACGACGAGACCGGCCGCATGGGCGCGCTCCAGGCAGCCATCGAAGCCGCGGACGTCAATGATGCCTTCGTCGCCGCCGCGCCGCTCGACAACACCTCGCCGCTTCCCGATTACTCGCATCCGGACAACATCCGCGACGCGACGCGGCTCGACCAAACGCTCAAGCCCGCCTCCAAGCTCTGGGGTCTCCCCGGCTACCTGACGCAGGGCGACCTTCTGCAAGCGCTCGGTCCTGTCCTCAACGCCCGCTCGGACACTTTCGTGATCCGCGCCTACGGCGATTCTCGCGATGCCGCCGGACGCATCCAGGCCAGCGCGTGGTGCGAAGCCGTGGTCCAACGAACACCGGAACCGCTCGAGCCGGACGAAACGGGCCTCAATTCCGCGCGCCAAGGCAAACCGGGAGATTTCGGCCGGCGGTTCATCGTCAAGTCCCGCCGCTGGTTGGCATCGGAGGAGGTTTGATCGCAGCCCGCGAACCTCCACCCGAGCAATCTCTTGCATCGCCGGAGATGCTTGCCTAGCGTCCCGCCGCCGTGCCGAAACCTGCCATCCTTGCCCTGGAAGACGGTCGCTGCTTCGATGGAACCGCCTTCGGAGCCACCGGAACGACCACCGGAGAAATCTGCTTCAACACCTCGATGACCGGCTACCAGGAGGTCATCACCGATCCGTCCTACCGCGGCCAGATCGTCGCGATGACCTATCCGCAGATCGGAAACTACGGAGTGAACCCCGAGGATGCGGAATCGCGCGGGCCCCACATCCGGGCCTTCGTCATCGGCGAGCTGTGCGACATCCCGTCGAACTGGCGCTCGACCGAAACCCTCGCCGGATACCTCGCCCGGCACGACATTGTCGGCATCGAAGGCATCGACACCCGCGCGCTCACCAAACATCTGCGGTCGCTCGGCGCGATGCGCGCCTGCGTGACAACCGAACTCGACTGCGAGGCGGCGATCCAGGCGGCCAAGGACTCGCCGTCGATGGAAGGCATGGACTACGTGAAGGAGGTCTCGACGCCCGAGTCCTACCACTGGGACCAGGAGTCGCGGATCTGGCGGCTGCCGAACGCGGCGCTCGACCAGGAAGGCAACTACGCGGATCTCCCGCCCGTCCGCCACCGCATCGTCGCCTACGACTTCGGCCTGAAGTTCAACATCCTGCGCCGCCTGCGGCAGAACGGCTTCGAGGTCGAGGTCGTGAATGCCCGCACCTCCGCCGCCGACGTTCTCGCGCGCAATCCCGACGGTCTGTTCCTCTCGAATGGCCCCGGCGATCCCGCGGCGCTCGGCTACGTGCACGAGGAACTCCGCCAGCTGATCGGCAAGCTGCCGGTCTTCGGCATCTGCCTCGGCAACCAAGTGCTCGCCCACGCCTACGGCGGGAAGACATTCAAGCTGAAGTTCGGCCACCGCGGTGGCAACCAGCCGGTCAAGGACCTCCGCACCGGGAAAATCTCGATCACTTCCCAAAACCACGGTTTCGCCGTGGACGGCGACTCGCTTCCCTCGAACGTCGAGGTGACGCACGTCAACCTCAACGACCACACTGTCGAGGGCATGCGCCACCGGGATTTTCCGGTCTTCAGCGTGCAATACCACCCGGAAGCCGCCCCCGGACCGAATGACGCTTCGTATTTCTTCAAGGAGTTCGCGGACCTGATCGAGCAGTCGAGGTGACGGCGGATTGGGTTACCCGATAAACCCTCCTCATTCGCGTCCATTCGCGTTCATTCGCGGTTAAATTCATGAACACCATCATCACCGGTCTCCAGTGGGGAGATGAAGGCAAGGGCAAGATCGTCGATTATCTAACGGAGTCCGCGGACGTGGTCATCCGCGGCCAGGGCGGAAACAACGCCGGGCACACGGTCATCGCCAGCGGCAAGAAATACGTCCTCCACCTGCTCCCGTCCGGGATCCTCTGGGACGCGAAAACCAACGTCATCGGCAACGGCGTGGTGCTCGACCCGGTCGGGCTGGTGCAGGAAATTGAGCGCGTCGAAGCCCAGGGTGTCCCGATCACGCCGGAGAAGCTCCTCATTTCCGACCGAGCGCACGTCGTTCTCCCACCACACAAGGAACTCGACGCGGCACGCGAGGCGGCGCTCGGCGAGATGAAGATCGGCACGACCAAACGCGGGATCGGCCCGACCTACGCCGACAAGATCAACCGCTGCGGCCTGCGCGTGGCGGACTTTTTCGATGGAAGCTTCGCCCGCGCCCAGATCGAGCGGCGCACGGCCGAGGCGAACGAAGTTCTCTCGCGATACAAGCTCACGACCTTCGACGGCGCGCAGGTGGCGGACGAGGTGTTCGCGGCATTCGAGCGCCTCAAACCGCACGTCCGCAATACCATCCCCGTGGTTCACGAGGCATGGAAAAGCGGCAAGTCGCTGCTCTTCGAGGGCGCACAGGGCACCCTGCTGGACATCGATTTCGGCACGTATCCCTTTGTCACGTCGTCGAACACGACCGCCGGCGGCTCCTGCACCGGCTCCGGCCTGCCGCCGACCGCGATCGACCGCGTGATCGGCGTCTGCAAGGCCTACACCACGCGCGTTGGCTCCGGCCCGTTTCCGACCGGCGACGAAGGCCTTTCCGAGTATCTCCACGGCCTCGGCCGCGAGTTCGGCGCGACGACCGGCCGTCCACGCGGCTGCGGCTGGCTGGACACCGTGCTGCTGCGCTTCGCCTGCATGGTCAATGGGGTGACCGGTCTGGCCGTCACCAACCTCGACGGACTCGACGAATACGACACGCTGCGGATTTGCACCGCTTACGAGATCGACGGCGTGCGCCACGACCTGCCGCCGGCGGACCGCTCGGCGTGGGATCGCGCGGTGCCCGTTTATGAAAGCCTGCCTGGCTGGAAATCGGACACCACCGGCTGCAAACGCTACGAGGATCTGCCGACAGCCGCGAAAGCTTATCTCTCGCGCCTCGCCGAGCTGTGCGACGCGCCGCTGGCCTTCGTCGGCGTGGGACCGGATCGCGAGCAGACGCTCGTGGTCTGAGCTTTTTCACGGGAAGCGCATCGGCGTTTCATCCCGACTGGCTTTTCTGGCGGCGACGTGTCATATCCGCCTGCCGTGAACTCCCCCGCCCCCTCGCTCGAACCCGAAACCTCCGTCATGGCCGAGCCGCGCGCCATTCCCCGCCACATCGCCATTATCATGGATGGCAACGGCCGGTGGGCGAACGAGCGCGGACTGCCTCGCCGGGACGGCCACCGGGCCGGCGCCGAATCGGTCCGCGAGGTACTGGAAGCGTGCAAGGAGCTCGGTGTGGAATACCTCACGCTCTACGCCTTTTCCTCCGAGAACTGGAACCGCCCGCCGTCCGAAGTCGAGGCGCTGATGGGCCTGCTGGACCGGTTTCTCGACGAGAAGGCCAAGGATCTGCGGAAGCAGAACGTCCGGCTCCAGGCCGTCGGCCAGCTCGATCGGCTGCCGGCAAAAACCCGGGCGAAGCTCGAGGCGATCCTCGAGGAGACCGCTGGCAACAGCGCAATGACCTTGGTCCTCGCGCTGTCGTACGGCTCCCGCGAAGAGATCGTCGCCGCGGCCCGCTCGCTCGCGGAAGACGCCGCCGCCGGCCGGATCACCCCCGGCGAGATCGATTGCACGGTGTTCTCGCAGCGCCTCTGGACGAGAGACATCCCCGATCCCGACCTGTTGATCCGCACCTCCGGCGAGCTGCGGGTCTCGAATTTCCTGCTATGGCAGATCAGCTACGCGGAAATCGTCATCGTGAAGAAATACTGGCCCGACTTCCGCCAAGGCGACCTGTTCGACGCGGTGAAGGAATACCAGGGAAGACACCGGCGGTTCGGCGCGTTGTGACTTTTTGGGCAGGGTGGTAGAAAACCGCCGCGACGTCACCGTGACGCGGCGTCCTTTTCGATCCAGTCCCACATCGACTCGAGGCTGGCGCGGACGCTCTTTTTCGTCTCTTCCAGATCGCCGCCGGGAGCGGATTTGCCGAAGAGGTAGAACTTGATCTTCGGCTCGGTGCCGGACGGCCGGACGGCGAACGAGCGACCGTCCTCGAGATCGACGAAGAGCATTTTCTCCTTCGGGATCGGATCGCCTTCTTCGTCGAAAAGATCCTGCTTCGCGAAATCCCGCACGCGGCTGACCGCGACGCCGTCCACTTCGAGCGGCGGATTTTCCGCGTAGGACTTCGCCAGCGCCTGGATGCGGGCGGCACCGTCCGCGCCCTCCATCACCAGCGACTTGCCCGTTTCGAGATAATAGCCGTAATCGCGGTAGATCTCGTCCATCAACTCGGGCAGGGTCTTGCCGATCGATTTCGCATAAGCGGCGACTTCCGCGAACATCAGCGCCGCGCCATTCGCGTCCTTGTCGCGGATGGCGTCGGAGCCGAGATAGCCGTAGCTCTCCTCGCCGCCAAAGACGAAGAACCGGGAGTATTCGAGCCGCAACTCGCGCGTCTGTTTTTCAGTCAGCGAACGGTAGTCGCCCTTCTTGTCCGCGGGGATGGCGTCCTCGTATTTCCGGAGCTTGGCGGCGATGTATTTGAAGCCGGTGAGTGTATCCACGATGCCGACGCCGAAGCCGTCGGCGATCGCCCGCTGCAGATTGGTGGTGACGAAGGTCTTCACCAGCACGGCGCGGCTGCGGTTGGCGTCGGTGAGCCAGCCGAGCTCGAAGCAGACCTTGAGCCGGTACCAGGCCATCAGCGAACCGATCTGGTTGCCGGTGAGCAACTCCATCTTGCCAGTCGGCCCGCGGACCGCGACGCCCATGCGGTCGGCGTCCGGGTCGGTGCCGATGACGATCTCGGCGCCGCGTTCTTCCGCAAGGTCGATGCCCATTTTCAAGGCCGGGGCGTTCTCCGGATTGGGCGATTCGACGGTCGGGAAACGGCCGTCCTGGATGTCCTGCTCCGGCACGGTGAGGACGGTGAAGCCGAAGTGCTTCAACATCGGCACGATGATATGTCCTCCGGTGCCGTGGAGATTGGTGAAGACCACCTCGGTCGTCGTGTTCTCGAGCAACTTTGGCTGGAGCAGCAGCGTCTTGAGCCGCTCGACGTAGGCGGCGTCCGTTTCAGCGCCCAGGACGTGCACCTGGCCGCGATCCGCCTCCGGCACCGGCTCGTAGGTCTCGCCGACGATGGCGTTCACCTCCTTGACGATGGCCGTGTCGTGCGGGGAGACGATCTGGGCTCCGTCGTTGAAATACGCTTTGAAGCCATTGTCGTGCGGCGGGTTGTGGCTGGCCGTGATGACCACGCCGCCGTCGGCGCGCAGGTCGCGCACGGCGAAGCTCAGCTGCGGCGTCGAGCGCGGGCCCTCGAAGAGGTAAGCGTCGCAGCCGAGATCGGCGCAGGTCCGCGCGCAGAACTCCGCGAAGTCCCGCGAGAAGTGCCGGGTGTCGTGCGCGAAGACGAGCACCGGCTTGCGGTCGGCGCCGACATGGCGCTTGGCGTAAGCGATCAAGCCGCGGACGGCACGGCTGAGATTGTAGTAGTTCATCGTCGCCGTGCCGATGCACGGGTGCTCGGGCCGCCCGTTCGGGCCGCCATTCCCCTGCTCCGCCGCGGTCACCACCCGGCCGATCGTGCGACCGCGCAGGCCGCCGGTGCCGAAGGCGAGCGTCTTGAAGAACCGGTCGTTGAGTTCCTGCCACTCGCCGGCTTCGACGAGTTCCACCACCGCCGCTTCCGCGATGCCGCCGGCGCTTCCGGCGAGGAGCATTTCGATGTTCTTGCGGGCGGATTCCAGCAGGCGTCCATCTTGGGTGGCGGAGGCGAGTTGATCGGAGAGGCGGCTCATTTCGGGCTGGATGATACGGTCGTTCCGGGGCATGGCAATCCCGCCCATGGTCCGACTTGTCGAAGCCGCCGTCGCGAAACGCAGCCACCTGCCGACCCGGGAAACCAACGCGCTGCGGCTCATCGACGGCGAGGGCGACGGACTGCCCGGCATCTTCCTGGAAACCTTCGCCGACCGCTGGCTGCTCTCGACGACCGGCTCCCGCGTGCCCGCGGAACTCCGGAGCTGGCTGGAATCGACCGGCCGCACCTGCTACTGGAAACGCCTCGACCAGCACCAGAAGGAGTCCCCCGCCCATCTCTGCGGCGAGCCGGCGGACGAACCGTTTCTCGTTTCCGAAAACGGCCTGCGTTTCGAGATCTCGTTCCAGTCCGGCTATTCCCAGGGGATCTTCCTCGACCAGCGCGACAACCGCGCCGAGGTCCGGCGGCGGATGCGACCCGGCCAACGGCTGCTCAACACCTTCGCCTACACCGGGGCCTTCTCGGTGGCTGCGGCCGCCGCCGGCGCGGAAACGACCACACTCGATCTTTCCCAGCCGTATCTCGACTGGGCGAAGCGCAATCTCGCGCACAACGGCATCGATCCCGCCGGCCAGCATTTCTGCAAAGGCGACACCTTCCACTGGCTGCGCCGCTTCGCGAAACAGGGCCGGACGTTCGACGGCATCGTGCTCGATCCGCCGACATTCTCTCGCGACGAGAAAGGCAAGGTCTTCCGCGTGGAGGAGAACTTCGGCGAACTCGCCGCGTTGGCCGCGGACGTTCTCGCGGACGACGGCTGGCTGCTTTGCTGCACGAATTTCCGCGGGATGTCGCCCGAGGTCTTCGAGCGCCAGATTCTCAGCGCCGCGCCGGCCTTGGGCAGTCCGCACCACGCGCCGATGCCGCCGGACTTCACGGGCGAGCCGTACCTGAAATCGCTCTGGCTGGAAAAGCGGCGGCGCCGTTAGAGCGGTTTGGCGCCGGTCCCCGGCCACCCCTACAACGGGAGATTTCCCCGCGGCGGGCATCTTGACGATCTATCGGACGGGGTCTAGGCTCCTCGGCCCTTGCGTACGTGTCCAACAGGTGCGGCTCTGCCGCACCGTGAGGCGACTCGAGGTCGTTTTCGATCCCCAGCATGAAAAACACCGCGCCTTCCACCGCCAGAAGAAGAAGCTCCACCTCTGGCAAAAAAACGGAACCCGAGTTCGAGGACAAGGGCATGGAACTCCTGCTCGAGGCGCTGGTTGCCTTCAAGGAAGGCGATTTCACCGTCCGGTTGCCGCAGACGTGGACGGGAATGCCGGGCAAGGTGGCGGATACATTCAACGAGCTCATCAGCCGAAACCAGCAGCTCTCCGCGGAAATGGAGCGGATCAGCAAGGTGGTCGGCGAGGAGGGCCGGATCACCCAGCGCGCTTCCCTGCCTTTCGCCCGCGGCTGCTGGGACGAGACGCTCCGCTCGGTCAACAGCCTGGTGGCCAACTTGGTCCAGCCGACGAGCGAGGTGGCGCGGGTGATCGGTGCGGTGGCGAAGGGCGACCTTTCCCAGAGCATTTCGTTGGAAACCGACGGCCGCCCGCTGAAGGGCGAGTTCCTCAAGACGGCGAGGACGGTCAACACGATGGTCGAGCAGCTCGGCGGGTTCGCCTCGGAGGTGACGCGCGTGGCCCGCGAGGTGGGCACCGACGGCAAGCTCGGCGGCCAGGCCAAGGTCAAAGGCGTTGCAGGCACGTGGAAGGATCTCACCGACAACGTGAACCTGATGGCCGGCAACCTCACCGCGCAGGTGCGCAACATCGCCAC
>CBFGTW010000082.1:0-20163 GCA_965651855.1 uncultured Verrucomicrobiales bacterium
CCCTGGCGTTCTTCTACAAGGCGGTTTGCGGCCTCGACGAGGTGGATTTGGAGGTACGGCTGCGGAAGACGGAGCGGCGGATTCCTGTGGTTTTGGAGGTGAAGGAAGTGATGGCGGTTTTGGACAAGCTCGACCGGAAATACAATCTGATGGCGCGTATCCAGTATGGGGGCGGGCTGAGGTTGATGGAGCTGGTCCGGCTACGGGTGAAGGACGTGGACGAGCAGCGGGGAATGGTCACGGTGCGCAATGGCAAGGGTGACAAGGATCGCACGACGGTACTACCTGAAGCGCTGCGGGCCGAGGTGGCTGAGCGCAAGACGGAGTTGCGAAAGCTGTTCGAGGAGGACCGGGCGGCGGGACTGGCGGGTACTTGGCTGCCGGAGGCATTGGGGCGGAAGCATCCCCATGGCGGCGAGAAGTGGCCGTGGCAGTATTTCTTCCCGGCGGCCAAGCCGGCGGTGGACCCGCAGAGCAAGCTGGTCCGGCGGCATCACATCGGGGAGGAAGCTTACGCGCGCGCGGTGCGAACCGCGGTGGAGGACGCGATGATCGACAAGAACGCGACGACGCACGCGTTCAGGCACGCCTTTGCCACGCACCTGCTGGAGGGCGGGACGGACTTGCGGACCATCCAGACCTTGCTCGGCCACGCGGACGTGAAGACGACGGAGATCTACACCCATGTCGCCCGCGGCGTGGGAGCGATGGGCGTGCGGAGCCCGCTGGATGCGGTGGGGTGCGGGCGGGATGCCCGCGCTCCTTGAGTTTATCCAAGATCTGCTGGGGCATGAGGAGATCACGACGACGGAGATTTATCTGCATGTGGCCGTCGGCGTGAACGGGCTGGGCGTGAGGAGCCGGTTGGATACCGCTGAGTGAAGAGGCTTGAGGGAACGTCGAACGTTGAACGTTGAAATGAAGAGTCGGAGGCGTGGCGGGGGACGAATGCAGAGTGATGGGAAGAAAGCATGAATCTTAAAGCACTAAATTCTAAATGAAGAAGGCTTGGCGAGGTTCTCGTGCTCCGCGCGTCATCTACGCCGGGATCGGCGGTCCACCCGCTTCGCGTCCCGGACGAGTGCAGAGTGATGAATGCAGAGTGATGAATGGAAAAGATCCACGCCTTTTCCACCCCGCACTCCGCGATTCAACAGCTTCGCGTTCCTTGGCGAGCTTGGCGTCTTGGCGGTTCAACCCCTTCGCACTGCTCACGGATCACTGGGCACTTCATTTTCACCTCACGCCGTTGGCGACCTGCGAATGCAAAGTGATGAATGATGAGGGGAAGAAAGCATGAATGTTAAAGCATCAAATTCTAAACGAAGAAGAGCTCCGCGCAGGCCAGTTGAAGTTTCATCTTCATCTCGCGCCGACGGCGACTTGCGAATGCAGAGTGATGAATGATGAGTGTAAAATGGAAGAGGTCTTCGCGCTCCGCGCCTCTTCCACCTATCAATCGAAAAAACCTCGGGCCGCGAAGGCTGACGTTTTATACGCGCCATCGCCCATCTCCCCTTGGCGAGCTTGGCGTCTTGGCGGTTCAATCTCTTCGATTGATTCAGCCGGGCTTGGCATGGCGGTTGCAAACCGCCGCCACGGGTGGGCGGCCTGTCAGGGGGATTGGGCGACGTGGAGGCGGAGGAAGCCGGCGGGGGCGCTGAGGGGGACGCGCCAGGTGAGGGTTTCGAAGCCGGCGCCCGTCTCGATATCGGGGGGCGGGAGGACGCTTCTTATGTCATCCCAGTCGTCGGTCAGTCGTTGGGAACGCTCGATGAGGTATGACAGGTCATGGGCTCCGGCGGGCAGGCGGCGGTGTTGGAAGACAAGGAATGTCTCGCCGTCGCGGGTTTCGATCCACGACCGGGGCAGCGCGGCGGTGGCGGGATCGGAAAGCTCGAGGGCGAGGGCGTGACGGAGGAAATTCGAGAGGCCGTCGCCGCGGGGAGTGGCGTCGGGGCCGCTGAGCGCCGGGTTCTCCAGATCGGCGAGCGGGAACTGCCGTGCCTGCCAGCGGGTGAAGCTGTCGGCGTTCGCGGCCGGGACGGCGAGGCCGAGGGGGAGTCCGCCGGCGAGTTGCGCGGTGGGATGGAACGGGCCGGCGACGGTGTGGACGGTCGTGCCGGTGGTGGCGTGGCGTTCCTCGATGCGGGCGAGCGCGGGCAAGCCGTTCGGCAGGATGGTGCCCCAGCGGCCGGGGGTGGCGGCGACGGAGGTGCGGTAGAATTCGGCGTAGCGGGTGTCCGTCAGCGCGCCGGTGGTCTCCACGGGGGTGGCGGCGAGCGGGCGGTCGGGGTCTTCGCCGAAGAGGAGAATGAAGTTTCGCGGAGCGGCCGATGACGTGCCGTAGACCGCGGAGCCTTGGTTGGACGCGCCGCCGAACGCGATGACCGAGATTTCGCCGGCGGCGGTGAGCGAGTGGTGGATGGTTTCCCCGCCGTCGCCGTCGTTGAGCAGGAGGCGGGGGTGAAGCGTGCCGCCGCTGGCGAAGCGGGCGTTGCCGCTCGGCTCGGTGACGAACCAGCCGGCGAAGCTGCCCGAGGCGTCGGTCTCGAATTCGCCGTGGCCGGTGTGGAGCGCCGCGGCGGAAAAATCCGGGCTGGAGGTGCTGCGGACGAAGGCGCCGCCGTCGCGCGGGACGAAGGTCATGTTGCCCGCGCCGTCCTGGGTGGCCGGTTCGCCCGGGAGCACCATGCGGTTGGCGTAGCGGTAGATGGCCTGCGGCTTGAGTCCGTCGAACCGCACGCGGAAGGCGAAGGGCACGCGGTCGTTGTTGGTCGGGCTCGCGCCTTGGATGAAGAGCGGCACGACTTCCTCGCTCAGCGCGACGGTTTCCACCACCGTCTCGGCCGTGCCGGAAATGCCGGCGGCGCTGGCGGTGAGCGTGTGGCTGCCGTGGGTGGCAAAGGCGAGATCGTCGAAAATGGCCACGCCCGCAGTGGCGGCGCGGGTGAGCGTGCCGGAGAGACCGCCGGTGGCGGAGGCGAGCGTGACCTCGCCGGTGAAGTCCGTCTCCGGCATGCCCGGCACGATCTCCACGCGGGCGATGACGGGAGCGAGCGGTCGGCCGGATTGTGCGGTGGGCCCGGCCGGTGCGAGGACGAGCCGCGGCGCGAGATCGCCGGCGGCGACGAAGATGCCGGAAACGCGGATCTCCGCGCGCGGGCCGGAATCTCCGCTGACGTGATGGTATTTCCAGCGCAGCTCGACGACCGGCTGGTCCGCGGCCTCCGCCGGCAGCTCGACGGGGCCGAAGAACTCGCTGTGGCCGGATTGGGGTTGGGAAACGTATTCGACCGCCGAGCCGCCGGGGCCGGGGAGGTCGTGGAAGGCGCCGCTTTGGCCGATGCGGTATTGCAGTCGCACGGCCTGCACGCGGTTGTTTGGCGTGACGGTTCCGGCGGTGAAGAAGAGCTGGATGGTTTCCGTGATGCCGGTGGTGTCCAGCGCCAGCACCGCCGAGCCTAGGAATCCGCCGCCGACATCCTGCGCGGAGCCGGTGTTGATGAAGGAAAAGCCGTCGGTGCCCAGGCCGTTGATCCGGCTGCGATTGCCGAGGTTGTAGGCATGTCGCCACGGGTCCGGCGTCGGCGCCTCGAGCGGCGGATCCTGGAGCGGCGTCTGATAGAACATCATGTGCTCCGGGTAGCTGCCCGCGGGCGAGGAGGCGGGCCAAGCGGCCAGGTGATAAGGGCCCTCCGCGAGCGGGTGGGGATGTGGCAGGGCGACGCGCAGCAAGCTTGAGGTGAGCGCGCTCCATTCGCCGTTGTGGAGGACGCGGGCCTTCAGCGTGATGTCGGAGGAAACCGTCAGCGGGCCGTTCCAAGTGGAGGCCCCCGGAGCCACCGCGCCGGTGCCGAAGACGCGCGGGTCCGTGCCGTCGAGCGTGAACCAGATGGTGCCGGCCGGAGCCGAGAGATCCACGGTTTCCCCTTCGCGCACATCGCCGTAGCGGCTCATCGCCGGCGGCTCGACGGCGGGATAGAGGCCGGCGCTCCGCAGCTGCTGGAGCACGATGTTTCCGCGCTGCGGCAGGTAGTCGTCGCGGACACGGGCGATCTCTTGGTTCCAGTGGGTGTTCGGCGTGTACCACTGATAAGGGCCGCTGGACCACGAGTGGACGTCGCGCCGGTAGTTCCCCCAGCGGGCGGACTCGGCGACGATCGCCTCGGCGATGGTGTCGGCGTGCTTCTGCCAGCGCGCGCGGTTCGCGTCCACGGTGAGAGCGCCGCCGTGCGACACGTGCTTGCGCACCCGGTCGGCGAAGGCGAGCCGGTATTCCGCGTTCTGGATCAGCCGGGTGTGAAGACCGGAGGGGACGCTGGAATTCGTCACACGGTTGTAGGTCACGCTGCCGAATATCATCTCGGCGTCCCACGGGAGATAGAGGTAACGCCCGCCGGGGAGCCGGCTCCGGATGGCGTTCCAGTTGCTGTCGAAGCCCCAGTCCTCGTTGCCGGCGAAGAAGTTCAGCAGCATGTAGTCGATGAAATTGTCGAGGTCGAGGTGCTGCGCCATCGCCTGGAAGCTCGCGGGCTGGGACATGTCGAGCGTGTCCGCCGCGGCGAGCATCGCGTCGTAGGCCGTGCGGTCGCCGTCGATCGCCTTGGTCGGCTTCGATGCCATCGCGTCCCAGTCTTCGCGTTCGCCGCCGAGATAGGTCGAGGCGAAGGCGGCGTCGATCCGCTCGCCGATGTCGTAGACGCCCCAGTAGAGGCCGTTGATGAAGAGATTCACATATCTCGAGCGGCTCCCCACGTGGCCCATGTCGCGCCACGTTTCCTTCGCCCAGCCGTCGCGGATGCGGGTGCCGCGGGTGCGCTGGCCGGAGTTCCAGTGGAGCCACGAGTTGTTGAAGTCTGCGCGCAGGACGAGCTGGTTGAACTCGTCCACCGGCGAGTCGGGAAAGACGCGCTCCTCGAGTTCGCCCGCACCGTAGTCGCCGCGGAAAAACAGGCGGAACGAGTGCTTCGGGGTCTTCGCCGGCTCGCGCGAGGCGTTGCCGTGGATGCGGATGCCGGCGTGCGCCTGGAAGCTGGTGGCGCCATCGATCAGTTCCAGCGACACCGGCCGCTCCCACTCGATGCCGCGGAAGAGATTCACGTTTTCCCGCGAGTGGGTGTAGATGCCGTTCTGCTCGCCGAACATGTCGTCCACGTCCATCACCAGCGAGAGCGCGGGCAGCGCGGTGATGGCGTCCTCGATGCGGTCCGCGTAGTCCGGATGATCGACGAGCCCCGGGTACATCGCGTAGTGCGCGGACACGATGTTGTCCGTGAAATTCGGCGCGCTGCCCCAGGTCGCCGGAAAACCCTCGGGGTCCGCCGGCTGCCGGATGATCTGTGCGGGAAACAGATAGGTGGCGGTGACCGGCTCGGACGGCAGCGCGCCGGCCTTGAACGCCGCGGCGCGGAGGACCGTGGTGCCTTCGATCCGCAGCGTCGACCCGGCGAGCGCGGGGGACGAGGCGTTCGGCTCGCTGCCGTCCAGCGTGTATCGCACCGTGGCATCGGGCGTGGGCGAGGCGAGCGTGAGGTCGAAGGCCTCCGAGTGCAGGCCGCGCGGCGTGCCCGGGACCGGCGGCTCGACGATCCCGGTGATCGTGCTCGTGCCGTTCGGCGCGCCGGGCGTGGGCGTTTCGAAATACCGCCAGCCGTCCTCGCCGGAAAGCCCGTACGAAAAGTCGGTGCGCTGCGTGGGGAACGCGGGATCGAATGCGCTGACGAGCGTGCGGGGGGTGCCGGGCGCGTAGAGGCCGAGGAATTCGCCGTCGGCCCCGAGCCGGAAATTCGTGTGCAAGGGGCCGCCCGTGCGGTCTTTCCCCGAAGCGAAGACCACGAGGAATTCCCCCGGCTCGAGCGATACCGCGGGAAGTATCCATTGGTCCGGCAGCCCGGGGTCGTCGCTCAGCGACCAGCCGCCGAGGTTGATGGTCACGTCGCCCTCGTTGAAAAGCTCGATCCAATCGGGCGCTTCGCCGTCCTCGTCCTGCAAGCCGTTGCGGTTGCTGGCGAGGATCTCGTTGATCCGCACCCGGAACTCCATCTGCGGGTCGAGGTGGACCGCCCAGCCGGATCCGGCGAAGGCATTTCCCGCGAGATCCGCGATCTCGTGGGTCGCGCTCCAGGAGAAATCCACCGCGCCCGCCGGGGGTTCCGCGAACTCGAAAACGGATGTCCGGTCGTCCAGGGAAACGTGGCCGTATGCCGGGTTTCCGCCGACCCTCAGGTCCGCTGCATCCACGCCGGTCACCGGCTCGCTGAACGTCACCGTCACCTGCGTCAGCGTGGGAACGGCCGAGTCTGCCGGCGGATCGAGCGCCACCACCTGCGGCGGAGTGCCGTCGCTGAGCGCGTAGCTCCAGCCGGCGGCGCTTTCGTCGAAGCGGTTCGCCGGCAGCGCGTGGTCCTCGATCTCGTGCGCCGGATTCCAAGCCACCTCGACGTTTCCGTATGGCGGTTGCTCGATCTGGAACGTCCAGGTCGTCCCGCTGCCGCTCACCGAGAGCGCGGGCACGCCATTCACCCGCAGGTCGTCCGCCTCCACCCCGCGCACCGGCTCGTCCCAGCTCACCGTGATTTCCTCAAGCCCACCCACTGGACCCGGCGGCGGATCGATCGAAGCGATCGCCGGCGCGGTGGTGTCTTCCTCCTGGGTCGGGTGGCTCAGGTTGACCGCCTCCGCGTCCAGGTAAAAATCGTCGAGCAGGAACGGCCCGGAATGCCCTCCGTCGCCGTCGCCGCACATCACCAGCAGGTTGACGAGGTCGTTCGTCTGGTGGGCGAACCCCGAATTCCGGAAGGTGAACTCGCTCAGGCTCCCGGCCGAGAGTTGCCGGGGCGAAGCGTCCGCCGCGGTTTGTCGGTACACCACGTAGGTGTTCGCGCCCGTGTCCACGGCGATCCACATGTGCAGCCACTCGCCCGCCGGGAAGGTGCCCGCCTCGACGAAGTTATTTCCGTGGCGGAGCCGCAGGTTGTCGCCGGTTTCCGCGATCGAGTTCACCTGCGCCTCGTAGTTCGGAAACGAGTTGTTCCCGGGCGAAGAGACGTCCGAGAGTCCCACCGAGACGTTCAGCTTCCCGCCACGGTACATCCGGAAAAACAACGTGCCCTTCGCCGGGTAGGCGATCGTCGCGGGCTTGTACACGCTCACCACCGAGTTCACCGCCCCGAGCCGCAGCACCCGGTTCCCCGGCAGCGTGGGATCCTCCACCACCTCCGCGGCGTCCGTGTTCGAAACCCAGCCCGCCTGCCCGTGGACCAGCCCGGGCGCCAGGTCCTCGAAGTCGTCCAGCCGGACGAATCCGCCCAGGCACGGGAGCATGGCGCCGATCATGGCGAGGAAAGCGGCGCGCGCGCACCGGCGGGATCGTGGCAGGAGAAACATGGACGTGGGTTTCCGGCCGGGCCGCCGCCGGAAATCCGCCGGTGCCCGAACCAACCAGACTCAAGCCACAGCGCCCGGGCGACTCAAGCGAAACCTGTCATACAGGAAGAAAGCATGAAATCCGAAGCATCAAATTCGAAACGCGAGACGTGGCGGGCGCACCGGCGGGTTTTGGCACCTGGCGTTAAAAAAATAGCGGATTGGGATTGCGTGGGCCGGCGCTTGCGTTAAAAAAGTAACGGAATTGATTGCAGCCATGTCACACTCAGTCGAATTGAGCCGCCGCGAGCGGCAGATCATGGACCTCGTTTTCTCGCTGGGGGAAGCGACGGTGAACCAAGTGGTCGAGGGCCTTCCCGATCCGCCGACGTCGATGGCGGTCCGGAGAATGATGCACATCCTCGAGGAGAAGGAACTGCTGGCGCGCCGGCGCGTTGGCAGGGAGGTCGTCTACCGGCCGGTGCAGAACAAGAAGCGGGCCGGCTTGAAGGCGCTGCAGCACGTCCTGGACACGTTTTTCGGCGGAGCCGTCGACGAGGCGCTCGCCGCGCATTTTTCGCGCAAGAAATCTTTGGATCCTGCCCAAGCCGAGCGGATCCGGGCGCTCATCGAGGAAGCACGCAGCAAGGAGGAAAAACCATGAGCCTGAATCCCGGATGGCTGGACCTGATCGAGCCGGCTGCGAAGTCGGCGGCCGTGTTCGCGGCGGGGTGCCTGGCCGTGCTGGCACTTTGGCGGCGATCCGCCGCCCTCCGGCATGGGGTGTGGGTGCTGACGTTCTCCATCGCCTTGATCCTTCCCTTTCTTGCCGTCTGGCTGCCGCAGCGGTGGCACGTGGTCGAGATGGCGCCGCCCGCGATGGTGGAGAGCCCGGTTTCCGCGGAACCCGCGATGACGCCGCTGCCCGAGCCGGATTTCATGCCGCCGCCGGCCGCGGGACCGGTGCCGGTCCTTCGGGAGATCCCGTCGACGTTGGCGGGCTCGAACTCCGCGATTCCGCGCCGGGAGATGTCGATTTCTCCTCCCACGGCCTGTCTGCTCTTGTGGTTTGCTGGGGTCATCCTCTTGTCAGGTGGGGCCGGGTGGGGCGCGTTCCGCTTGAGCCGACTCTGGCGGCGGTGTCTCCCGCTGACGGAGGTGCGTTTGCAGCGCCTGCTCGACGAGGCGGTGGAAATGACCCACCTCCGCCAACCTCCGGAGGCGCGGATTGCAGCGGACGCGTCCGGGCCGATGGTGTGGGGAATCCTGAAGCCGAAGCTCGTATTGCCGGCGGAGGCGGCTCACTGGAGCGACGACCGTCTCCGGATGGTGCTGGTCCACGAGTGCCTCCATCTTTCGCGGCGCGATCCGGCGGTCCTTTCGCTCGCGCACTTCTCGCTGGCCCTGAATTGGTTCAATCCGCTCGCTTGGTTCGCCATGAGCCGGCTCCGGATTGAGCAGGAAGCCGCGTGCGACGGAGCCGTCCTGGCCCGCGGCATCTCGCCGATCCGTTACGCGGCCGAACTCCTGGAACTCGCCGCACCGGAAAAGGCCTGGCCTCTGGCGAACGCAATGAAGCACCGCGGCGATCTCGAACGGCGCATCCGGCGGATTCTCTCCCGCTCGGTCGACCGCAAACCGACGACTCGTCTCCAGTCGGTGATGATTGGCATCTCGGCTGTCACGGCCGCGGCCTGCCTTGGCATCATCGGCGCCGCGGAGGTGGCGGCGGCGCCGGGCTTCCGTGGCAGGATTCTCGACCGCAATGGCACTGTCCTCGCCGAAAGCGGAGGTCACACGGAGCGCTCGTATCCGTTCGCCGCCTTGGCGTCCCACGTCCTCGGCTATGCCATCACCAAGGAAAATGCCGGCCCGCTCGAGGGAAAGCTCGGCATGGAAGCGCGGTTCGACAAAGAACTCGCGGCGGGGCGCGACGTCGTCCTCACGCTCGATGCGCGCGTCCAATCGGCGGTCGAGGAGGTCCTGGCCGCCTCGCGGGTCGGTCGTGGCGGAGTGGTGGTCATCGATCCCGCGAATGGCGATCTGCTGGCTGCGGCTTCGGTTCCCTCGTTCGATCCGGGATTGTTTGTTCCTCGTCCGACGCGGGAGCACTTTCGCGAAATCATGGAAGATCCATCGGCTCCGATCCTGAACCGCACGGTGATCGCCCAGCCTCCGGGTTCGTCCATGCACCTGATGGTGGCGCTCGCCGCTTCGCGCGCGGGACTGGTCGACGAGGTCCACTCGTGCGAAGGAATGCTCGATCGCCGGGTGCCGATCCGTTGCTGGATTCATCTGTGGGACAATGGCAGCCACGGTACGTTGGACCTTGATGGAGCCCTGGCGGGAGCCTGTCATCCCTACTTCTGCCGGCTGGCCGGGAGTGGCGGAATCGAGCTGCTCGCGGAAACCGGGCGGCTGATGGGGCTCGGCGAATCCACCGGCACGTTTACGGGCGAGCAGTCGGGAGTGCTGCCATCACCGGAGTATCTCGCGGACACTTATGGCGAAGCGGACTGGACGGAACACGACACCTACATGACCGCGATCGGGCAGGGGCGGATGACGGCCACTCCGCTCCAGCTCGCGTGCTTTGCCGCGGCCATCGCGAATGGCGGGACGGTTTTCACACCCCGCCTGGCCCAAAGGGAGCCGGCGCGGGTGCGGTTCCATCTGCCGGATCATGGGGTCACGGCGGAGATGATCCGGCAACTCCAGCACAGTCTGAAACATAACGTTTCCGCGGAGGATGGACTGGCTCGAGCCGCACGGAGCGAAGAGATTTCCATTGCCGGTCGGACGGCTTCCTCGCAGACGATCCGGCCTGGCGGAGAAACGCTTCAAACTGAAACCATTGGCTGGTTCATCGGTTATGCGCCGGCGGACGAGCCGCGTCATGCGTTCGCGGTGATGATCGAAGGGTCAACAGGAAAGGTCGCGGCGCGGCTAGCAAGGGCCATCGCCGAACGACTCGCCGCGGATTTGCCGGAAGCCGAAGCCCGACCGCCGGCGGCGGGGCATCTCGAGTGGGTGGAGGAGGTGAACGAATGATGAATGAAGAATGATGAGTGCAGAATGGAAGAGGGGGGGACGAGTGCAGAATGAAGAGTGATGAGTTCAAAATTGGAAGAGGTTCTCTGGCTCCGCGCCTCTCTCCGCGCCCTCCGGGGCCGAATGCAGAGTGATGAATGATGAGTTCAAGATGGAAGAGATCCTCTGGCTCCGCGCCTCTCTCCGCGACCTCCGCGCCTCCGCGTTTCGCTTTCTTCCTCCATCCGCCATCCACCATCCACCATCCACCATCTCTCCTCGGCGACCTTGGCGTCTTGGCGGTGAAACAAACTCACGCGCACCCGTCACCACACCACGTCCTCCCGGACTTCGCTCCAGAGGAGGCGTTCGCCGTTGAAGGCGAAGCGGCCGAGGAAGGGGCGGTCTCTGAGGAGGAGGGGGAGCCAGTGGATGTCGTCTTCCCACATGCGGTGGTAGGGGATCTCCGCGAGCGGCGTCCAGACCGGGACGGCTTCGTCGGTTTCGGTGGGTGTGCCGTCGAAGCCGTCGGCGCGGAAAACGTGGCAGTGGATGTGCGGGCAGTCGCTCATCGAAAAGTGCAGCTCGCCGAGCTTCCGCGGCGCGTGCGGGGTGATGAGGAGTTCCTCCTGCGTCTCGCGGATCACGGATTCCAGCGGCGTCTCGCCCGGATCGATCTTGCCGCCGGGGCCGTTGATTTTCCCGGCGCCGAGCCCGCGCTTTTTCTCGATGAGGAGGATCTCGCCGTCCCGGACGATGAACATCAGCGTCGCGAGGATCTCGCCGGTCCAGGCGGACCAATCGACGGGGCAGGAGAGGGTGGGCATGGATGGGCGGACTTGGGCGGGAGCAGGATGCTCCCTCAACGGACTGGAGCGGGACGCTCCAGCCACGATCCCGGGTCGGTTCAGCTGGCGGCGTAGGCTTCCACGGAATCGCAGGTGCAGACGAGGTTGCGGTCGCCGTGGACATTGTCGATCCGGCCGATGGCGGGCCAGAACTTGTGTTTCCGGAGATAGGGCAAAGGATAGGCCGCTTGCTGGCGGGAATAGGCATGCGGCCATTCGTCGCCGCAGACGACCTCCGCGGTGTGCGGCGCGTGCTTCAGCGGGTTGTCGGCGGGATCGAGCTCGCCGCGGATCACGGCGGAAATTTCCCCGTGGATGGCGATCATCGCGTCGCAGAAGCGGTCGAGCTCCGCCTTCGACTCCGACTCCGTCGGCTCGATCATCAGCGTGCCGGCGACCGGCCAGCTCATGGTCGGCGCGTGGAAACCGTAGTCCATCAGGCGCTTCGCCACGTCTTCCACGGTGATGCCGCTTTGGTCGGACAGCGGGCGGACGTCGATGATGCACTCGTGGGCGACGAAGCCGTTCTTGCCCGAGTAGAGGATCGGGAAAAACGGCGCGAGGCGCTTGGCGATGTAGTTCGCGTTGAGGATGGCGACTTCCGTGGCCTCGGTGAGCCCGGCGGCGCCCATCATGGCGATGTACATCCACGAGATCGTGTCGATCGACGCGCTGCCCCAGGGCGCCGAACAAACCGCGCCCGAGGAATTTTCCAGCACGCGGTGCCCCGGCAGGAACGGGACGAGCTGCGGCGCCACGCCGATCGGCCCCACGCCGGGTCCGCCGCCGCCGTGGGGGATGCAGAAGGTCTTGTGGAGATTCAGGTGGCAGACGTCCGCGCCGATCAGGCCGGGGCTGGTGAGGCCGACCTGCGCGTTCATGTTCGCGCCGTCCATGTAAACCTGGCCGCCGGCCTCGTGGATGATCGCGCAGATGTCGCGGATGGTTTCCTCGAAGACGCCGTGGGTGGACGGATAGGTCACCATCAGCGCGGCGAGCTTCTCGCGGTGCTCCTCGGCGCGGGCGGCGAGGTCGCCCACGTCGATGTTGCCGTTCTCGTCGCATTTCACGCCCACGACTTTCATGCCGCACATCACGGCGGAAGCGGGGTTCGTGCCGTGGGCGGAAACGGGGATCAGGCAGACGTTTCTGTGGGCGTCGCCGCGCGAGAGATGGTAGCTCCGGATCGCCAGCAGGCCGGCATACTCGCCCTGCGAGCCGGCGTTCGGCTGGAGGGAAACCGCGGCGAAGCCCGTGATCTCGGCGAGCCACTTCTCCAGCGACGCCAGCATCTCGCGGTAGCCCGCGCTCTGATCCGCGGGGACGAAGGGATGCAGCGAGGAAACCTCCGGCCAGCTCAGCGGCATCATCTCGGAGGTGGCGTTGAGTTTCATCGTGCACGATCCGAGCGGGATCATCGATTCGTTCAACGCGAGGTCCTTCGACTCGAGGCGCTTGAGATATCTCAGCATCTCGGTCTCGGAGTGATAGCTGTTGAAGGCCGGCTGTCCGAGGAATCCGGAGCTGCGCGAGAGTTCGTCGGGCCAGGCGACCCCGCCCTCGGCGTGCGCGGGAATCTTCGCGCCGAGGATCTCGGCGATCTTGGTCACATCGGCGGCGGTGGTCGTCTCGTCGAAGGAAATCCCGATGTGGTCCGCGTCGATCTTCCGCAGGTTGTAGCCGGCGGCGGTGGCGGCCTCGAGAATGGCATCGGCTTTGCCGGGAACCTCGGCGACCAGGGTGTCGAAAAACGCCTCGTCCCCGACCGCGACGCCCGCGCCTGCCAGCGAGGCGCGGAGATCCGCGGTCCGGCGGTGCACGCCGCTCGCGATTTCCTTCAGCCCGTCCGGTCCATGATAGACGGCATACATCGATGCCATGACCGCGAGCAATACCTGCGCCGTGCAGATATTGGACGTCGCCTTGTCGCGGCGGATATGTTGTTCGCGCGTCTGGAGAGAAAGGCGGAATCCCGGCTTGCCCTGCGGATCCACGGACACGCCGATCAGGCGGCCGGGGATTTTCCGCTTCAGCGCGTCCTTGCACGCCATGAACGCGGCGTGCGGTCCGCCGAAGCCCATCGGCACGCCGAAGCGCTGGGAACTGCCGACGCAAATGTCCGCGCCGAATTCGCCCGGCGGCTTGAGCAAGGTCAGCGCGAGCAGGTCCGCGGCGACGATCGTCGTGACGCCGGCGGCCTTCGCCTTCTCGAAAAACCCGCTGAAATCATCGATCCGCCCGCGGGTGTCCGGGTACTGGACGAGCACCGCGAAGGTGCCCTCGCCGGGATCGAAGGTCGCCCAGTCGCCCTCGATCACCCGGATGCCGAGCGGCTCGGCGCGGGTTTTCACCACGTCGATCGTCTGCGGGTGGCAGCGGTCCGAGACGAAGATCGACTTGCCGCCCGGCTTGCCGGCGAGCGCCAGGCTCATCGCCTCGGCCGCGGCGGTGCCTTCGTCGAGCAGCGAGGCGTTGGCGATGTCCAGCCCCGTGAGGTCCGTGATCATCGTTTGGAAATTGAGCAGCGCCTCGAGCCGCCCTTGCGCGATCTCCGCCTGATAGGGCGTGTAGGCGGTATACCAGCCGGGGTTTTCCAGGATGTTCCGCTGGATCACCGGCGGGACGTGGGTGCCGTGATATCCTTGGCCGATGAAGGATTTGAGGACGCGGTTTTTCCCCATGATCGACTTCAGCCAGGCGAGGGCCTCCTGCTCGGATCGGGCGGCGGGAAGGTCGAGTTTCTCGTCGAGCCGGATGCCGGCGGGCACGGCGGCGTCGATCAGCTCGGCGAGCGAGCCGCAGCCGATGGTGCTGAGCATCTCGTCGCGGTCGGCCCCGACGGGTCCGAGGTGGCGGCAGCGGAAATCGAGGCGGGTGGACATGGCGTGGAGCGGGGTGGCGGCTGCCGGGAAAACGCTCCGGCGGCGCGGGAAATGGACGCCCCCTCCCTAATGGAAATCGCCCCGCGCGCAACCCGCGATTGGCCGGCGGCGGAGGATTCGGCTTGCCCGGCCGCGGCGGCGGGTTGTGCTTGCGGAGACATGCCGGAGGAAACGTGGACGATCGTCGGCCAAGGGCTTGCCGGCACCTGCCTGGCGTGGCGGCTGCACGAACGAGCCGCGGCGTTCCGGATCGTGGACCGCGGGGAGGGCGGGAGCTCGCGCGTCGCGGCCGGTCTGGTGAATCCGGTGACGGGGAAGAACTTCACGCCGAGCTGGCGGATCGCGGAGTTTTTGCCGGAGGCGGTGGCGTTCTTCCGCTCGATCGAGGACCGGCTCGGGCGGCGGATCTGGCACCCGCTGCCGGTGCTGCGGCTGGCGGCGACGGAGAAGGAGTGGCGGAAAATCGAGGCCAAGCTCGGCGAGCCGGACGTGGCACCGTGGATCGGGCGCGTGGTGGATCCGCCGGACGGCTGGGTCGGCGCGGTGGAAGTGACGGGCGGCGGCCGGCTGGACACGCGCGCGTTTCTCGACGGCTCCGCGGCATTTTTCCGGGACCGTCTTTCGCGCGGCGAGGCGGGGGGAGGGGACGCGCGCCACGTCTGGTGCGAGGGCGCGGCGGGACTTCTGGCCGGCCGCCTCGGTCCGCACCGCTGCGCGAAGGGCGAGGTCCTGACGCTGCGGGCGGATTGGCCGGAGGACGCGATCCGCGTCGGCGCGGGCGGCTGGCTGGTGCCGCTGGGCGGCGGGCTTTTCAAATGCGGCGCGACCTACGAATGGGACCGGCTCGATGCATCGCCGACTCCCGAAGGCCGCGCGAAAGTCGGGGAAATCGCGCGCCGGCTCGGCGGCCCGGCGTTCGAGCGGGTCGCCCACGAGGCCGGCGTCCGGCCGATCCTGCGTCGCAGCCAGCCGTTGATCGGTCCGCTGCCGGGCGGCGGCTGGGCGTTCAACGGTCTCGGCTCGAAAGGCTCCCTCTACGCGCCGGGCGTGGCCGAGCGGCTGGCCCGCTGGCTGGTGGAGGGCGTTGAGCCGGACGCGGCACTCGATCTACGGGCGTTCCGCAGCGGGCTCGCCTGAGAAGATACGGACGTCATCCCCGGATTCACCACCATGCGACCCACGGCCCTGGCCCATCTTCTTCTCCACCGCGTGCTGCGCGAGGGCGATCACGCCATCGATGCCACGGCGGGGAACGGCCACGACACGCTCTTCCTCGCCGGGGCGGTCGGCGCATCCGGCCGCGTCCAGGCGTACGACATCCAGCCCGCCGCCATCGCCGGCACCCGCGAGCGACTGCGCTCGGCGGGCATGCTCGATCGCGTCGAGCTGCGCGAGGAAACGCATCGCCATCTCGCCTCGCACGCCGCGCCCGGATCGGTGGCCGCCGTGATGTTCAACCTCGGCTACCTTCCCGGGCAGGATCACGAAACGATCACCCATGCCGGCGAAACGCTGGCCGCGCTCGATGCCGCGGCCACGGTGCTGCGACCGGGCGGATCGCTCTCCGTCGTCTGCTACCCGGGCCACCCCGGCGGCGAGGACGAAGCGGCCGCCGTGGAAAACTGGATGCTCGCCCGCGCGGCGGAGGGCTGGCAGGTCACGCGGCACGGCGCGATCGGCACCCGCCGGCCGGCGCCGTTCCTGTTGCTGGCGGTCACTCCGCGTCCGGCTTCTCCGCGTTCGCCAGATCCTCGAGCAGCGCCTCGGCGGTGAGTTCCGCGAAAGACCCGACCGCCCCCGCGTAGTGGATCTTCAGCTCGTGATCGAGCACGTAGGCGAGCGGCCAGGAACCGACGCGATACTCCCGCGCGAGCTTGTTTTCCGGGTCCGAGAAGTTCGGCCAGTCGACCGTGCCATTCTCCTGCAAGGCCCGGAGCTGCGGCACCGGATCGTGGTTCACGCCCACGAGGGCGAACGGCCGGCCGCGGAATTTCTCCGCCATTTCGTTCGCGATTTCCACGGTGCGGTCGGCGTCCGGGATGTTGCTGCCCCAGAAAAGCAGGACCACCACCTTGCCGGCGTGATCGGAGAGCTTCATCGGCCGGCCGCCGGAATCGACGCCTTGCAAGTCCGGCGCCACGCGGCCTTTGGTGAGGTGCAGGATGATGTAGAGTTCTTCCTCGGCGAGTTCCGCCACCGAGGTTCCGGAAACGCTGACGTCCGCGCTCTCGATGATCGCTTTCCGGATGTGGGTGATGCGCTTGCGCATCAGTTCCGGATCGTCGCCCAGCGATTTCAGGATCATCGCGGCACCCAGCGCCGCCACGCCCTGGATTCTCGGATCATCGTGGTCGGCCTCGATTTTCTCGAGGAGGGAAAGCGAGCGCGGGTCCGAGGTGTTGGCCAGGACGAGGCACAGCGGCGCGAGGTCCGGCGAGGCCATGTGGTGCTTTTCCACGGCCGTGCGGACCGCGGCGATCTCCGCGGCGAACGGCTGCCCCGGCAGCGACTGGGCGAGGCCGACGAACCAGGCGGCCGGCTCGAGCGTCCACGCTTGGTCGAGCGAGCCGCTGATGGCGCTCCACATGCGGCGGGCGTATTCCTGGGCGTCCGGCTGCTTCGCCATGGCCGCCTCGCGTTCCTCGGGCGAGGTGGCGGTGCGGGTCGCGAGCGACCACGTCTCCATTTTCAGGCGGAATTCCTCCTGCAAGCGCTCCGCCTCGGCCGGCGTGGCGTGGGCCGGCAGCGCGGTCAGCGCGGCGATCAGGAGGGAAAGGCGGCAGGTGCGTCTCATGCGCGGCACGCTAGCAGGCCGCGCGCGCGTGCAAACCCGGAAATGCCCGCCGATGCGCCGCCGCGGAACTGTCCCGAACCACCGCTTGCAGTGCCCGCGCCCGTCCCCTAAGAGAGCCGCGATGAAACGCCGAGCCGCATTGTTCGCCCTCGCCTTGTTCCCGCTCCTGGCGGCCTGCCAGAAGCCGCAGGAACCGGCCGCACCCGCCGCGGAAAAAGACGCCGCCGAAGCCGCCGCACCGGAAGAAGAAGCCGCCGCCCCGCGCGTCCGCCTCAAGACGAACCACGGCGAGATCGTCGTGGAGCTGGACCCGGAAAAGGCGCCGCTCACCGTGGAGAATTTCCTCACCTACGTGAAAAGCGGCCACTACGCCGGCACGGTGTTCCACCGGGTGATCGACGGCTTCATGATCCAGGGCGGGGGATTCGGGATCCAGGACGGCACGCTGCGCGAGAAGCCGACCCGCCCGCCGATCAAGAACGAGAGCCAGAACGGCCTGAAGAACGACCGCGGCACCATCGCCATGGCCCGCACGCCGGACATCCACAGCGCCACCGCCCAGTTTTTCATCAACGTCTCCGACAACCGCGCCCTGAACTACCCGAGCAACGGCGGCTACGCCGTCTTCGGCAAGGTCGTCGAAGGCATGGAGACCGTGGACAAGATCAAGGCCGTGGCCACCACCACCGACGCTCGCACCGGCATGGGCGACGTGCCGGTCGAGCCGGTGGTCATCGAGTCCGCCGAGGTGGTCGAATAAGCCGCCCGACTCCCCAAGCCGATGCAACTCTGGCTCTGCCCGCTGCTGGCCTTTCTTCTCGGATCGATCCCCTTCGGGCTGTTCATCGCCCGCGCCAGGGGCATCGACATCCGCCAGCACGGCTCGGGAAACATCGGCGCCACGAACGTCCTGCGGATCGTCGGGAAAAAGCACGGCATCACCTGCCTGATCCTCGACGCGCTCAAGGGCTTCGTTCCCGTCGTCCTGGCGGTGAACTGGATCCAGATCGAAGGCCGGGCCGTGCAGGTGCCGGTCGCCTTTCTCCAGGATTGGGCGCTCGTGCTGCCGGAGTCCCGCGCGCTGACGGCACAGCTCGTCCATATCCTCACCGCGCTGCTCGCCGTGCTCGGCCACAACTACTCGCCGTGGGTCGGCTTCAAGGGCGGGAAGGGGATCGCCACCTCCGCCGGCGTGCTCCTGGCCCTGATGCCCTTCGGCGTGGTGGTGCTGGTGGTCATCTGGCTGCTGGTGTTTTTCACCACGCGTTACGTCTCGCTCGCCAGCGTGCTGGCCGCCGGTTCGCTCCCGCTCGTCACGCTCTACGGCTCGTGGACGCATGGCCGGATCCAGGACGGCACCTGGAACAAGCCGCTGTTCGCCTTCTCGGTCGTCATCGGCGGCCTGGCGATCTGGAAGCACCGCAGCAATCTGCGCCGCTTGAAGGATGGCACCGAAAACCGGTTCCAGCCGAAGCGGTAATTTCCCTCATGTCCGATCCCACGTTCACTTCCGCGGCCGTGCTCGGCTCCGGCTCGTTCGGCACCGCGCTGGCCGCCTTGCTCGCGCCCAAGCTGGAGTCGGTGGTCCTCATCGGCCGCGACGCCGCCACCGCGGAGACCATCAACCGCGAGCACAAGAACCCGCATTACCTCGGCGGCATCCGGCTGCCGGAAAACGTCCGCGCTTCCACCCGTCCGGCCGATGCCCTGCCGCACCCGCTGATCGTCTTCGCGGTGCCCACCTCCGGCACCCGCGGGACCGCGGAGGCCCTCGCCGCGGCGGGACTGCCCGACGACCGCGCGCTCCTTTCCTGCGGCAAGGGCATCGAGAAGCAGACCGGCGAGCGCATGACCCAGGTGCTGCGCGACGTCTTCCCGCGCAATCCCATCGCCGCCCTCTCCGGGCCGAACCACGCCGAGGAGATCGCCCAAGGCCTCGCCACCTGCGCCGTGATCGGCTCGGAGGACGCCGCCCTCGCCCGGGCGCTCCAGGAGCTCTTCATGCAGCCGCATTTCCGGCCGTACACCAGCGACGACATCGCCGGCCTGGAACTCGGCGGCGCGGTGAAGAACGTCTACGCCATCGCCGCCGGCATGGCCCACGGCCTCGGCCTCGGCGACAACGCCGTCGCCGCCCTCGTCACCCGCGCGCTGGCGGAAATGACCCGCCTCGGCACCGCCCTCGGCGGCCGCGCGGAAACCTTCGCCGGCCTCTCCGGCGTCGGCGATCTGGTCGTCACCTGCTTTTCCGAGCACTCCCGGAACCACCGCGTCGGCCTCGCGCTCGGCAAAGGAAAATCCCTCCCGGATGCCGTGGCCGATCTCGGCATGGTCGCGGAAGGCGTGCCGAACACCCTCTCCATCCACGAAGCCGCCCGCCGCGCCGGCGTCCGCACCCCGATCATCGACGCGGTCTACGCCGTGCTATACGAGGGCAAGCCGGCCGCCGTCGCGATGAAAGACCTCCTCAACCGCGACCCGCGCCCCGAGCATGACTGAGCCCATCGTTCCGAACCCGGAGCTCCTCCCGC
This sequence comes from uncultured Verrucomicrobiales bacterium, assembly GCA_965651855.1. Lineage (GTDB taxonomy): Bacteria > Verrucomicrobiota > Verrucomicrobiia > Verrucomicrobiales > Akkermansiaceae > Luteolibacter. The sequence goes on from CBFGTW010000082.1 coordinate 19,454, forward strand.
GAACCGGCCTGATCCGCCGGCTCTACAACTGGACCGTCTCCTGGGCGGACAGCCCGAAGGGCACGCACGCGCTGTTCTGGATCTCCTTCGCGGAGTCCTCGTTCTTCCCCATCCCGCCGGACATCCTCCTCATCGCCCTCTGTTTCGGCGCCCGGGAAAAGTGGGCGAAGTACGCCTTCGTCTGCACCGCCGGCTCGGTCCTCGGCGGCATCGCCGGCTGGCTCATCGGCTGGGGCCTCGCGGAAGCGGTCGCCAAGCCGCTGCTCGGGATCTTCGATCCCTCCGGAGCCACCCAGCTCAAGATCGAAGACTGGTACGCCGAATACGGCTTCCTCGGCATCCTCATCGCCGCCATCACGCCGATCCCCTACAAGGTCTTCACCGTCTTCTCCGGCCTCGCCCACTACAGCCTGCCGCTCCTCATCACAGCCTCCATCCTCGGCCGCGGATTCCGGTTCTTCGTCGTCGCCGCCGTCATCCGCGCCTTCGGCCCGCGCGTGAAGCCCTTCATCGACAAGAACCTCGAATGGTGCTTCATCGCCGGCTCGATCCTCCTCATCGGCGGCTTCGTCGCCATCAAGTTCCTGAGGTAGGGAAGAAAGCATGAATGTTAAAGCATCAAATTCTAAACGAAGAGGAGGAGAGGTCGGAGTTTAGAGTTCAGAGTTCAGAGTTCAGAGTTCAGAGTTCAGAGTTCAGAGTTCAGAGTT
>CBFGTW010000083.1:0-20023 GCA_965651855.1 uncultured Verrucomicrobiales bacterium
CGAGCGGATCGAAGGTCAGCGATTGCCGCGTGAGCAGGTTGACGATGGTGAACGACTCGCCGACGGGGTCGCTGTCCGGACGGCCGACGTTGCGAACGTCGATGTGGGTGATCTGGATGCCGACGGTGGGGCCGATGCCGGTGAGTTCGTCGAGGATGAACTGGAGGCCTTCCCGATTCGTGGCGTCCGCGCCGATGCCTCCTGCATTCGGGTTTCCCTCGACGCCGATGAAGCCGGCCGGGTCGCGTTGGATGTTGCCGTTGGTGAGCTTGTCGCCGTGGGTTTCAGCCGCGGTGCTGGTGTTTTTCATCGCGTCGATCGTGATGCCGACCGTGCCGTTGAAGGTGCCGCTGTCGGTGAAGGAGCCGCCGACGTTGAACAACGGGCTCGGGGTGGAGGCGTTGCCGCTGCCGTCGATGTTGACGTTCAGGTCCGTGGTGGACGTTCCGGAGCCATCGGAGATGGAGGTGACGGTCACCGCGGCGTCCAGCGGTGTGGAGGCGAATGCGGCGATGGCTGCCGCGGACAGGAGGTGGGCTGTTCTCATGGAGGTTTGGGTTTGAAGCGATGCAATGGTGCATGGCTGGCCTCCACGAAACGTTCGCAGATTTTTTTAGTGGTGCGGCGCGGACACGAAAGTCAGCGACGGACTTGGAACCTGCCGTCGTTGAAGGTCATCGGAACGATCGCGGGCCGGCAGAGGAAGGACTGCTGGAATTCCTTGGTGCCGCGGGGATTGCCGAAGTGGGTCGCCCACCAGTTGCCCTCCTTGTCCTGGAACAAGTTGTTGTGGCCGATGCCGACGCCTGCCGTGTAGCGCTTGCCGTAGGGGCCCTCCAGCGAATCCGCCGAGGCGATGACACAGTCATAGGACCACCGGACGCCGCCGCGCTTCGGCGAGCCGGCATTGTACGAGAATCCACCGTCCGGCATCTTGAAGGACCAGATCGCCTGCACCAGATGATATCTGCCGCCGTGCTTCACCACGAAAGCGCCCTCGATGTAAGGTTCTTCCGGATAGGGGGTCTCGATGAAGCGCCGCGGCTCGTCGGCTAGTCCCGACATGTCGTCCTTCATGCGGGCGAAGAAATGGTTGTGGCCGATGAACCAAACCGAACCATCGTCGTCCTCGAACAGCGAACCGTCAATATTGCCGAAAATCGGCGCGGTGTCGTTTCCCGGAATATTCTCGTAGGGGCCCTCGGGCGTGCCGCTGGTGGAGCGGAGGATGAACGAGCCTTTCTGCGGTGCATGGTCGTTCATGCACGCGACATAGAACCAATTTCGCGCCGATTCGATGTAGTGGATCTCGGGCGCCCACACCGCGCGGCGCTTGGCGTCCATCAGGTAGCCCGTCCCGTGGCGCGCCTTCTTGCGCTGGCTGAACTTCGACTGCCAGGTCGCCTCATCCAGGTTCCACACCCTTCCGAGGGATTCCCAGTCCTCCAGATCCGGGGACTTCCACAGGTAGAGACCGTCGTTCCAGTCCCAGCAGTGGGGACCTTCTTTCTCCCACTTCCGGTCGGGTGCGGCGGTGGTGCCGGTGAGATAGTAGGCGCCGTCCGGCCCCAGGGTCACATAGGTGTCCCGCATCCAGTGGTCGACCAGCGGCCGGGTGTCGGCGGGAGCCGCGAGCTCGGCACGCACGTCGGCGGCACCGTAGTCCTGGGCGCCTAGCGGTGCGACAAGGAGGAACAGGGCGGTGAACAGCGGGGGTTTGGGACTGGCTTTCATGGACTGTCGAGAACGACGGGAAAGCGATTCCCCGCGGGCGATTCGGTGGAACGGGAGCGGCCGTGGATCAGGCTGGAACACACGCGGACGGGCGCCGGCGTCGGAACAGGAGCGAGAGTGCGCCGCAGGCGCCGAGCAGCGCGGTGGCGGGTTCGGGGATCGCGTTGACCGTGCCGACGGTGTTCCAGAAATGAGCTTGGGTGCGCGAGCCGTCGAAGGTTTTCACCGGTGTCTCGTCCACATCCCAAGGGTCGGGGACGGTATTCTCAGCCAGCTCGCCGCCGAAGCCCCCGGCGCTGGAAAAGAGTTCGCCGAAGCCGAGGGACTGGTTGCCGCTCCAGTTTCCCGCCACTCCGGTGATCTGGAATTGATTCAGCGATCCGGTGGTCTGGAGCTCGTCCTCGATTCCGAGTTGGAGAGTCAGCTCGGCTTGGTTCCACGAAACAGCGGCCGAATAGGCGGTACCGACGGTGAGCGTAGGCAAGCTCGATTGCACGGCGATTTCGCCGGGGTTTGATCCATCGGGGCGGAGTGCGATATCGAACAGGGAATCCGCGGCGCGCGTGTCGTTGGAGTTGTGCTTCGCGGAATAGGTCAGCCTGCCCTCGACCAGGGACAACGCGAAGCCGTTGGAGGAACCTCCGAACTCGAACAGCACCACCGTCCCGGTCAGGTCGGCCGCGGTCGGCGTGAATTCCAGGTTGACGGTGTGGCCGTTGGCCGTGGTCGTTCCCGACAAGGTGGCGGTCAGTCCGTCGGCCTCGTTTCCGCTCCAGGCGGCGGCGGAGGGGTCGAGGTTGACGAGCACGGCCGCGGGGCAGGCCGAGGAGAAGGCGAATGCGGCGAGGACGGCCTTGGCGGATCGCGGGATTCGAGTCACGGAGATGGGGAGTTTTTGGTTCATGGGGACTTGGGGTTTTTGCCCCGGGGAATCCGCATTGACGGGACCCGGGGGATTTAGAGGCAACCGACGAACCTCGCGGACAACGGGTGTCCGCGGCAAGTTGGCTACTGTTTGCTGTGTTGCGGGTGCAGCCGGTGTTACAAAAAAAGCGGTGTCTCACCGCGCCGGCTGGTTGTCGTGGTTGCGCCGGCGGTTCTGGTTCTGCTGCCGGTCGGGCCGCGGCGAGGCGACGAACGACGGATCGCCAGCGTCCTTGGGCATCGACGCGTTCCACGCGAAGACCGCGTCCTTCAGGCGCTCCGCCACCTCGGGGAACTCCGCCGCGAGGTTCTCCGACTCGGCGGGATCGGCGACAATGTCGTAGAGCTGGGGGTCGGACCCGTCGTAGTTGACGAGGAACTTCCACTTCCCGTCGCGCACCGCGAGGTCGGGATTGTCCCTGCCGTTCTCGCCCGGCCGGTCCGGCGGGCGGCGGAAAAAGAGCGGGGACTCGCGGCTTTTCCGGGCCTTTCCGACCAGCGTTTCGAAGAGATCCTCGCCGTCGAGCTGTTGCCCTTCCGGCAGTTCGGCGCCGGTGAGGGTGTAGAGCGAGCGATTGATGTCGATGGCGGAAAGGAAGGACTCGTCGTTGATTGTTCCGGCGGTGCTATCGGCGAGCAGCCCGGGACCCCAGACGATCAGGGGCGAGCGGATGCCGCCGTCGTAGAGCCAGGTTTTCGCGCCGCGCAGCGGGTCGCCCTTGCCCGCGCCGGCCTCGTGACCGTTGTCGGAACAGAAGACGATGAGGGTGTTCCCGCGGAGTTTCTCGTCGCCGCGGATGCGTTCGAACAGCGGGCCGAGCTGTTCGTCCATCGCGTCGATGACCCCGTAATAGCGGGAGCGCTTGTCGTTCCCCCAGCGGTCGAGCGGCGGAAAGAACGGCGAGTGGGGGTCGTCGGGCCAGACATTGACGTAGAACGGCCGTTCGAGCGCGGCCGCCTGGTCGATGAACTCGATGGCCGCGGAAACGAAGCCGCCGGTGATCTCCGACCGCTGCATCCACTCGAACGGACCGCCGAGCCGCTCGGCGTCCTGCCAGATGCGACCGGGTTCGTCGGAATCGGGAGTCCGCGTGAGCGGCAGCAACTTCGGTCCCATGCCCTCGAAGTTGGTGAGATGGCGGTCGAATCCATATTGGTGGATCGCGGGGGCGTTGGCGACGTCGCGCTGGCCGCCCATGTGCCATTTCCCGAAGTGGCCGGTCGTGTAGCCGGCCCGCTGGAGCTGGCGGGCGAGCACCGGGGCCTTCGGGTCGAGCCACTGCGCCACGCCGCGCTGGTTGTTGTCGCGCCGGTTGTTGAGGTACGAGGTGATCCGCCAGCGCTGCGGATACTGGCCGGTGGTCAGGGCGACGCGCGAGGGCGAGCAGATGGGCGAGTTGACGTAGAACTGCCGGAAGCGGATGCCCTCGGCGGCGAGCCGGTCGAGGTTCTCGGTCTTGACGACATCGCCGCCGAAGCACGAGAGGTCGGTGAACCCCATGTCATCGACGAAGACGACGACAATGTTGGGCGTGTTGCGAGACGCGATTTTCTTCGGTGGGCCGGAGACCTTCTTCTCATCGCCGGTCTCCTCCATCCACGCGTCGAGTTCCTTGGAAAGCCCGGCGACGCGTTCGGAATGGGCGGGATCGTCGATGAGGTTGTTCATTTCCCACGGGTCGTCGTTGACCTGATAGAGTTCCGCGGGCGGGCGTTGTTGGTAGGCGAGGACGCGTTCGCGGGCCTTCGGATCGGTGACGGCCGCTTCCACCCAGCTCGCCCAGTAGCCGCCGTCGGCGCGGTTGCGGGTGGTGTGGCTGGTGAAGAGGAACTCCGGGTGCAGGTTGCGGATGTACTTCCAGCCGTCGGCGGTGCGGACGGAGCGGATGGGAAAGACGTTGTTGCTGCCATCGCCGCTGTGGGTGGTGAAGATCCGCTCGCGGTGGCTGTCCTTTTCGCCGCGCAGGACGGGCAGGATCGAGCGGCCGTCGATGTCGGCGGGCGGGGTGCCGCCGGCGACATCCACCAGCGTCGGGAGGACGTCGATCCACGAGACCATCGCCTTGGTGCGGGTGGCCGGCTCGATCTCGCCGGGCCAAGCGGCCACAAAGGGCGTGCGGATGCCGTCCTCGTAAAGATTCCATTTGGCGAAGGGCCACTGCGCGCCGTGGTCGCTGGTGTGGAGGAAGAACAGGTTGTCGCCGAATTTTTCGCGGGCCGCGTCGTAAACCGCTCCGAGTTCGTCATCCATCGTGCGGACGGCGGCGAGGTAGCGTCCGCGCCAATCCCGGGAGGCGGGTGTGTCGGCGTGGTTGGGCGGGACCTGGAGGTCGTCGGATGGGAACTCGCCGCGCTCGCGCGGCCAGGGCACGTGGGGCCAGTTGGTGCCGACGAAAAGGCACAGCGGTTTGTCGCTTTCGCGGTTCTCCAGCCACTCGATGGCCTTCGGGATGGCGACATCCTCGTGGTAGCCGAAGTGGCGGGCGAGATCGAAGCCATACTCGGGAGTTTGCGCATAGTGTCCGACCTTGCCGAAGGAGACGACCTCGTAGCCGAGTTCGCGGAGATATGCGGGGAGTTTCTTGATATCTTTGCGCGGCCGCGAGTGGTTGGGTTCCGCGCCGTTGCGCGCCGGGTAGAGACCGGTCAGCAGGGCGGCCCGGGCGGGGGCGCAGGTGGGCGAATTGACGAAAGCCTGGTCGAAGGTCATGCCGTCCTTGGCGACCCGCTCCATGTGCGGCGTCTCGATTTCGGTCGATCCGTAGAGCGACGAGTCGCGCCAAGTATGGTCGTCGGAGAGGAAGACGACGATGTTCGGCTTCGCGGCCCGGGCGGCGAGCGCGGAGAACAGGATCAGGAGAATGCAGGCGAGTGGTTTCACGGTTCTTGCTTCGGATGACGGGCGGGAGATCAGGGTGCCGGGGTGACGGAAATTAGCGCGAACAACCGGGTTTTGCCGTCGACAAGCCCCGCGGGCAGCTCCAATTCAACGGTCTCATAGCCGGGCTTACCGGCGATCGGCTGCGGTACCGACACCGCCACCGCGTCCACCGATGTCCAGTCTTCGAGGTCATCGGAAACCATCACCACGTATTCGACACCGGCGGCATCGCGGCTTTCCAGGCGTCGGATTTCGAAGCGAAACCGGTCCGCGCCGGGATCGATCGTCACAAGCGTCATCGGAGTCACGCCGGCGTCCGGCACGGCGGGATCGGTGCCGATCGCCCATTCGAGGAAATTCGGGCGACCGTCGCCGTCCGGATCCGCTCCCGGCGCGGTGTCGTCTTCTTCCAGTCCCGCGGCCACGGCGTGAGCGAGCGACAGCCCGTCGGCCAGCGGCAGCTTGCGGATGGCGAGATTGTCGATGCCGACGTAGCCGGTGCCCCGCGCGCTGAGACCGATGTAGTTCTGGTTGTCGTGCTCCCAGGAGAAGGTCCGGGTGATCGAGTTGGGATCGGCGCCGTCGAGGTCGACCGGCTGGCCGTTGAAGAAGGCCGTGACTTCCACCGTGCTGGTGGTGGAGAAGCCATCCAGCGCGAACTTCGCGGTGAGCGTGCCGGTGGTGGCGCCGACCGGCACCGTCGCGATCAACTGCCCATGGCTCCAGGCTTTCAGGTTTCCGTTCAAATCGAGATCGACGAAGAAATCCGCCTGCCCGACGGGATTGGAGGTGCGGCCGCGGAACGTCACGGGAGTGCCGATCTCCCCCCCGCCGGCGGCCTCGGTCTCCGTCAGTCCCACCCCGAAGCCACCATAGCGGTCGCCCAGGTCGGTGCCGGTGGAATTGATCGCGGTGACGGTCATCTCAACGCTGAACCCGCCGGCGTCGATGATGTCCTGGCCGATGAAGTTGTGCATCAATCCCGTCTCTGACATGCCCGGCCCGACGGCGAGCTGCATCCGGCCGTCGAGAATCTGGATCGAGTCCGGCAGACCGCTGCCTTCGTAGCCTTCGTAGTAGGCGCTCCCCGCGCCCATCGGCGGGATGAGACTGCCGGTCATGCCATCCTGCGAGGCGTCCGCGTCGGTGGAATAGGGCCGATTGAAGTTGTCCTTGAACAGATCGCCGGGAAGCGTCGAGGAAGTGGGCTGGGGGAGATCGAGAAGACGATCCTGCGGGACGCCGACACGGGTCGCCCAGGCATTCCAGGCATCGACCATCGCCCTCACGCGCTGCGTGTTGCTGGCGGCGAGGTTGTTCAACTCCGTCGGGTCGTCCGCCATATTGTAGAGCTCCAGCATGTGGGCGGGCGAGCTGCCGTCGGTGGACGAGAAGGTCTTGGTGACCAGCTTCCAATCGCCATCGACCCATGCGCGGGTGGACTCGTGCTCGTAGCCGAGCTGGCGGGGGAACTCCGGCTGATTGTCGAAGACGGGGACGAGGCTGGCGCCTTCCGGCTGGACCACGGTGTGGCCCGCGAAGGTCTGCGGGAACGTCACACCGGTGATATCGACAAGTGTTTTCATGATATCCACCAGATGGCTGTTCTGGTCGGTCCAGCGGCCGGGATTGGCGATGCCGTCGGGCCAGTGGACGATGAGCGGCGTACGGATGCCACCTTCGTGCGAGTAGCGCTTGTAGTAGCGGAACGGCGTGTTGTTGACGTTGGCCCAGCCGCCGCCGAGCCACAGGTTGTCGTTGGCGCCGGGCTGGCCCATGTTGGTCAACTGCGCGCCGGTGAGGGGAGGATGGTTGTTCTGGCCGAAGGTCTGGCCGAACATCCCGCCTTCGGCATTCCCGCCGTTGTCGCTCATCACCATGACGATGGTGTTGTCGAGCTGGCCTTCGGCATCCAGGCGGTCGATCACCCGGCCGATGCTTTGGTCGACCTGCTCGATCATGGCGGAATAGAGCGCCATGCGCCGGATCAGGTCCGCCTTGCGGTCGGCAGCGAGCGAGTCCCAGGCGGGCACCGGCTGAATGGCTGCGCCGAGGGTGTCGTTGTAGGGACTGTCGCTGAACGGAGAGTTGAGATAAGTGGTGTCGATGATGCCTTCCGCCAGCATCCGGTTGTAGCGGGCTTCACGGACGACGTCCCAGCCATCATCGTAAATGTCCATGTAGGTGTCGGCGAGGGCTGCGGGGGCCTGGAGGGCGAAGTGCGGCGGGTTGTAGGGGAGATAGAGAAAGAAACTCGCTCCGTCGTTCTTGGCGAAGTGGTGGTCGAGGAAATCCACGCCGTAGTCGCCGAGCGCGTCGCTGTGGTGAAAGGTTCCGTCCGGGTAGTCACGGAGCGGGATCTCGTTTTCCGCGGAGACGATGTTGTGGGCTCCTTCGTCCCAGTAGTCCACGCCGTGGCCGCTGGCAAAGGTGCCGATACCGACGACGTGCTGGAAGCCGCGTGAGGTGGTGCGCTCGTAGGGAGCGGTGCCCAGGTGCCATTTCCCGGCCATATAGGTGCGGTAGCCGTTGTTGAAGAGCAGTTCGGGGATGGTGATGTTGTTGTCCGTCCGGAGATTCGGAAGGGATGCCCCGGGAACCTGGGCGACCTGCTGGGTGTAGGCACCGGTGAGCAACGCGGCGCGGGTGGTGCTGCAGCGGGCGGTGTTGTGGAAATTCCGGAAGCGGAGGCCTTGGGCGGCCAGCGCGTCCATGCGCGGGGTGCGGGCCTCGCCGCCATAACATCCGATGTCGCTCCAGCCGAGGTCGTCCAGCAGGATGAGCACGACGTTCGGCCGCGGATCCTGCGGGGGATCGGCAACGGCGGGGTCGGTGTAGGCGGTATCCAGCCCGTACTTCTGTTCGAGGTGGAAGCCGACCTCGTTGGCTTCCGCGTCGCTGAGTTCGCGGTTGTAGAAAAGGATCTCGGCGATGCGGCCGTCGGCGAGTTCGTTCAGCACGCCGGAGTTCGCGGTCATGCCGGCACCGACGTGGTAGCCTTCGTCGAGGAGATTGAGAGTTTCGCCCGCGGCGGTCACGTTGGTCGGGACTTTCGCCCGGTTGTCGCTGCGGAAGATGGCTTCGCCATAGGTCGTCCCGACGCCCATGCGGTACATTCCGATCCGGGCACGATCCGGCTCGAAGGCCGGGCCGAAGAGGCGGTTGCCGCCGTTGAAACGGAGGCCGGCGTCAGCGACGCTGATGTCGCATTTCATTGAGGCTCCCAGCGTGCCGTCGGCGACGTTGTTCTTGATGTCGCCGAAAGAGAACGCGGGCGCGATGGCCGTCGCTTCGCTGGTGGCCACGACAAAGACCGTGAACGGCTGCGCACCTTCGCCCGTGGCGAGGCCCAGCGAACCGGCGAAGCCAAGGGCATCGGCTCCGGTGAATTCCACGGCCGGCTTGCCGCCGAAGACGGGATCGGCGGCGATGAATTTCGGCGCGCCGAGACCGTGGGCGAGGACCGCGTCCTGGGCCGCGTCGCCGGGAATCAGTCCCACCGCGGAATCGGGCCATGAGGTCACGATTTCTCCGCTGGAAAGGTTGGCGAGCCCGCCGGCGTCAAGCTGGACCTTGAGGCCTGCGGTGACGGGGGGTGCCTGCGCGGTGGCGGGCAAAGGGGTGAGAGTGGCCACGGCGGAAACGACCAGCAGTCGGGCACGGAGATGGGTTCGAGGGTTCATTGTGGGTTTTGGACCGGCGGCCGGAGGCGGCGAGCTTGGTGGACGGGAGAATCCAAAGAGGGAATCTCCAGTCACACCCGAACCGTTCGGGAAAAGTCCCGCGGTGCGAAGAAATCACGGATTCGCCAGCTCGCGATTCCGCGCTCCGGCCAGCGCGGCCCCGAAGATGAACAACTCGTTGATTCCCCCGCGGGGGCCGCGACCGAAGCTTGGCAGCCCGAGGTCTTGGCGGCCGAGGCGGGTTTCAGGATGGCGGCGGGGCGGGCTGCCGACGCGGGCTCCGCGAGCTTCCGGCCCGTCCAAACTGCCGGGGGATTCACTGCCGGGAGACGATGCGGAAGAACTCGCGGGGGCTGTCCGCGGCACGGAAAACGTCGAGATCGGCGGTCTGGGGTTGCCTCAGCGATGCAATGCTTTCCCACTCGAGGAGATTCCCGGACCGCTCGAGTTCATAGTCGAAGAACGGTTCGACCCGGAACCGCAGCCGGATGCCGCCGTCGGCGGGCTCCAGCCGCAAACTGGTCTCGGGCGGGGATCGGCGGGTCCCGTCGCCGTTGACAATCCGTTCCGCCCAGCGCGAGAGCCACGCCAGGAGTTCCTGGTGGGCGGGGCTGTCCGCCAGGTTGTGGGTCTCTCCCCGGTCGCTCTCCAGTTCGTACAGTTGCAATGGATTGGCGACGCCGGACTTTTCCGCCGTGCCCTGGAGCAATTCGGGGGCGAAAATGACCTTCCAGTTCCCCGTCATTGCGGGATCGACCGGGACGGTGCCATTGTATTGCAGGGACAACCAAGTCTGCCCCGCCTGCTCGTTGGTGACGAGCGGCGGCCGCGGCGGTCCGGGCAGCCCGCGGAGCGCCGCCCAGCGGCTGAAGCCGTCCACCGCCGGATCGCCGGGCGATTCCGGTGCCGGCAGCGGGGAACCGAGCATCTCGGCGAATGTCGGATAGAGGTCCTGCAATCCCAGCAGCGCGTCGGTCGAGCCGCCGCTGCCGTCCTCGGTGCTGTCGCCGATTCCGCCGCCCTTCCACCAGGCGAGAAAGGGAACGCGGTGCCCGCCTTCGTAGATGCGCGCCTTGAACGCGCGCAGGTTTCCCGTCGCGTTGGGGTCGTTGATTTCCGCGCCGTTGTCGCTGGTGAAGATCAGCAGGGTGTTGTCGATGAGCTTGGAGCCCGGGTTCCGGGGGTCGTCGGTGTCTTCCAGATAGGCCATGAGTTCGGCCAGGAGCACATCGTTCAGATGAATGAAATCGTGCCGCGCGGATCCCGTGGCCTCGCCGTTTTTCCAGCGGCTGGCGCCGGCGACGGGGACGCCGTTGATTGAAGGGTCCGGCGTGTAGGGCGTGTGGTTCGCATGCGAGGCGTACCACAGGAAGAACGGCCGGGTGCCGCCGACCGGCGACGCCAGATGATCCGCCACGAAACCGGTCGCGGAATCATGGAGCCGCTGGCCGATACGGTCGAACAAGTAGGTGCCGGTGAGCTGCTTGCCGATGCCCGTGGCTCCCTCCACCCGGCGCCAGCGGATCCAGCCCGGACCGGTTGATTGGTCGGCGGTGTTGTTCGTGGTCCCGTCGGGGCCGGAGGTGTGGTGGGAGCGTGAGAACCCGTCGAAGAAATCGAAGCCGTGGTCGAGCGGGCCGTCGCGCATCGGCAACCGCAGGTCGGAGTCGTTCCAGCCGGTTGCCTCCGTGCCGTCTTCGCGTCGGTAGGCGAGGCCGAGGTGCCATTTGCCGACCATCCCGGTGGAGTAGCCGCGGCCTTTGAGAAAGGCGGGCAGGGTCGGCCGGCCGCGATCGATCAGGGGATCCTTTTGCGCGCCCATCAGGACGCCTTGAAGCAAGCCGGCGCGCCAGGCGTAGCGGCCGGTGAGCAAGGCATAGCGGCTGGGGGTGCAGCGGTTCTGCGCGTGCGCGTCCGTGAAGCGCACGCCCAGGTCCGCCAACCGCTCCATCGCCGGCGTGTGGATCTGCGCGCCGTCCGCGATGCCCGCCCAATCCTGATAGGCGCTGGTATCGCCGATGCCCATGTCGTCGGCGAGGAAGACCACGATGTTCGGCGCGGCGGGCGGCGGCTCGACGGGTTTGGTGCGGGTGATGACGCGCAGCCCGTCGAGATCGTCGCCGCCCTCGAGCCGGAAGGTGACCGTCAAGGTGCGACCGCTCGCGTCGATCGAGAACTGGTCCACGCCATCGTCGCCACCGCTGCCGCGGGACGGCCCTGGTGCGAAAATCGTCCCATCGGGCGCGAACATCGCGTCGGTGCGCTCGAGCGCCCCCGGGTCGCCGCTTCCAAGCGAGGTCCAAGCAAGCCCCACGACCGGGCTTTCGAACGTGATCGTCGCGAAAAGCACCGCCGGCGGCGCGCCGGGCGGCAGATCCGCGTGGAGGTAGTGGCTGGAAAGCGTCACGCCCGTCGGCAGGACGCCGGGTGCCGGCGGGGCACTCCCGATCGTGACAGGCCCATCAACCAGGTGATCCACGGCGACGTCTTCATCGAGCGTCACGCTCTGCTTCTCCGTCACCAGCTGGATGCGGCTCCAGCGCTCGGCCGCGCCGGGTTGCATCGAGGCGGGCGGCGGGTCGATCCGGACGATGTCGCCGGACACATAGGAGATTCCTCTTTCACCGACCGCTCCCTGCCGTGCGCCTTCGTCGGTCGGCGCCACATCCAGGGAAAGCCCGGCCACGCGGAACCCGCCGACATCGCCGGAGGCGATCACGGCCACCGGCCCGGAGGTCCCACCCTGGAGCGACAATCCGAGCCCGGAAACGTCGAACCACCCTTCCAGGCCGGAGGTGGGCGCGAAGTCGAGCGATTGCCGGGTCCCGGGATGGATGACCGAGAACGATTCGGTCCCCACGGGATCGATGCCGTCCCGCCCGACGTTCCGGACGCGGATGACGTTGAGACGGACTTCCAGCGAGGGGTCGATGCCGCCGGTGGCATCGAGCAAAAACGCGATCCCCTCGCGGTTTTCGGCGTCCGCGCCGATGCCGCCGCCGTTCGGGTTTCCGCTCACGCCGATCAAGCTGTTGCCGTCGCGGTCGAGGGTTCCGGCTGCCAGCTTGTCGCCGAGCGTCGCGGGCGTGGTGGAGACATTCTTGATCGGGTCGAGCACCAGCCCGAGCGTCGCGCCGAAGGCTCCGCCTTCGGTCGTGGTGCCCAGCACGGACAACGGAGCGCCGGCGGCGGAAGCCGCGCCGGTGGCGTCGAACGAGATGTCGACCGCGAGCGGGGCGAGCCCGCCGGCCGCTCCTCCGGTCGGGATGACGACCACCTCGGCCGGAAGCGGAAGCACGGCCGCAAATCCCAGCGAGGCGGCGACGAGCGAAGTTCTCATGGCACTAGATTCCGATCGATCGTCGTAAACTTCACTGCGTGACATTCAGGCGCAGGAACGCCCTCTCGCGATGGGCTTCGGGAATTTCCACCTCGAGCCAGCGGATGGTGCCGAAGCGGGTGTTCACCTCCATCGGCGAGTCGTTTTCCAGCAGAGGCTCCCACGCCGCGAGATCCGCCGAGATCACCGGCTCGACCGACTGCCCCGGGCGCGTGCTCCAGAAAAGCCGGACGCGCTCCAATCCCGAAACGGCCGCCGGAGCAAACTCCGAGACGCCAACTTCCGGAATTCGGCCGAAGATGGCCTCGCCCACGTCGAACGTCTCGAGAGCAAAGTTGTCATAGCGCACGGGTCCGGTATTGGGCGCGGTGTCGAAGATGAGATATCTCGAATCATTGGCAAAGGTGATGCTGCCGGTGTCCGCGCTTGTGCCGTTGACGAAGATCTCATAGGTGGTGTGGAATCCGGAGTAGTCCGTGCTGTCGTGCATCACCACGCGGATCTCCACCGGCTGCGCGGCGGGAAGGCCGGTGCGGATCGCGGTGTTGATGTCTCCGGTGCCGGCGTGGGAGGGAGCGTCGACGCGCTTGAACACGGAAACGGTGTTGCCCGCCACGAGTGCGACCTGGACTCCCAGATCGTGCCCGGCCACGCCGCCGTCGGGAGCGGCCGAGTCCGCGATGCCGAGGGTCATGCGCGCCGCGGCCGGATCGGGATCGCCCATGTCGAGCGTGATCCGCCACTCGTAGTGGCGCCCGCGCAGGTAGGGCCCGAAGTTGAAGGCTCCGGTCCCGGTGTCGGAGAATTGGAACGCGGTCGGGTTGGCGGCCTTGGCGATCGTCAGCGTGTTGCCGGCGATCGAGTGGGCGCCGGCCGGTTTGCCGGTGGTGGTTTGGACGTAGTTCATCGAGCCGGAGAGGGTGCCGGTGAGTCGCTCGGCGAGCCCTTCGTTGACGCCGCTGCCGCTGCCGAAGCCGGTGCCGGCCGACGAGCCGCCCGGCAGGTCGTAGCTGTCCGCCAGAAGCAACGCTGGCTGCTGCGGCGGGATCTTGACGTAGGTTTGCCCCTTCTCGCCGAGCACGATCTCCTCGTACCATCGCATCAGCGTCGCCTCCATCGGCGCGATGGTGTCCGCGTGTTCCGGCAGCGTGGCGAGATTGGTGGCCTCGTTGCGGTCGGTCGCAAGGTTGTAGAACTGCCGGTCGCTGCCGTCCGGATTGCGCATGAACTTGTGGTCGCCCACGCGGACGGCGAGCTTCGGCGAATTGACCGCGAGATTCGAAACGGTGCCGAATTCCCAGAGCAGCGGACGCGAGCGGGGACGGGTGGATCCTTTGAAAACATCGAGCAGGTTTTCCCCTTCGAACGGTGCGTTCGGCAGCTCGATCCCCGCCAGCGCGCAGAAGGTCGGCAACAGGTCGATCGTGGACACGGCGGTGGTGGAATTAACCACTCCTTCCGGCACGGTGCCGGGCATGCGGACGATGAACGGCTCGCGGATGCCGCCTTCCCACAGCAAGCCCTTGCCGCCGCGCAGGCCGCCGTTGCGGTTGAGCAGGTTGTTCAGGTTGTCGTTCGGCGCGCCGTTGTCGCCCACCACCACGATCAGCGTCTCTTCGGCGAGGCCGAGGCCGTCCACGGTGTCCACCAACCGGCCGATCTGGCGGTCGAGCGCGTGGAGTTCGCCGAGGAACCGCCGGGCCTGGTCGTCGCCGGTGACGTGGTCGAAGTCGTTCTCGCGCCCCGGCTCGACATGATACGGCGAGTGCGTGTCGTCGTGGGGGACATAGACGAAGAACGGCCTGTCTTCGGCGTGCGCGGATTCGATGAAATCGATCGCGGCGTCGGTATGGTAAACCGCCCCTTGCCACCACTCGACCCAGGTGATCTGACCCGGAACATCGGCGTTCTGGTTGGAAAGTCCGTGGCCGTTGTAGAGGATCCGGTCGCCCATGCCCTCGAAGGAGGTGAGCGATTCCTCGAAGCCGTAATCCTGCGGGAAGGGCGCGGCGTTCACATCGCGGCCGCCGCCCATGTGCCACTTGCCGAACATGCCGGTTGCGTAGCCCGCGTCCCGGAACAGACGCGCCGAGTTGCTCGTCTCCGGCTGGAGCCAATCGTTCATGTTGCGGTTGGCATTGGACGCGGTGTCGTTGAGAAAGCTGTGGATCGCGTGGCGCGACGGATGCATGCCGGTGAGGAGCGCGACCCGCGAGGGTGAACAAATGGGGGAGGCGACGTAGCCGTCCGTGAAGCGGATGCCCTCGGCGGCGAGACGGTCGAGGTTCGCCGTGATCGGCTTGCCTTCCTTGTCCACCACGGGACTGCCGTAGCACGAAAGGTCGCCCCAGCCGAGGTCGTCGATGAAGACGAGGATGACGTTGGGTTGTGCGGAGGAAGCCTGGCCGGTGGCGAGGCATGCGGCGCCCAGCAGCGCGGGGAGTCGGAATCTCATGGGTTCTCGTGGGTTTTGGGGCGGGGGACGGTTGCGCCCGCCTCACGTTGCATGTCCGCGGCTGGCGATCCGTTCGCGACAAGGCGAACGTTTGTCAGCGATCGCCGGCGGGCGGCGTCGCGAGCTGCCGGATGCGCTCGGGGCCCAGCGCGGCCTCGAAGACATACAGTTCGTCGATCATGCCGCGGAATCCACGATTCCGCGCCGGGCGGTCGGTGTGGCCGATGACCAACGGCATCGCGTTGCCCTCGGAGATCCGTGTGTGCGGACCGCGGAGCATCGGTGGCGCGATCGAGGAAGTCGCGGGATCGATGAACTCCCTGCGCCCATCCACGTAGAGGTCGACCAGGGGAGCGTCTCCTCCGGCCGGATCGGGCCTGCACACGGCGGCCACATGGTGCCAGCGGCCGTCGGCGAGATCCGTGGTGCCGGAGAACAGGAATTGGTCGAAGGACAGCCGCAGGACCGTCGGCGAGCGCGGCCTGGCGCGGTAGAGCAGCAGCTCGCATTTCGCAGCCAAGCCGATCGTCGGGTCGCCCCAGCCAGCGATCGTCTGGTACGGCCGGTGGGGGAGCCCGGGTTCCTGGCGGATCCAAGCGGCGATCGTGCGCGGGGCCGAGCCGCCAACGCCGGGCCAGTCGGTTTCCACCGGAGTGGCTCTGCCGTCGAATCGCGCCGCCTTGCCGACCACGCCGTCCGCGAGGCCGGCGCCCTTGGGATGAAGGCGTGCCGTCGCGGAGCCTACGGCCGGGTGGTGGCCGCCGATTGCGAGGCCGCCGGCGGAGGGATCCGGCTCAAAGGAGAGATGGATGAACGGCAGGTCCGGAGGCAGCTTTTCGAAGAACAGCGAGCGGTCCGCCGCAATCGCCCGAAGCCGGCCGGGGATGGAGGCTTCCACGGCGACGCCCGCGTTCAGCGTACGCATCTCGCGGGCTCCGGTGCGGGCGCCGACCCGAACATGGCCGTCGAAAACATGGACCTGCGCCGGTTGCTCGAGGCGCTCGATCACGCCGAAGGCGGTGCCGAGATCGACCGCCTCGATCCGCGGCGTCACCACCGTGAAACCGCGGGCCGGCTCCGGGACTTCTAATCGCGCGGATCCCTCTTCCAAAGCAAGGCGCATCGGGTTCTGCAGGGTGAATCTGGCCGGTCCCTGGACGATCGAATGGACGCCGTTGGAAAACTCCAGCTCCAGCGTGCCTTCCACCAGGTGCACCTGCGAGCCGGCCGACAACTCGTCGGGCGGCGCGTCCGGATCTCCGGTCCGGGTGACGGTGTATTTGCTGTTGGGCGCGGCCGTCAGCCGGAAGTCCGGCGGCACCTCGCGGGAGCGGACGATCTGCAGCGACAGGAGAGCCAGCAGCACGACGGCCGCGGCCGCGGCCACCGCCCGCCGGAAGTCCCGGCGCCGCTCGTCCCGTAGCACGGAATCCACAGGGATGAGCGCCGGGCGGTCCGTGGACGGCTTGAGAAGCTCGGACTCCGCCTGCAACATCTCGTGGAGGACGAAGGTTTCGCGAAACAACCGCCGGTTTTCCGGAGATTCGGCGAGCGCTTCTTGGAGGCGGGCGAACTCGTCGGTCGTGCAAATGCCTTCGAGCGCCGCTTGGCAAAGTTGTTCGAATTCCAAGCGCTTCATGTCGGGCCGGGTTCTTGTTTGAGTTCGCGCTCGATACAGCGGCGCAGGGCGATCCGAAGGCGGAACAGGGTGCCGCGCAAGGCCGCCGCGCTGCGGCTGCTCGTCTGCGCCTCGCGCTCGACGGTGCCATGATGCACGTACCGGTCCAGCAGCAGACGGCGCTCGTTTTCCGGGACCTTCCGCAGGCAGCGCCGCAAGGCTGGCATCCGCTCGGCGATGGAGGGATCGCTCTCCTCGAAGTCCTCCGCCAGCGTCTCCAGCAACTCGTCGTCGAACACGAGGCGCTTGTCCCGCTTGGCGCGCTTCTGGTGGCCCATCACGACGAATCGCGCCACCGTGTAGGCCCAGTTCCGGAAGTTCGTGCCGGGCCGGAAGGTCGGACGCTTTTTCCACAGGACCATGTTCACCTCCTGGAGGATGTCGGCACGCGCGTCCACCACCGGCACCAGATGGCCGACGAACGACCGGAGCTGCGGTTGCAGGTCGATCAAGAGGCAGACGAATTCGCCCGCGCCCTCGTCGAGGGGGATGGATGGATCGGAAGTCACAAGCGTGTCCGCGGTGTGCATGTCGCGCCGGAGTCGAAACGTTCGCCCACCCGCGAAAATTCCCCGAACGAAATCCGTGGTGGCGCCATGCATTGATCGATGGCCCAGCCCGCAGCCATGGGCCGGCCGCAGTTTCAAACCCATGAAAAACCTCCACCTGCTCCCATTCCTCCTGCTTCCGCTCGCCGCGTCAGGGCAGTTGATCATCGGCGACAGCTTCGACATCGCCGCGAGTGACTCCGCCGCCACCGGCTTCGGCACCGATGGCGTGAACACCGAGATCGCGTCGCGGCTCTCCGGTGCTGCCGCGCTCGAGCAACCGCTCTCGTGGATCGCCTCCGGCATGGGCAAAGACCCCGCGGCGTACTCCATCGCTGGAAACGCCCTGCGGATCGAGTCCGTGCCCGGTGTGGGTGCGATCCAGCTGTCCGCTGATTTCGCGACTCCCTATGATTTTGGCGCCCACCTCGTCGGCAACCGCTACGAAGTCGCCTTCACCTTCGACAATGACAGC
Source organism: uncultured Verrucomicrobiales bacterium (assembly GCA_965651855.1). Lineage (GTDB taxonomy): Bacteria > Verrucomicrobiota > Verrucomicrobiia > Verrucomicrobiales > Akkermansiaceae > Luteolibacter. The sequence goes on from CBFGTW010000083.1 coordinate 17,719, forward strand.
GTCGCCGACGCCAACCGCCGGATGTCGTGGATGCTCACCGACAATCCGAACGCGGCCGTCGGCGGGGCGAATCTCGGCATGCAACTGCAGGCCGACGCCAACCAAGCCTCCGCCAGTGTCTTCAAGCGGCTTTCGCCGCTTTCGAACGGCACCATGACGGGTACCAACGAAGCCATCGCCGAGGGTCTGCCTTACGGCGAGCCGGTGGACTTCCGGGTCGTGATCGAGGACATCGACGTCACCGGGCTCCAGGTTTCCACCTATGAGGTTTATCTCGACGGCTCCGCCACCCCGGCTGACAGCGGCGTGCTTTCGTTCTCCCGCCGCGAGCGCTATCTGATTTTCGACATCGCGCCGAACAGCGGGCCGGTCACCATCGACAACTTCTCGGTCACGGTCACGGGGCCGGCCGCCGCGCCGCCGGACATCGGCGGGCGCTACCTCTACTTCGTGAACGCAATGGGCGAGATTCGCGGTTTCACGGGCATCGCTGCCGGCGACGTCCCCGTCGTCGGCCGCGCCAACGTCAACGCGGGAGTGCTCGAGGGCAGCCACGAGGACTACGGCACCTACCAAGCCTTCGCCAACGATCCGGACAGCGGGATCGTTTACGGGATCAACGCCTTCGGGGATGTGGTCCGCTGGCCCAGCTTCGCGGATTGGCTGGCGGACTCGAATGCCATCGTGCCGGAACCCGGCGAGGCGGGCTACGAGGCCTACGGTGCCACCAATGCCCAGGGAAGCGTGCACGGCGCCTCCCACGATCCCGCCACCGGAGGTTTCTACGTGGTTTACGAGGGCGACGAAACCATCGATGGCGACATCGGCGAGTATCCCAGCGCCGAGGATTTCCTCAACAACACCAACGCCACCGTCAGCGCGAGCGTCTATGGCGGAAATCTGGCCAACTTCCACTACTCCGGCGAGGATGCCCCGGGCAACTTCGGCGCGGCCACCCCCGGCGCGAACTACTTCCACATCACCGGCGGAGGCCAGCTCGAAGGCTTCCATACGCTTGGGGATTATGTGGCGGACCCGGGCAACCGGACATTCCAAAAAGGAGGCTTTGCCGCCGGAGCGGTCGACGGTTTCGCTCTCCCGGTGCCCGTGCCGATCGACCTCAACCTGAGAATCTCCAACGTGCAACGGAATGCGTCGGACGAAGTGGAGAGCGTGGACCTGAGCTGGGACGCGGCCCAAGGCACGAGCTACAATCTGCTCGGCTCCTCCGACCTGACCGGCGGTTTCACCCCGCTTCCCGGATACAAAGGCGTCACCACCTCACCCCAGACCGTGACGGTTCCCGCCGGCTTCGAGGTGCGTGGCTTCTTCTCCATCGAGATCGGGCCGTGACCATTTCCAAGGAGCGGCCTGCGTTGCGCGAGGTGGAGGAACCCGTGGTTAGCGCTGCCCTTCGAGCGTCGCCCGCGCCTCGCGCCAGAGGATGCGGGCGATGACCCAGTCGTGCCAGAATCCGTGGGCCGTCTCGATGCCGGTGAGCCCGTTGGCCGTGGCGGTTTCGATCGAATTCCCGGCACGCGTCAACTCGTCCAGTGCGGCGGCCGTCTCGCCTTGGCGCGCCAAGCTCATCGCGAGGAGGACGCGTGCCGATGCCCGCAGCGATTCGATCGCGCCGGTGGCCGCGATGCATCGTTGCGCCAGGTCCCGTGAGCGGAGGTCGTTGCCGCGCCGGTGCTCCCCGAGGGAAACCGAAAGCATCCGCCACAGCAGCAGCTGGCTCCGGTGATCCCGACCTTCGGGCGGGCGGGAGTTCTCGATCGAATCGTTGAGCGAGTCGATCAGCGGCGCGACTTCCGCAAGCAACGCTTCGTCGGCGGGCAGCAGCATCGCGATCTTCAGCGCCCGCTCGGGGGCGATCCCGCCGGAAACGTGGGCGTAGCGCTCGAACATCAGCCGCCTGAAGGCGTCGAACTTTCCGGGATCTCCGGCCTCCGCCAAAGCGGCGCCGCATTTCAGGTGATCGAGCGAGGGAGTGTCCCCGGGTTCCTGGCGGTTGACGACGGTCAGGCAGGAAAAGCGCTCCGCCGCGATGCTCCAGCGGCCGTTGACCGCGTGCCACTCGCCGAGGCTGCGGAAGATATGCGCGGCCCCCGGCAGAGGTGCGGGTGGCGTGAAATCCGCCACCAAGGCATCGGCCGAAACCAGATCCCTGCCGCGGATGAATTCCACTGCCTGGGAGACGGTCTCACGGGCTTCCGCCAGCCGGCGCAGCTTGGCTTCCTCTGCCAGCCCGCGTTCCGCCTGCACCCGCAGTGCCGCTTGCTGCTGTTCGGCCAGGGCAAGC
>CBFGTW010000084.1:0-19656 GCA_965651855.1 uncultured Verrucomicrobiales bacterium
AGCTTCGCGAGCTCGTCGTGATCGGTGAGGTCGAGCGAGAGCGGGGTCATGGAGACGAGGTTCTGGTGGACGGCCCAGCGGTCGGAGTTTTCCTCGAGCTGTTCGATTGGGACGACGGTGAACCAGAAATGCTCGCGGCCCATGGGGTCGGTGGCGGCCACGATTTTCCCGTCGTAGTGGCGGACGGACTGGTGCGTCCAGAGGATGCCTTCGGGTTCGGCGGGGAAATTCACGTTCACCAGCGACGGGCCGGGCTCTGGCAGGAGTTGGTCGAGCACCTTGTCCACCCACGGGATGAGGGCGTCGAAATCCGGCTGATCGCGCGTGACCGGGGCGCTCAGGGCGATGCCTCGGAGCTTGAGCAGGGCGGCCTGTTTCGCGGCCGCGAGCGTCCCGGAGTGCCAGGCGGAATTGCCGAGATTGCTGCCGAGGTTGATGCCGGAGAGGACGACATCGACTTTTTCCCAGTGATGCGCGCCGAGGGCCACGCAATCCGCCGGGGTGCCGTTCACGCGGTAGGCCTCGAAGTGCTTGATCGGCGTGCGGCGGAAATGCAGCGGGCGCGAGGAGGTGATCGCGTGGCCCATGCCGGACTGCTCCACGTCGGGCGCGACGATGAGGACGTCGCCATGGCGGGAAGCGGCCTCGGCAAGGGCGAGCAGGCCGGGACTGTAGATGCCGTCGTCGTTGGAAATGAGAATCCGCATCCGCCCACCATAGCAGCAGGTCGGGATTTTTCAGGTGAGGGATGGCCGTACGGGCGTAGGCTGGGCGGATATGCGGATCACGCTCTTGCACAACCCGAAGGCCGGCGATGGCGGGTCGCCCGAGGCCGAACTGACCGCCACGCTCGAGCGCGCGGGCCATCGGGTGACGGCACGTTCGGTGAAAGAATCCGGCTTCGCGCCGCTGCCGGACGAGGCGCCCGAGCTGGTGGTGGTCTCCGGCGGCGACGGCACGGTGGCGAAAACCGCGGCCGCGTGGGCCGGACGGGGAGTGCCGCTGGCCATTCACCCCGCCGGCACCGCCAACAACATCGCGCGGACCTTCTCGCTGCCGGAGGAACCGAGGGCTCTGCTCGAAGTCCTCGCCGCGGCGAAGCGCGCGCCGCTCGACCTCGGCGTGGCGCGTGGACCGTGGGGCGAGCGGCTTTTCGTGGAAGCCGCTGGACTGGGGCTCTTCCCGCGGATGCTGGCGCAGCGGGCCCGCGACAAGACACTCGACGAGGAAGACGCGGTGGACCGCCACGGCAGCATCGAAGGCGGCTTGCGGCTGATGGAGGAAGTGCTCGCGGACTTCAGCGGCCACGGCGTGGACCTCACCGTCGATGGCGAAGATATGTCGGGGAGCTATCTCATGATCGAGGTGATGAACATTCGCTCGATCGGACCGGACCTGGAACTTTCGCCCGAGGCCCGGCCGGACGACGGGCGTCTGGATCTGGTGTTGGTGCACGGCGACCAGCGGGACGAACTCGCCGCCTGTCTCGCAGGGCGCGAGGATCCGTTGCGCGCCGGGATTTTCCCAGCCCGGCGGGCACGGGAGATCTTCCTTTCCTGTTCCGGGGCGGAGTTCCACATGGACGACTGCGTCTGGCCCCATCCGCAACCCGGGGGGCCGGATCTCACGGTGGAGGTGCCCGTCGAGATCGGCGTGCGGGCGGCGGCGATCGAGCTGCTGGTGCCCTGACCGCCTGTGGGTGAGACGGCGCGTCTCCCGGCCGGGAAAGCGGTTGCAGGTCCGCGGGCGGCTGCCGTAGCCTCGCGCCGTGCCGGATCTGGAGATGAAGCCCTTTGCCGATGGAATGGCGGTCGATCGGGATTTTCTGCGCGGGGCGTTCCGCGCGATGCTCCGGGCGCGGATTCTCGAAAACAAGCTTTCGAGCCTCTACAAGGCCGGGAAAATCGTCGGCGGCGTCTATCTCGGACGCGGTCAGGAAGCGGTCAGCGCCACGCTCGGAGCTTCATTGATCCAAGGCACCGACGTTTTCGCCCCGTTGATCCGCGACCAGGCGGGCCGGACGGCCTTCGGCGAATCGATGCTCGATTGCACGCGCACCTATCTCGGCTCGGTCGAGGGCCCGATGCGCGGCCGCGATGGCAACATCCACCGCGGTCGGCCGACGGAGGGCATGCCGGCGATGATTTCCCACCTCGGCTCCCAGATCTCGGTGGTGGCGGGGATGCTTTTCGCACGCCGGCTGAAAGGCGGGCTCGCCGGCGCGGTGGGCGCGACCTGTGTCGGCGACGGCGCCACGTCCACCGGCGCCTTCCACGAGGGCCTCAACCTCGCGGCGGTCGAGCGCCTGCCGCTGGTGGTGGTGGTGGCCAACAATCAATTCGCCTACTCCACGCCGAACAGCCGTCAGTTCGCTTGCGGCGATCTGGTCGAGCGCGCCCGCGGCTACGGCGTCGCCGGGTTTTCCGTGGACGGCACCGACTTGCTGGCCTGCGCCACGGTCATCGGCGAGGCGGTGAGCCGCGCGCGCGCCGGAGCCGGGCCGCAGATGGTGGTCGCGCATTTGCTGCGGCTCGCGGGTCACGGCGAGCACGACGACGCTTCTTACGTCCCGGAAATGCTGCGCGCCGGCCACTACGGCCGCGACTGCGTGGAAGTGGCCATGCGCCAGCTCGTCGAGCAAGGCGCGGCGACAGTCGAGGAAATCCTCGGCTGGCAGGACGAAACGGCGGAGGAGGTCCAGCGGGCGGTGGCACAAGCGCAGCAGGAACCCGCTCCCGATCCGTATCGCGAGGACTGGTCCGCGCTTTCCACCCGCTTTCCCCTTCCCCAACCTGCCGTCGCCCCGTGAGTGTGACCTATATCGATGCCATCCGCGAAGCCCAGGAAACGCTCCTCCGCGAGGACGACCGGGTGTTCCTCTACGGCCAGGACATCGCCACCTTCGGCGGGGCGTTCAAGGCGACCAAGGGCTTGGCCGAGTCGTTTCCCGGGCGGGTTTTCGACTGCCCGATTTCCGAAGACGCGATGGTCGGACTGGCCGTCGGCGCGGCGATCGAAGGGATGCGGCCGGTGGTGGAGATGCAGTTCGCCGACTTCTCGTCGGTCGCCTTCAACCAGATCGTCAACCAGGCGGCGACGCACTACTACCGGACCGGCGTGCCGATCCCGATCACGGTGCGCCTGCCCTCCGGTGGCACGCCCGGCTCGGGGCCGTTCCACAGCCAGAGCATGGAGGGCATCTACTCGCAGTATCCGGGATTGGTCGTGCTCACCCCGGCGACTGTTTCGGACGCCTATCACATGTTGGTCGACGGCGTGGCGCTGGACGATCCGGTGCTCTACTGCGAACACAAGTTCCTCTACCGCTGGCTCAAGGCGAAGTCGATCAACGGCGACCACCTGCCGATCGGCCAGGCGCGGATCATCCGGCCGGGCAAGCACGCCACGGTCGTCGCCTACAGCGCGATGGTCCACGAGGCCGTGCGCGCGGCCGACCGACTGGTGCAGGACGGCTGGGAAATCGAGGTGGTCGACCTGCGCTCGGTGCGCCCGCTCGATCTGGACACCGTGCTGGCCTCCGTCGCCCGGACCGGAAGGCTGCTCGCGGTCGGCGAGGCGTTTCCCTGGGGCGGAGTGACGGCCGAGGTGGTGGCGCAGGTTTCCGCCGAGGGTTTCCACCTGCTCGACGCCCCGCCGCAGCGCCTCAACGCGCGCGACACGCCGGTGCCGTATCACCCGAAGTTGTGGGCGGCGCACCGGCCGACGCCGGAATCGATCTGCGACGCGCTGCGCCGGCTGCTGTCATTCTAACTGCGAGAAGTCATGCCAACCGTTCCGATTCTCATGCCCCAACTCGGCGAATCCATCGCCGAGGCCACCATCGTCCGCCTCGGCGTGGCCGTCGGCGACGCGGTGCGCGTCGACCAGGAAATCATCGAGGTGGAGACCAACAAGGCGGTGATGAGCGTGACGACGCTCTGCGACGGCATCGTTTCCGAAGTCCGGGCGAAGGAGGGCGTTTCGTATTCCGTCGGCACCACGCTCGGCCTGCTCGACGTGACCGAGGAAGAAGTCGCGCGCACCGGCGTCGAAACCCTGGAGGCGATGGAAGCGAAGCGCGCCGCGGCGGCCGACCAAGCCGAGCGCCAAGGCGAGGCGAACCTGCACTTCGCCCTCGACGACGACGCCTACGAGGAAGCTCCGGCCGTGGTGCCCAGCGTCCGCGGCCTGCCGGTGCCGACCGGCACGATGGGCGCGCACTACATTTCGCCGCGGATGCGGGCGCGGATGGACGACCTCGGCCTGCGCGAGGCGGACATTTCCGCGGTGGTCGGCACCGGTGCCGGCGGCCGGGTGACCGTGGAAGACCTCGAGCGCTTCCTCGATTACCTCGAAGCCTGGCCCAGCAGCCAAGCCTCGCCGATGCGCTTGGCCGTGGCGGATGCGATGCGCCGCTCGTGGACCCGGCCGCTGGCGACCGTCGGACTGCCGGTGCGGCTCGACCGGACGCTCGACCATCGCCGCGCGCAAAACCCGAAGCCGGGCCTGACGCTCTACTTGCTCCGGGCCTTCGCTTTGGCGCTGACCGAGCACCCCGAGACCGCCGGCTATTTGATTGGGGAAAAGGTCGTTTTCCCCCGCGCCTTCGACATCGGCGTGGCGGTGCAGGTCGAGGACGGCGTCGTCGTTCCCGTGGTGCGGAAGGTCGACCAGAAAAGGCTCCCGGACCTGATCGCCGAGTACGACGACCTCGTCGACCGCGCGCGCCGGCGGCGGATCAAGGAAGAGGAATGCTCGGGCGGGATCGCGACCGTGACGAATTTCGGCACCTTCGGCCTGACCTCCGGCACGCCGATCCCGCTGCCGAACGAGACGCTCATCCTCGGCATTGGCGCGGGCGTGAAAAAGCCGGTGTGGAGCGAGCAGGCGGAGGTGTTCCTTCCGGCCACCGAGGCGGATCTGGTGCTGACCTTCGACCACCGCGTGGTCGATGGCGGGGGCGCCGGCGTGCTCCTCAACCGCGTCGCGGCGCTTCTGCAAAATCCGGCGGCGCTCTGAACTTCCCCTCACAGCTTCGTTTTCCTCCCGTGGACCTGCCCGAAAAACCCGGCAAGATCGACATCCCGAAGAAGGCGATCTACCGGCTCTCCATCTACAGCCGCTGCCTGCAGAAGCTCCGCGACAACGGCCTCGACACGGTGAGCTCCACCACCCTCGCGAAGGCGGCGGGCGTGAAGCCGTCGCAACTGCGCAAGGACCTCGCCTACTTCGGCCAGTTCGGCACGCGCGGGCTCGGCTACCCGGTCGAGCCGCTGCTCGCCACGATCCGCGAAACGCTCGGCCGCGAGCACTTGCAGCCAGTCATCCTGGTCGGCGCCGGCAACCTCGGCTCGGCCCTGCTGCGCTACCAAGGGTTCGAACGAGAGGGTTTCGAGGTGGTCGCCGCCTTCGATGCGCAACCCGAAGTCGCCCGCGGCCGCGGCCTCCAGGTGCCGGTGCTCTCGGACACCGAACTGGAAACCTTTTCCGCCGAGCACGCGATCAAGCTCGCGATCCTCTGCGTGCCCGCCGAGCAGGCGCAGTCGGTGGTGAACCGCCTGGTCGCCGCCGGCATCCAGGGCATCCTGAATTTCTCCCCGGTCCTGCTCGAAGTCCCGGCCGACGTGACGGTCAACAACGTCGACCTCGCGCTCGAGCTCGAGCACCTCGGGTATTTCATCCGCTGATGGCATGGCGGACGATCCCGGAAAATCGCCCCAAGATTCCCGCCGGCCGGACGTTTCCGCGGGGAATGAAACGCCCGCCCGCTCCGGGGCGGACCCCGCCATGGCCGAGTCCCGCAAAGCCTTCGTCGAACAAGCCATGGCGGCTTACGAATCGCCCTTGATCGGCTATGCCATGACCATCGTCCACGACCTCGAACGCGCGCGGGACGTGGTGCAGGACACCTTCATCCGCCTCAGCCAGCAGGACGTCGCCAAGGTGCGCGACGGCTTGAAGACTTGGTTGTTCACGGTTTGCCGGAACCGCGCGCTGGACGTGCTGCGCAAGGAGAAGCGCGTCCAACCGCTCGACGAGGTCAAGTGGCGGCGCGTCGCCGGCAGCGAGATGCAGCCCGACGAGAAGGCCACGCACGACGAAAAGGTGGCCGAAGTGATGCGGTATCTCGACCGGCTTTCCGAGAACCAGCGCGAGGTGATCCTGCTGAAGTTCCAACAAGGGCTCAGCTACAAGGAAATCACCGAGGTCACCGGCCTCACCTCGGGCAACATCGGCTTTCTCATCCACACCGGCCTCAAGCGCCTGCGCGACCTGCTGCCGCCGGACCTCCATTGATCATGAAACTTCATCCCGAAGACCCGCGGCTCACGGCTTATCTCCTCGGCGAGCTTTCGTCCGAGGACGCCGCCGCCGTCGAGCGTGCCGCCGCGGCCGATCCCGCGGTGCGGCTCGCCCTGCGGGACCTCGAGCGCGTCCAGCTCCTGCTCACCGACACGCTCGCCCCGGCGCGCACCGAGCTGCTGCCGCGCCAGCGCGAAAACGTCCGGCGCAGCGCGCGTCAGGCGGACCGCGAGGGGAAGGTGGTCGCGCTGCCGTCCCAACGGCGCTCGTGGAGAACCTGGGCCGTTCCCGCCGCGGTGGCCGCCGCGGTGGTGCTGGCCGTCACCGTGCTCGTCCGCCTTCCCGCCGGGCCGGACGCGCCTGCCACGGCGAGCGGCGACGACGGATCCTCCGAGCGAGCCTGGGGCGAAATTCCGCTTGAGATCGCCTTGTTGCCGGCTCCGGGCCCGGCCGATGCCAGCCGCGGCGCCGGGGCGGTCCGACCGACGGCGGGTGCCCTTGCCGAACGCGCCGCCGCGCGGGATGCCGCGCTGGCCCGCACCGGTGAGGTTTTTCTCCGTGAGGTGACCGAGCGGCTCGCCGCCTCCCCCGCCCCGGCGCCCTCGGACCTTCCGGAGCATCACCCGCGCGGACCGGTTGCCGCCGCGGAGCACCCGGAGCTGCCGTTGCCGGTCCTGTGCGGGCGCGCCAGCCTCGGCTGGATCGAGCACGCGGTCCGGGAGGCAAACCGCCTGCCGGATCCAAAGGCGGTGCGGCTCGAGGAAATCCTCAACGCCTTCCCGCTCCGCCCCGCCGGAGACGCCGCGGTGGCCGCCGGGGTCACGCTTTCCACGGAGATCGTTCCCTGCCCGTGGAAGCCGTCGTCGGTCCTGCTGCTCGTCTCGATCCGCGGGGCGAGCGACGCCGCGCGCGAGGTGCGGCCGGTTTTCCACGCGGATCCCGCCGTGGTGCGCCGCTACCGCCTGCTCGGCTTCAACACGCTTCCCGGAGTGGAACCCGGAGCGCTGCCGGGCCGGCTGCCGGCGAAGGCGGCCACGACACTCGCGCTGGAGATCGAACCGCTCGGCGCGAGCACCGCAGCGGGCCGCATCGAGTGGTCCGTGGACGGCCAGCCCGCTCCGACGGTGGCTCCGATGCGCCGGCCGGACGTAGAACCGTCCGACGACGCGCGCTTCGCCGCCTTGATCTGCACCTTCTCCCAGTGGCTTGGCCGCGAGCAGAACGGCATCATCGACGCCGAGCTGGTCGCCGCGCTGGCGCGTGAGAACGACTCGCCGGACCTGCCGAAGGACCGGCACGACCTTCTCGGCCTGATCCAGCGCGCGCTCTCGCTTGACGCTGCCGGACGGTGAAAAAGAAAAGCCCGTCCCGTAGTGTCCGGGACGGGCGGAGGCCGGGTCAGGCGAAGGGCTCAGGCGCGCCTGCGCCGGAGCGCCAGGAGGCCCGTGGCGAGGAGCCCGAGCATCGCCGCGCCGGGCTCCGGCACGGCCACGATCTGCACGGTGTTCAAGAAGCCGCGCAGTTCGGCGGAAGAACCTTCCACCGCGAGGAACAGCGAGTCGCCCGCACCGATCGTGAACGCCGTGAGCACGTAGTTGTCCGGGCTCGCGAACGACGTGTATTCCGTGGAACCGGACGGATAGGACGGATTCGTCTGCGTTACGGGCGTGGTCGACGAGAAGTCGAACGACGTGGCGCTGGCCCCGGTGGTGGTGTGGACGTCCATCGAGACGCCGTCGGGGTTCGAGTTCGTGTTCCGGGCCATGGCGTAGAGCGCGTATTCGCCTTCCGGGAGTCCATCGACGCGGAAGCCGATGGCGCGGCCGCTGTTGCCGAACCATCCGGCGCGACCGGGCGCGGTGTTGTCGGAGCCGGTGCCCGAGCCGTAGATCGAATCCGGGTTGGCGGTGAGGTTCTCGTTCCCCGGCACGGCGCCGCCGCTGCCGGCGAGGCCGGTGTTGAAGTTGTCGCTGGTCGTGTAGCTGAGGACATCGTCGCCGCCGGTGACCTCGATGCCGAAGGTGATGGTCACGCCGGTGGCGGCGCTGCCGTCGGACCAGCTCAGCGAAGAGGAGGCCGCGGTGGAGCCGAAGTTGTTCCAGGTGGTCTCGGACAAGGGCACGGCTCCAGTGGCGTGGGCGGGATCGAGCGTGAGGTAGCTTCCGGAAACGTCGCCGCCGGCCGGCGTGCGGAAGTTCAGGAGCAGAGCGGCGGCGGACGAGTGGCCGCAGCCGAAGACGGCGACGGCCGAAAAGGCGATCAAGCGGGATTTCATTGGCTTTTTCTCTTGGGGTTGCTGGGTTTGGCTTCAGGGGCGGGCGCCACCGAAGACGCGGCCCGCATCGGGAAAGTCATGCGCGGGAGCGCGCGAAAGTTAGCAAAGCGCGCGAAAATTCGCCTTGGATGCTAATTTCGGGGCCTTCAGGCTCATTACCTGTCAATGGGCAGCGAGCGACAGGCATACCCGGAACCCGATCCGCACGTGACGGCGGTGCAGGGTTTGTTCCTGCAATACCAGCCGCTGGTGCGCGGCTACATCCTCTCGATGGTGCCGGATTTCTCGCTGGCGGACGACGTGCTCCAAGAGACGTTCCTCGTCGTCACGCGGAAAGCGCGAGACTTCGAGCTCGGGACGAGCTTTCCGGCGTGGGCAAAGACGATCGCGCGGTTCAAGGCGCTCGAGGCGCTGCGCGCCAACCGGGCCGGCTTCGAATGCCTCTCGGAAGAAGTTCTGGAAGCACTGGGCGCCGAACACGCCGGCTTCGCCCCGAATGTGGACGAGCGGCTCGGGCTGCTCGGGCAATGCCTCGAACAACTGGCCCCGCAGGCGCGCCGGTCGATCGAATACCGCTACGGCCACGACCACCTGCCGCCCGAAATCTCGCGCCTGATGGGCTGCACCACCCAATCGGTGAACGTCACGCTTTCCCGCGCGCGGAGTTTCCTGCGGGAATGCGTGCGCCGGAAACTCGCCGAAAACCCCGGCTGAAACGCACCGCGCCCGATGATCGACGAAACCCGTTTGGAACGGCTGGTTTCCGCCTACTTCGACCAGGCGCTCGCGCGCGACGAACGGCGGGAACTCGAGGCGATGCTGCTGGGCTCCGCGAAGGCGCGGCAGATCTTCTGGCAGCATGCGGACACCCACGGCCTGACCCGCGAATGGGCGCTGCGCGCGCAGGCGGACGGCTTTCTCACGGATCCGCCCGCCACTCCCGGGCGGCCACCTGGCGTGGACCGGTCGCGGTGGATTGGCTGGGCGGGCCTCGGTCTGGCCGCCACGCTGGCGCTCGTCGCGGCGATCATGATGTTTCGGCCCGAACCTCCGGAACCGAGGCACGAGGTCAGGTTGTCCAAAGGTGGAAGTGCCAGCCGGCCACCGCTGCCCGAGCCGGTGGCGCTGTTGGCGCAGGCGGTCGACGTGGTGTGGGCAGGCGACGGCACGCGCTTCGACGTGGGCGCGGCCTTGCCGCAGGGCCAGCTGCGGATCGAGAGCGGCACGCTGCGCCTCGATTTCTACAGCGGCGCGCGGGTGTTCCTCCAAGGGCCGGCGGACTTCGAGCTGCTCTCGCCGTTGGCGGCGAGGCTCGGCCGGGGGAAACTCACCGCGCACGTCCCGCCGACGGCCGTTGGCTTCACGGTGGAGAACGGCGACCTGCGGGTGGTCGACCGCGGAACCGAGTTCGGCATGCAGGTGGACGGGCCCGACGATTGCGAAGTCCACGTCTTCGACGGCGAGGTGGCGCTTCAGGGAGCCGTGCCCCGCGAAGCGAAGACCGCGCTCTTTGAAGGCGACGGCGTGTCCATCCGCCAAGGCATCTGGCAGCCGATCCTGGCCAGCCGCGCCGCCTTCATCGATCCCGCGGTGGTCCGGCTCGCGGCCGCCCGCGAAAGCGCGGAACGCAAGCACCGGTGGAAGGCCGAGTCGGAGATGCTGCGGCGCGCGGACGGCCTGATCGCCTACTACACCTTTGAAGACGTCGAGCCGGGAAGTCATTTGCTGAAAAACCGCGCCGCGGACCCCCGCTTCGTCACCGACGGGACGATCATCGGCTGCGAACCCGTCGCCGGCCGCTGGCCGGACAAGGGAGCGGCCGGCTTCACCAAGACGAGCGACCGCGTCCGCTTCCGGGCCACGGGCGGCTCGAGATCGGTCACCCTGATCGCCTCGGTGCGGGTCGACAGCCTGCCGCTCGACCACAACGCGCTGCTTTCCATGTCCCCCTTCGAGCAGGGCGAGATCCACTGGAAGCTCAACCGCGGCGGCCGCCTGCTCGTCGGGGTGCGCGCTGAACCGGGCATCGGCTACAACTTCTGGGAGCGCCTGGAGAGCCCCCGGATCATCGGCGAGCAGGACTTCGGACGGTGGATCAACCTCTGCACCGTGATCGACGGCGCGAACGGCGTGATGGCCCACTATCTCGACGGCGAGCCGATCGCCTCCGCGGCCATGACGCGCCGGCCGGAAATCCGCTTCGGTCTGGCGAACCTCGGGAATTTCGACAACAGCCCGACCCACACGGAAGAAGTGCCGGTGCGGAATTTCAACGGCCGGATCGACGAATTCGCGATGTTCGCGCGGGCGCTCACACCGGAGGAAATCCGCGCGCTGCGCTGATACCGCTCAAGGAGCCACCGCGAGCCGCTCGGTCTTGTTCTCCCGGTCGAAGAGAAAGCCGTTTTCCTTGTAGGTCTTCAGCCGGAAGTGGGTGGCCGTGGAAAGCACGCCGTCGAGGGAACTGAGCTTCTCCGAGACGAATCGCGCGACTTCGCGCAAATCGCTGCCTTCGACGACCACCATCAGGTCGTAGCCGCCGCTGGCGAGATAGCAGGAGACGACTTGGTCGAAGCGCGCGATGCGCATCGCCAGCCGGTCGAAGCCACCGCCGCGCTCGGGCGTAACCTTCACCTCGATGAAGGCGGAAACATCCGTGTCGCCCGCGGCGTCGGCATCGATGACGGCGTGGTAGCCGAGGATGGTGCCGTCCTTTTCCCACATGGAAATCTGGGCCTTCACGGCCTCGGGACTCATGGAGAGATACTCGGCGAGTTCTTCATGCGAGAAGCGCGCCTTGCGGCGCAGGAGCTGGAGAAGCGGATCGGATGACATGGGGAAAGCGGTGTGGTGGGGATTCAGTCGCCGAGGCAGATGCCGACGGCCTTGGCGGCCATGACCACCTCGCCCTCGGGATTGACGAGGCGGAGTTTGTTCACGGCCTCTTCGATGGGCACGGAATCGACGTGATACGCTTGATAGCTGACCATCCGGCCGAAGGCGCCTTCCTCGGCGAGCTTGGCGGCCATCACACCGAAGCGCATGCCGAGGATGCGGTCGAGCGAGGTCGGCGCGCCGCCCCGCTGGAGGTGGCCGAGCGTGGTGGAACGGGTGTCCTTTTTCGTCAGCTCCTGCAAGCGGCGGGCGACGCGCTCGCCGATGCCGCCGAGCCGGATCTCGCCGCCGGTGTTCGCGTCCACCGTGACGAGGTCGCCGCCGGGCATGGCCGCGCCTTCGGCCACCACCACCAGCGTGCTGTGGTGCCCCTGGGCGTCGCGCTGGCGGATGAAATCGGCCACCTTCTCCAAATCGAAGGGGATCTCGGGAAGCAGGATGACGTTCGCGCCGCCCGCGATGCCGCCCCAGAGCGCGATCCAGCCGGCGTGGCGGCCCATCACCTCGAGGACCATCACGCGCTTGTGGCTTTCCGCGGTGGTGTGCAGGCGGTCGAGCGCGTCGACCACCGTCGAAACGGCCGAGTCGAAGCCGAAGGTCATGGCGGTGGCGCTCAGGTCGTTGTCGATCGTTTTCGGCACGCCGATGATCGGCCAGCCTTCGCGGTAAAGCTGCAAGCCGGTGGTGAGCGAGCCGTCGCCGCCGACGATCACCAGCGCCCGGATCTCGAGCTGGTCCATGGTGCGCTTGGCCTTCGCCACAATCTCGGCCGGCACCTCGGCGACGTCGCCCTTGCCGATCTTCGCCGCGAAGTGGCCTTTGTTGGTGGTGCCCAGGATGGTGCCGCCAAGCTTGAGAATGCCGACGGTGTCTTCCGGCTTGAGAACCATGTAATCGCCGGGCGGAAGGAGCCCCTCGAATCCATCGCGGAAGCCGATGACTTCCCAGCCGAGCTGGTCGGCGGCGCCGACCACGCCGTGGATGACCGCGTTCAGTCCCGGGCAGTCGCCGCCGCTGTTGAGAATACCGATGCGCATGACGAAAAAGATGCCGAACCCCGGTTCAGCGCGGCGAGGGAACGTGGAGAATTTCGCGCTGCGGCTCCAGCACCGCGCCGCCCGTTTCCATCCAGCGGTCGTAGATCCCCCAGCCTTGGCGGATGAGCGAGCGGGTGCGGCCGAAGCGATCGGGGCTGTTGAGAACCACCACGATCAGCCGGCGTGGCGTCACGCCCTTTTCGCCGTTCGGCAGCGTGCGGATCAGCGGGTCGCGGTCGACACAGGTCGCCAGGCACGGGCCCGACGCGGCGGTGGTTCCCGTCTTGATGCCGAGAATCCCGGGCTCGCCCACCAGTTCGTTGGTGTTCTTGATCCGGTAGCTGCGCTGGCCGTCGAGGCCGTGCACCTTGATGTCGCGGTGCGGCTGACGGACGATGAAGGTGAATGCGTTGCGCCGCATCGCATAGATCGAGAGCTTGGCCATGTCCGCCGCCGTCGAATGGCCTTTGGCGCGCACGTCGAGACCATGGGGATTGACGAACTTCGTCTGCGACATGCCGATCGCGCGGGCCAACTGGTTCATCTCGTTGACGAAGGCGGCCACCGGATCGCCGCCAGCGCCGCGACGCGCGAGCAACTCGCGGCCGACGTGATCCGCCACGGTGAGCGCGGCGAGGTTGTCGGAGCCCAGCAGCGCGGAATACAGCGCGTCGCGCATCGAAAGCCGGTCGCCCGGCATCAGGTTCATCGGGTTCGGCCCGCCCACCAGCGCCACGGTTTCCGGGGCGGTGATCATGAGCTTGCCCAGATCGGTGCCGGCGGCATTCGCCCAATCGATCGCCACCACGCCGGTCGCGATCTTCGTCAAGCTGGCGACCGGCCGTTTCGTGGTCGAATTCGTTCCGATGAGAATTTTCCCCGAATGGGCCTCCACCACCATCACGCTTTCCGGCGCCTGGGCCGCCGCGATCTGGGACAGCAGCAACCCGACAAAAGCCACGAGTCGGAGAATCAACGGATGCATCATGACGGAACCCGCGGCACTCTAGCCGCCGAACCCCGCAACTCAAGAGCAGAAGCGGGGAGCCCGGAGCAGGGATCGAGGAGCTCGGAGCGTGGAGTCGGAAGTGCCAAGGCGCTGCGGGCCAGCTCCCTTTCTCCAAGCTCCTTGGTCCCAGCTCCAAGCTATTCACCTTGACGCCCGGGCCCGCCCGTTGTTCCGAGACGCGTTCTTGCGCGGGAATTCCGTCGACCGTCCTCCCATGAAAATCCTCATCCTTTCCCGGAACCCGAAGCTCTACAGCACCGACGCGCTCGTCCAAGCGGCCGAACGACGCGGCCACGAGGTGCGCGTGGTGGACTACCTGCGTTGCTACATGAACATCACCTCCCGCAAGCCGCGCATCTACGTGGACGGCGAGGAGCTGGTCGCGGACGCCGTGATCCCGCGGATCGCGGCGCGCCACACCTTCTACGGCAATGCCGTGGTCCGGCAGTTCGAGATGATGAACGTTTTCACGCTCAACGAGTCCGTGGCCATCGCGCGCTCCCGCGACAAGCTCCGCTCGCTCCAGATCCTCGCGAAGCGCGGCGTCGGCCTGCCGGTCACGGGCTTCGCCCACCACACGGACGCCACCGGCGAGCTGATCAAGATGTGTGGCGGCGCGCCGCTCGTGATCAAGCTGCTCGAGGGCACCCAAGGCGTCGGCGTCGTCCTCGCTGAAACCCCGAAGGCCGCCGAATCGGTCATCGAGGCCTTCAAGGACCTCAACGCGAACATCCTCGTCCAGGAATTCATCAAGGAGGCGAAGGGCGCGGACATCCGCTGCATCGTCGTCGGCGGAAAAGTCGTCGCCTCGATGAAACGCCAGGCGGCCGAGGGCGAGTTTCGCTCGAACCTCCACCGCGGCGGCTCGGCGGAAAAGGTGAAGATTTCCCCGGAAGAACGCGCCGTGGCCAGCCGCGCGGCGAAGGCGATGGGGCTGAACGTCGCCGGCGTCGACCTGCTGCGCTCGAACCACGGGCCGGTCGTGATGGAGGTGAACTCCTCGCCCGGACTGGAAGGCATCGAGCAGTGCTCCGGCAAGGACGTGGCCGGCACCATCATCGAGTTCATCGAGCGCACCGTGCCGAAGCCGCCGCGACCGCCGAAAGCCTCGGACAAGTGAGCCGGCGGGGATTTCCGTTTGCGCACAAGCGCCGGCGGAAGAACCATGGTCATCCATGCGTCTCTCGCTCGCGAACTTCGCCCGATTCGCCCGGCGGGTGTTGCGCGATTTTTTC
This sequence comes from uncultured Verrucomicrobiales bacterium, assembly GCA_965651855.1. GTDB lineage: Bacteria > Verrucomicrobiota > Verrucomicrobiia > Verrucomicrobiales > Akkermansiaceae > Luteolibacter. Next base: position 14,755 of record CBFGTW010000084.1, read on the forward strand.
CTGCACAACAACGGCCTGCTGCTGACCGGCGCGGTGGCTTACAACGCGTTGCTCTCGCTCATCCCGCTGGCGGCGGTGCTGGTGCTCGGCTTCTCGAAATTCTTCGACGAACAACTTCTGATCGACGCCATCACGACGGAAGTGGCGCTGATCGCTCCCGGCAGCACATCGATGCTCACCGACGTGCTGCGGACCTTCCTCGACTCCCGTGAACTCGCCGGCTGGATCGGCGTGGGCGTCTTGTTGTTCTTCAGCTCGGTGGCGTTCCGCGTCCTGGAGAATGCCATCGCCATCATTTTCCATCGGCCGCTCCAGCCGGTGAAACGGAAGTTCTGGGCCAGTGCCCTGCTGCCCTATCTGTTCATCGCGCTGATCGCGGCCGGGTTGGTGGTCGTCACCGGCCTGACGGCGGTCGCGGACGCCACCAAGTCCAGAACCTATGAATTGGTCGGCCTGGATTTCGCCCTGCAGCGCGCCACAGGCATCATCCTCTATCTTGCGGGAGTCATGGGCTTGGTCTTGCTCTTCACAACGCTTTACAAGGTGATGCCGGCGACCAAGATATCCTTCCGGCTCGCTCTGTCCGGTGGGGTGACAGCCGCATTCCTCTGGGAGATCCTGCGGCACCTGCTGACGGTTTGGTTCACGAACCTCTCCTTCGTCGGCGCGGTCTACGGTCCGATGGCGACGACCATCATCCTGCTCCTCACCATGGAGGCCGCGGCGCTGATCGTGCTGCTTGGCGCGCAGGTCATCGCCGATCTCCAGCGCAGCATCCGCGCCGGATCTCCCTGGCATGAAGATCCATTTGAAGGGTGAGGGAGATTCCGCTCGCCAGCCGGCTCGCGCCACAGCAGCGTCCAGCCTCCCGCTTGAGCAACGATCCCGCCAGTGCCGAAGCCCGTATCTCCGACGGCATCCACCGCGACGGCTGGATCGTGTTTCCCGGATTCCTGCCCGAGGACACGGCGGTGGCTCTCGCGGAGGAAAGCCGCGCCGCCTGGGATGACGGCGCCTTCCGCCGCGCCGGCGTGGGCCGCGGGAAGGACCTCACGATCCGCGAGGACATCCGCACCGACCACGTGATGTGGTTGCGGCCCGGCGGCATGACGCGGGGCCAGCAGGCGTACCTCGACGAGCTGGAGAACCTCCGGGTCGCCCTGAACCGCCGGCTCTTCCTCGGCCTGCTGGACTTCGAAGGCCACTTCGCCATCTATCCGCCCGGCGGATTCTACAAGCCGCACCTGGACCGCCACCGGCAGACGATGGACCGCGTCCTGACCGCCATCCTTTACTTGAACGCGGGTTGGCAGCCCGGGGACGGCGGCGAGCTCAGACTCTGGACCACCCCCGGCGGCACCGACGGGCCGTACCGGATCGTCGAGCCCCGGCTCGGCACCCTGGTGTGCTTCCTGGCGGGAGATTTCTGGCACGAGGTGCTTCCGGCGCACAAGACCCGCGCCAGCATCACCGGATGGTTTCGCGCCAGAAGTTAGACCGAGCGCCCGGTCGGCGACGATGACTGATGACAGACCCAACCGCCCGCGACGGGTATCCGGCCATCGGCCGTGCCCGGCCCGTGCGTCGTCCACCGAAAAGCGCTGGTCTTCCCCGCCGTCCCACCGGATCATCCCGCCCGTCGACGGCAGGGGAACACCGAAACCCCGCGCGCGGAAGTGCTTCCAAAGTCTCCCGTGCCCAAGGATCCATCCACTTCCACCACCGTGCAGCCCCTGCAAAAGGACGTCTCAATCATCCGCGGAATTTCCTCCGTGCCGGCGATCCTCGACGTGATCTGCCGGACGACGGGCATGGGCTTCGCCGCCGTGACGCGCGTCACCGAGGAGCGCTGGGTGGCCTGCAGCGTGCTGGACCATCTCGGCATCGGCATCGAACCCGGGGATGAACTGGCCGCGGAATCCACGCTTTGCGAGCGAGCGCGCCTGAGCCGAGCGCCCGTCGTGATCTCCCGCGCCTCCGCGGATGAAGCTGCGAGAAATCATCCGATGAGGGAAATCCATGCCTTCGAGAGTTGCCTCTCGATGCCCGTCATCCTGTCCGACGGGCGGTTCTTCGGCACGCTCTGCGCGATGGACCCGCAGCCGGACCGGGCGGGCGCACCCGCGACCACCGACATGTTCCGTCTTTTCGCGGAGCTGATCGCATTCCATATCGGCGGCATTGAGAAACTCGCCGCGAGCGAGGACCAGCTCCGCCAGGAACGGGAAAACGCCGAACTCCGCGAGCAATTCATCGCCGTGCTCGGCCACGATCTCCGCAACCCGCTGGGCGCCATCACCACCGGCTCCATGCTCCTCCAGGAGGCCGGACTCGAAGGACGCGCCGCGGCACTCGCCGACGTGATGGCCCAGAGCGCCAAGCGGATGAGCGAGCTGATCGACGACATCATGGACTTCGCCCGCGGCCGGCTCGGCGGCGGGATCGATCTCGAGAGCGTCTCCGACGTGCCGCTCGTGCCGGTGCTCGAGGAGGTGATCGAAGGCGCCCGCTCGACCTTTCCCGGACGCGAGATCGAAACCCGGTTCGAGATTTCGGGAAACTTCCGCTACGACCGGAAACGCCTCACCCAGCTCTTCACGAACCTTCTTGGGAACGCCCTCACGCACGGCAGCGACACCCGCCCGGTGAAAGTCGAGGCCTGCACCACGGGCGGAAAGTTCCGGCTCTCCGTCGCCAATCCGTCCGATCCCATCCCGCCCGAAGTCCTCGAGCGGATGTTCCAGCCCTTCGCGCGGATGGACCCCCACAAGGGCAGGAAGGGCCTCGGACTCGGGCTCTACATCGCCTCCGAAATCGCCAAGGCCCACGGCGGAACCCTCGCCGTGGCCTCCACCGGCGGCATGACGCGCTTCACCTTCGAGATGCCCGCGGCGGCCGCGGAACAACGCCAGCCGCAACGCGACAAGCGCGCTTCGTGACCGCCATCCGCCGCCGGATCAGCAACACGACCAAAAGTCCCGGCCCTCGGTGTACCCGGCGGCTTGGGCCACGGCGCGGACCTTCTCCCGCCCGCCGTCCACGCCCACCGCGCCGAGCAGCACCGCCTCGCGCCAGCGGCCGCCGATTTCATCCGCGGAGGCGACTTCCAGCCCGTTGATGGTTTGGCCGACGCGCTTCGGGCTGACGTCGAAGAGCCCTTTCACCTCGATCCCCTCCTCCACCAGCAGCCGCGCCAGCCGCTTGCCGATCGGGCCGGCCCCGGCGATCGCCACGCCGTAGGCGATCATGACCGGCAGGCGGGAAATGAAGTGCGCCTTCATCCGCCAGACCTGCTCTTCGGCGAAGCGCGGGTCGGTGCGCGTCAGGCGGCCCGGGCGGTCGCGCCAGGCGAGGATGGTTTCCGGCACCTTGCCGATCCGTCCGCCGCTTTCGAGGATGCGCAGCCACAATTCGTGATCCTCCGCCCATGGGGTTTCCCGATAGCCGCCGTGCCGCACGAGCGCGTCGCGGCGGATCGTGATCGAAGGATGGATCACGGGGCACTCGATGAATCGCGCCGCCGCGATCTGGTCCGCCGTTTCCAACGAGTTCGCCCACTCCACGTAGCGGCTCATCCCTTCGCCGAGCGGCTCGATCAGGTCGATCTTGCCGCTCACGGCATCCAGATCCGGCCGCTGCTCGAGCAAGGCGAGCTGCACCTCCGCGCGGTTCGGCGCCATGATGTCGTCGGCATCCATCCGCATCAGGATCGGGCTGGCGGCCGAGCGCCAACCAAGATTCAGCGCGCCCACGATGCCGTGCTCCGGCGGGGAAAACAGCACCTTCACCCGCGGATCCCGCTCCGCCCAGCGGCGGGCGATCTCTTCGCTGGCGTCGATGCTGCCGTTGATGATCACACACAGCTCCAGGTCGGCGATCGTCTGCGCGAGGCTGCTGGCGATCGCTTCATCGAGGAACTCCGCCGCATTGCGGACCGGCAGGATGATCGAAAAATCGGGCATGGGACGGCCAGAGACTGGTCGTTCCGCGGCCGATTCCAAAGCACGGAAATCCCGCCCGGAAAAAATCTTGCCTCTGCCGCTCCATCGACCAAGGGTCCGCCCGCCTGCCGCCCCCGAGGGCTTGCCTGCACCATCGGAGCCGCCGGACAAGTGGCTCCTTCAACCGGATGCCCGGCGGATGATTTCTCCGCCCGCGGCCGCCTTCCATCCGTTACTGATCGTGCCCCTGCAAAACGTTTCCCGGAATTGGTTCGGCAACCTCCGCGGCGATATTCTCGCCGGTATTGTCGTTGCCCTCGCCCTTATTCCAGAGGCCATCGCCTTCTCCATCATCGCGGGTGTGGATCCCCGGGTGGGACTCTACGCCTCGTTCTGCATTGCCGTGGTGATCGCCTTCGTCGGCGGCCGGCCCGGGATGATCTCCGCCGCCACGGGAGCCATGGCCCTGCTGATGGTGACGCTGGTTCGCGAACACGGGCTGCAATATCTGCTCGCCGCCACCCTGCTCACCGGCGTGCTGCAGTTCCTCTGCGGTTTCCTGAAAGTCGGCGCGCTGATGCGCTTCGTCTCGCGCTCGGTCATCACCGGCTTCGTCAATGCGCTGGCGATCTTGATTTTCCTGGCCCAGCTCCCGGAGCTGAACCTCTCGCTCGATAAAGTCAGCTGGATCACTTACGCGCTGGTCGCCGGCGGACTTGGAATCATCTATCTCCTGCCGCGCCTCACCAAGGCCGTCCCCTCGCCGCTGGTCTGCATCATCGTCCTGACCGTGCTGGTGTGGTTGTTGGATCTGGACGTCCGTCGCGTGGGTGATCTCGGCGAGCTTCCGGACACGCTCCCGGTCTTCCTCTGGCCCGACGTGCCGCTGAATTTCGAAACTCTCGCGATCATCTTTCCCTACTCGCTCAGCCTCACGATCGTCGGCCTGCTGGAATCGCTG
>CBFGTW010000085.1:0-19612 GCA_965651855.1 uncultured Verrucomicrobiales bacterium
CCAGCCCCACGCCGTTGTTGCGGCCGAGGATCAGGGCGTTTCGTGCAGCGGCCATCAAGAGCCGGAAAACTCCCCGATCCGCGGGAATCTTGCAAGGGCGCAGGGTCGGCGCGTAGCCTCCGGCCACCCGCCGGCCAAGATGACGGAATTGCTACGACTCCAAGATCGCGAACCGCTCGCCAAGGGCCGGGCGCGGCTGGTCTTCGAGCATCCGGAGGATCCCGCCTTGCTGGTGAAGGTGATCCGCCCGGAAGTGATCGAGGCGCGCTTCGGCAGCGGAGCCGCGTGGTACAAGCGTCGGCGGCGGTTCGGCCGATACCTTTCCTACATCCGCGAGATCCAGGAATTCGTCGCCGTCTGGTCCGCGGAGAACCGCAGCCCGCATTTCCTCCAGAAAGTCCACGGCCTGGTTGAGACCGACCTCGGCCTCGGCCTCGTGACCAGCGCCGCGAGGACCGAGGACGGTTCGCTCGCGCCATCCCTCTCCAAGGTCATGTTGGACGGAGACTTCAACGAAGAAGCCGCCGCGAAACTCGAGGAGTTTTTCAGCCAGCTCCTCGCCTGCGCCGTGATCGTGAGCGACCTCAACCCGGGCAACCTCGTTTACGCGCACAGCCCGCCGCACGGCCGGCACTTCGTCCTCATCGACGGATTGGGAAACAACAACATCTGGCCGATGAAGATCCTCAGCCGCTGGGTCAACCGCCGCAGCAAACTCGGCCGCATCCGCTACCTGCGCGCGAAGATCGCGCGCAGGCTCTCCGGCTCGGGCCATCCCAATCCTCTCGCCGCGCGATGAAGATCATCGAACTCAAACACCGCACGCCCATCGCCAAGGGCGGCCTGCGGCTCATCTACGAACACCCGGAGAACCCGGACCTGCTGATCAAGGTGATGCGCCCCGAAGCGGTGTCGCGGCGCTATGGCGAGGACCAGCCGTGGTACAAAAAACGGCGTCGGTTCGGACCCTACGTCTTGTTCGCCCGCGAGACCATGGAGTTCCTCGCCACTTGGGCCAGCCACGGCAGGACGCTTCCGATCGCGCAGCGCATCGCCGGTTTCGTCGAGACCGACATGGGGCTCGGCCTCCTCACCGACGCCGTCCGTGATGCCGACGGGAATCTCGCGCCGACCCTCGCGCACCTGATCGACCATCGTCTCTTCGACGCCCGGGCGGAAGAAGCCCTGGAGCAATTCCTCGTCTCCCTGCTCGAGTCCGACCTCGTCCTCGCCGATCTCCACGAGCGCAACCTGGTCTACGCCGCGGAACCCGACGGCTCGCGGCGTTTCGTCATGATCGACGGCATCGGCGCCTCCACCATCCTGCCCTTCAAGGCCATCAGCCGCAGTTTCAATCGCCGCAACAAGAGAGCGAAGATCCAGCGCCTCCACGAGCGGATCGAACTGCGCAAGAGAAACGCCGGCGCGGGGGACTGAGAAGTCATGCTCTTCAACTCGTACGTCTTTCTCCTCGTCTTCCTCCCGCTCGTGCTCGCGGGCTTCTTCGCGGTCGGCGCGCGCTTGGGGCGCAGGCCGGCGGTGGCGTGGCTGCTGGGCGCGTCGCTGGTATTCTACGGCTACTGGCACCCGCCGTATCTGGTCTTGCTGGTCCTGAGCATCCTCGCCAACCACACTTGGGCCCGGTTCATCGACAAGGCGGCGGGCAATAACCGGCGGCTCCTGACTTGGATCGGGATCGGCGCGAACCTGGCGGTCCTCGGCTACTACAAATACGCCCTGTTCATCCTCGGCATCTTCGTCCCCGTCGCCGGGCATTCGGGATTCCTCGCGAGCGAAATCGTGCTGCCCATCGGCATATCCTTCTACACTTTCCAACAGATCGCCTACTTGTGCGATGTGAGGGATCAAGTCGGACGCCACCGGCCGCTCGTCGAATATGCCTTCTTCGTATCGTTTTTCCCCCAGCTCATCGCCGGGCCGATCGTCCATCACCACGAACTGCTTCCCCAGCTGCGGAACCACATCGCACGGCTCCGTCTTCGTCACTTCGCTCCCGGAGTCGCGTTGTTCCTCATCGGGCTGTGCAAAAAGTCGGTATTCGCGGACCGCATGGCACCGCTTGCCAACGGCCTGTTCGACGCGCGGGATGCGATGCCGGGCTTCGCCGACGCTTGGCTCGGAACGAGCGCCTACACCCTGCAGCTCTATTTCGACTTCTCCGGATACTCGGACATGGCGTGCGGGCTGGCCTTGATGTTCAACCTGCGTCTGCCAGCGAACTTCGCCTCCCCCTACAAGGCGACCAGCATCATCGACTTCTGGCGGCGCTGGCATATCACGCTTTCCCACTTCCTGCGAGATTACCTGTACATCCCGCTCGGTGGCAGCCGCGGCAGCGGGCTCAGGCGCACCGCCACGCTCATGACCACCATGCTGCTCGGTGGGCTCTGGCATGGCGCCGGCTGGACATTCGTCGCGTGGGGCGGGCTCCATGGCATTGCCTTGGCGGCGAATCATGCGTGGCGGGACATCCGGACCAAGCACGGGTTCAAGCCGCTCCACCCGGTGCTTTCCCAACCGCTGACGCTGTTATGGGTGGCCGTGGCCTGGGTGTTTTTCCGCGCCACGGACTTCGGCGGCGCGGGATCGATCCTGGCAGGCATGGCCGGATCCAACGGATTCGGAGACCTCTTCCTGGTTCAAGCAAAGGACAACCAGTTCGTCCTGATGGGCGTGCTCTGGCTCGTGGTGCTTTTCGGTCCCTCAAGCCTGTCAATCCTCCGCCACTACCGGCCGTGCAGCGGCCACTTCCCCGACCGGGACCGCCCCGGGTTCCGGCTGAAGGGCGGCTGGCTGGAAAGCCCGTGGGGGGCTTTGGGGCTCGGAGCATTCTTCTTCGCCATCCTGCTGAACATGCCCAGGGTCAGCGAATTCATTTACTTCCAGTTCTGATGCCCTCAACCCGCCCATCCCGACGACGCACCCGGATCTGGCTGTGTCTGCTGGCTCTGCCACCTGCGATCGTGCTGGGTGCCGCCGCGGCGGCGTCTGTCTGGGGGCGCGAGCTCTACGATTCCCGCGAAGTGGCGGAAGCGCAGTCCGCCGGCAGACGGAACATCATTTTCGGACCCGCCTACAGCAGCCCCGAAGTCCACTACAAGCAGACGCGCATCGAGCTGAATCCGCCGGACGTGCTCGTTCTGGGGTCGTCGCGGGTGCTCCCCTTCCGCGAGGAGTTTTTCAAGCCGGACCTCACCTTCTACAACGGCGGGCGGATCGCCCGCGACGTCTGGATCTTGAGGAAATCTCTCGAGAGGCTTCCGGACAAATCCCTGCCTGACGTGTTGATCGTGGGGCTGGACCAATACAACTTCAATGCCGCGGAGTCGGACTACACCCCCGCCGCCATCACGGATGCGGTCGCCGCGGCGCACTTCGCACCCGGCGAGGAAGGCTGGGAGCGCTTCGACCAGATCTGGCCGGAAGTCATCGGTGACCTCATCTCGGGAAAAATCCGCCCGCTCCAAGCCGATCACGATTTCGAAACCATCGGCATGAGCGCCAGGGTGAACGGCAGCGGGTTCAGGAACGACGGCAGCTATCGATACGGCGAGGCCCTTTCCACGCCGCCGGACCAACGTGATCACGGCGGCAGGATCGCGCCGACTCTGCGGCGGATCGCGCGCGGCGGGTCCCGTTTCCGGCCGGGCGATGCGGTCAACATGGCCGTCGTCCGGGAGGTCGGTCTGCTGGCCGAACACTGCGCCGCCCGCGGCGTTCCCCTGGTCGCCTTTCTTCCGCCTTACGCCCCGTCGGCCGTGGCCGCGATGCGCGCAGCCACTCCGCCTCACGACTACCTCTGGCAGCTCCCAGGCCTTCTCGCTCCGCTGTTCCAGCACTCGGGGCAGGCTTTTTTCGATTTCACCTCAGTCCCCGGCTCGACCGACGCGGAGTTCACCGATGGCTTCCACGGTGGTGAACGCCTCCATGCGCGGCTCCTTCTCGAGATGTCCCGCTCGTCGAGCATCCTTGAAGCTTTCATTGACCGCCCCCGTCTGGAATCGATCGTCGCCAGCATGAACGACCCCCTGGACCCGATCCGTTGATCCATGCGTCTTCTCTTCATCCAAAAATCCACCGGCCGCGGCGGCGCGAAGAACAGCCTGCTGGAAACCCTCACAGCCCTCCGCGCCGACGGGGCATGGCACCCTCAGGTCCTCGCGGGGGAGGAAGGCCCGTTCCTCGAGAGGTGCGCTGCTCTCGGCGTCCCTTCCAGAATCGCTCCCCTCCCCGAGTGGCGGAAACTCATGGAGCGGCTGAAATTCCGGCGCGCGATGAAGCACGCGGCCGCACACTATCAAAACCAGTCGATCAATTGGGTGATCAGCAACGAGATGTGGTGGGGCCCCCACGCCGCCCGCATTGCCCGGCATCTGGGCTGCCGCTCCGCCGTGATCCTCCGCGATGGCATCGCCACCGTGCGGAAGTCGCTCCAGTACCGGCTGCAGGAAAACGATCTGATTCTGCCCGTTTCGACGACGATCGCGAAGGCGCTCCAGGCCCACCCGGCTTTCCAAGATCGCACGGAAGTGCTCTTCAATTCCGTTTGCCTGCCGGACGCTGGAGCCACCTCGGAACAAATCGCTCCCAAGCTCGCGGAATTTCAGCCGGTCTCAAGATGGCTACTTGTGGTGGGCCGGGTGTGCGCGAGAAAGCGCCAGACGGATGCCATCCAGATCCTCAGGATGATGTTGGCGAACGGTGAGAGCGATCTCGGTCTGATTCTGGCAGGCGATGTGGATCCGGACTATGAAGCGGAACTCAGCGAAGCCACCGCAGATCCGGAGGTCGCCGGGCGGGTGCTGTGTCTCGGCAACGTCGACGACCTGCGCACGCTCCTTCATCACGCGCACGCGGTACTGCTCACCAGCACGCGCGAAGGCCTGCCGCGCTCACTCGTGGAAAGCCTCCTTGTCCCGCTACCAACATTTTCGTATCCCTGCGAAGGCGTTGAAGATATCTTTGGAATACATCTCAAATCCTTCACAAGCGAGACATCGACTCCTCATTCCCTTTATCAGGTGATCCGCCGCGCGTGGAGCCGGCCGGAAGAGACGGCGGATGCGGTCAGGGCAGTCGCCGCCAATGTCGAGCGCCGCTTTTCCCGGCAAGCGCATTTCGAGCGGCTCAAGTCGTTGCTCGGCGAGTGAATCCAAAAACAGTGCCGCTGACCGCCCCCACCCGGAAGCCGGCATCCACAACCGACTGCACGCAGTCGCCCGCCCGCCGCTCGCCGATCAGATGGGGGTGGATTTCCACGATCACTGTCGAGACCGAAGACGGAAAATCGGGCGCATGGTCACACCATGCCGCCTCGCCGCCCTCGACATCAATCACCATGACATTGGGATCCTCCAACCCGGCCTCGACGGCGATCTCCTTCAGCGTGCGCCAAGGCACCTCGTGACCTCCTCCGTCGTCGGCATCCGCACGCCCGGAAAGATTGCTTTGCCTCGCCGCGAATTTCCGCGCCCGGATGGATGCAGGGATCTCCGCGTCCCACAGCGGGTACCCGAGCGCATGCACCAAGGGCACATCAATTCCATTCGCCGCAAGCTGTCGCGAAAAATGCGGGGCAAGTTCGCGGTTGGCCTCCACTGCCACGACCTTTCCCGCCGGACCAACCTTCTTCGCGAGCAGGCTGGTGAGGATTCCCAGGGAGGAACCCAGCTCGATCACGCGGGCTCCTTCCCGAACGAGTTCGGCCACTACTTTCCGCTCGGCCCTCTCATAGCCGCCCCGGAGAAGATGCCGGCGCATCTTCGGGCTCAACGGGGAATCGGCCAACGGCACTTTCACACCGTCCAACTCGGCGAATCGGGGCCAAATGCCTACCCGGGTGGCGAAGAGCGACATGCCGCGATGACAAGTGATCCAGCCTCCAGCGCAAGGGAAAATCAGGAAGCCAAATCCGGAACCGCCGCGGAAAAGCGTGAGTAGCGGACAAACCTCCGGCCCCGGAGCAAGGCGGCGAGCGGACCCAAGAGCCGGAAATACGTCCAGATCACCCAAATTTCAAGCGCCCGGAGATCCTTGCGCCAATTCGACTCTTGCTTGAAAACCGTGGCGGTGGGACGCGACGAAGTATCGACCACTACGGTCCGCCCCAACGTCGTGGGCCGCGTCATCACTGGTTCAAAGGCGATTCCGACCGCCTCGCAGATCGATCGGACCACGGGTTCAGGAGATCGGGTCAGATCTTCATAGCGCACGACGATTCTGCCGATGCTCGCGCCATGACGAGCGCAGTAGGTGATCACCCGCTGGACGTCATGACACTCCCGCAGCAGTCTCCTGGGACCAAGAGGTTTTCCTTTCCGCCTACGGTCAAGAATGACGCTGCGCACGACGAACTCGGGCTGCCGGACCAGCAAGACGACCATTCCTTCCGGGTAGCAGCGGTGGAACAAACCGATGATTCTGGCGGGGAGGCCGCCGACCTCCTTCGATGCCCACCGCCCGGAAGGACGCGGAGCCATCCGGATCGCCGATTGGAATGCGGCGGCGTCCGCATCGAGCGCGTCGCGCAGTCCGAGCCCTGGCGTTCTCGCCATTTCCCCCAGTTGCCGGACATAGGACTCTAGATCCACGAGGCCTTCCAATTCCTCGCGCTTGAGGCCGGAGAAGCGGAATTCGCTCTTGAGACCCGGCTGCCCGAAATCCGAAAAGTCCAGCATCGCCTTGAACATCGACCGCCCACGCTGCAGGAAGACACGCTCGATGTCGTTTGAGGCATGCCGTCCTTTTCTCGTAAACGCCTTGAGCTTCAGCTCGCCCGGCACCATCAACAGCTGGCTTCCTCCGTCCAGAAGATTCTGGAGCAGCGAAGTGCCCGCCTTGCGAGGGCCATAAACCAGAATCGGGCGACTTGGCGCGTCCATGCCGGCATCGGAGGCTGGGCTCGACGGGTGGTTCATGGTGGCTAGCGGAACGGCCGCAGCACCCTGCATTCCGAATATCGCGTTGCAACGCCAAAGACGCACGGTCTGCAGCTCGTGCCGGGGCTTGCCCTTCAGGACGCGGAGGTTAGCGTGGAGCCGGCGTGCGGCTCCGGCCACCACGCCGATCACGAATTTCCAGATTTGCACCCGCCCCTTAAAATCGCCGTGATTTCTGGTTCCAGGGCGGACTACGGCCTGCTCCAGCCGGTCCTCCGGAAGATCGCTGCATCGGCCTTGCTCGAATTGGAGTTGCTGGTGACAGGGATGCATCTGGCGACCGAGTTCGGCGAAACTTGGCGGGCGATCGAGCAAGACGGCATCAGAATCGCCCGCAAAGTGGACATGTTGGTCGCCGGCGACTCCCGGACAAGCGTCACCAAATCCGTAGGCCTGGGCGTGATCGGGTTTGCGGATGCCTTCGCCAGCAGCAGGCCCGACCTCGCCCTCGTTCTCGGAGACCGCTACGAAATCCTGGCGGCCGTCCAAGCCTGCCTGATCGCCGGAATTCCTGTCGGCCACATCGCGGGAGGTGACGTGACGGAAGGAGCGTTCGACGAATCGATCCGACATGCGATCACGAAAATGGCCCACCTGCATTTCGTGACGCACTCCCTCGCTTGGAACCGGGTGCGCCAGATGGGTGAGGACCCTGCGAACATTCATCTCGTCGGCAGTCCCGGAGTCGACGCAGCGATCCACTGCGAGCTGCTGGAACGCAGCAGCCTCGAAGATGCGCTCGGGTTCCGGTTCCTGAGCCGGAACCTTCTCATCACATTCCATCCCGCGACGTTGGATGAGGGCTCGCAGGAGCATCAGATGAGGGAGTTGTTCCGGGCCCTGGACACCTTGGACCCGAACACGGGATTGATCTTCACGCTCCCGAACGCGGATCCCGAGGGTCGGCGCTTGATGGAGATGGTCCGTGACTTTACCTCCACGCGTACAAACGCCCGCTCCTTCGCCAACCTGGGCCAGCAACGCTATCTCAGCCTCATGAGCCAGGCGGATGTGGTTGTCGGCAATTCCTCGAGCGGGCTCTACGAGGCGCCCACCTTCAAGGTGCCGACCGTCAACATCGGCGACCGGCAGAAGGGTAGGCTGCGGGCGACTTCGGTCATCGATTGTCCTCCGCATGCGGAAGCCATCGCGCAGGCCATCCACCGGGCTTACGAGATGGACACGTCCTCAACCAGCAACCCCTACGGCGACGGCCGCGCCGCCGAGCGGATCGTTGCCGTGCTCGAAGCCCTGGAGAACCCAGCCAAGTTGATCCGGAAGCGGTTTCACCCCATTTGAAAAGCCAGTGAGAGGAAACGTCTTCATCATCGCCGAAGCAGGCGTCAATCACAACGGTTCGCTGGAGCTCGCGCTGCAGCTGGTGGATGCCGCCGCCAACGCAGGGGCCGATGCGGTGAAGTTCCAGACATTCAAGGCGCACAACCTGGTCACCGGCATGGCCCCGAAAGCCGCGTATCAACAAGCATCGACCGGCTCCCACGAATCGCAGCTCGAAATGCTCCGCCGGCTGGAACTCACGCGGCAAGATCACGAGAAACTCGTAAGCCACTGTATCGAGCGGCAGATCGAATTCCTGTCCACACCCTTCGATCACGAGAGCTTGGAGCTGCTTTCCGAGCTGGGCGTGCGCCGGATCAAGCTGCCTTCCGGCGAGCTGACGAACGGGCCGCTGCTACATCAGGCGGCTCGCAGCGGACTGCCCCTGATCCTGTCCACCGGGATGTCCACTCTTGAAGAAGTGCACGAGGCACTGGCCGTGCTCGCTCATGGTATCGCAGGCGGTGCGGCGCCTTGCGGCACTGCGGCCTTTCGGGCCGCGGGAAATGGCCTTCCGGGGATTCTGGGTGGCCGCGTCAGTCTCCTCCACTGCACCTCCGAGTATCCCGCACCTGCGGCGGACGTCAACCTGCGGGCCATCGACACCCTCCGGGAAGCTTTCTCCCTTCCGGTGGGGCTCTCGGATCACACCGCCGGCATTCACATCGCCGTCGCAGCCACCGCTCGGGGAGCCGCCATCATCGAGAAACACATGACGCTGGACCGCAACCTCCCGGGACCGGATCACCGGGCATCCATCGAGCCGGACGAGTTCCGCCGCATGGTGACCGCCATCCGAGAGACGGAACTTGCCTTGGGAGACGGCACCAAGCGCCCGGCCTGCTCCGAACTGGGAAATCTCAAATTGGTCCGCAAGAGCTTGGTGGCCGCCAGGCCGATCTCGAAGGGCGAAGCCTTCACGGTGGACAACCTCGCCGCCAAGCGGCCCGCTGACGGGATTTCCCCGATGCGCTTCTGGGACGTTCTCGGGCAAGTCGCCGACCGCAACTACGAAACCGACCAGCCAATATCCACCTCATGTTGCCCGTGATCCTTATCGGCGGTGGAGGCCACGCGAAAGTTCTCGCCAGCACGATCCAAGCAACCGGGCGCCCGATCCTCGGCTTCGTCGCCCCGGGTATTCACGAAGGCTCTGCACTGGGCCTCCCCCACCTAGGGGACGATTGCGCTGTCCTCGACCACCATCCAGCGGGCGTGCTCCTGGCCCACGGAGTCGGCAGCACGCGTCCCGGCACACAGCGGGCGTCAATATTCGAAGCATTCAAGGACGCCGGCTACACCTTCGCCACGGTGATCCACCCTGCGGCCATCGTCGCGGCAGACGCGGAGCTCGGTGAGGGCTGTGTGGTCTTCGCGGGGGCCGTGATCCAGCCAGGCGTCAAGGTAGGGCAAAACGTCATCGTGAACAGCTCGGCGACGATCGACCACGATTGCCGAATCGGTCCTCATGCCCACATTGCTCCCGGGGCGGTCCTCTGCGGCTCGGTCGAAATTGGAGAGGCGGCGCACGTGGGCGCCGGCTCCGTCGTCATCCAAGGCCTGACGGTCGGACCACGGTCCACGGTCGGCGCCGGTTCCGTCGTGCTGCGGAGCGTTCCAGCCGACGCAGTCGTTCTTGGCAATCCTGGTCGGCTGATCCCCTCGCGGACGCCGTGACGCAGCCTGCCGCCGTGCGCGGATATACCGCTTGAATTCAGGGAGCCGGTGTCCTTCTCTCGCTCCTCGTGCCGGGACCATGCAGAATCTCAGAATCATTCCAAGGCTGGACATCAAAGGCCCCAACCTGGTCAAAGGGATTCACTTTGAGGGCCTCCGGGTGCTCGGAAAGCCCGAGGACTTCGCCCGGTTCTACTACGAGACCGGTGCCGACGAGCTGATCTACATCGACGTGGTCGCCAGCCTGTACGGGCGCAACAGCCTCCTCGACATCGTGAGGCGGACCTCGGAAGAAATCTTCATTCCTTTCTGTGTGGGAGGTGGATTGCGGAGCAAGAACGACATCCGTGACGTGCTCCGGGCAGGAGCCGACAAGGTCTCGCTCAACACCTCTGCCCTTTCAAACCCCAGTCTGATCACGGAAGCTTCGCGCGCCTTCGGTTCTTCGACAATCGTCGTATCGATCGAGGCGGTCAAGAACCCTGACGGCAGTTACGAATGCCTGACCGACTATGGACGGGAACGGTCCGGCGTGGATGCATTCGACTGGGCGAGAAGGGCCGAGGATCTGGGCGCCGGGGAGCTCATGGTCACCTCCATCGATCGGGAAGGAACGGGCGCGGGCTTCGACAACACGCTGACCGCCCGCATCTCGTCGAGCGTATCGATTCCAGTAATCGCTGGCGGCGGAGCGGGTGCGCCCGAGCACGTCGCTTCCGCGTTCCGCGAGGGAGGTGCAGACGCTGTGGCAATTGCCAGCATTTTCCACTACCACGCCATCTCCGCCATTCGGGAAGCAGGAACCGACTTCTCGTCCGAAGGCAACGTCGAGTTCCTTCAACGCCGGAGAGGCGACCTTTCCGGCTCCCGACTGAAGTCTTGCGACGTGTCCACCCTCAAGCAATACCTGCGGTCGGCCGGAGTATCCTGCCGCCACTCGACCACTTCCGTATGACCGCGCCGGATCGAACGTCTCCGCAGCCTGAAGTCCGCGCGGCCATTGTAGACTACGGGCTGGGAAACCTCTTCAGCGTCTCCCACGCGTGCCGGGCCTCGGGCATCACCCCCATCATCACCTCGTCACCTTCCGAGATTGAGGCTGCGGACCTGGTGATCCTCCCCGGCGTGGGAGCGTTCGCTGACGCGATGAGCTGTCTTCGGCGCCTCGATCTCGTCGTTCCGCTGAAGGACCGGGCCGCATCCGGTAAACCGTTTGTGGGCATCTGCCTGGGCCTCCAGCTTCTTTTCAGCGAGAGCGAGGAATTCGGCGTCACGCGGGGCCTGGATATCATCCCTGGCGTCGTCAGGAGGCTGGCCAGTCCGGTAGATGCGAGCGGCAAGACCTTGAAAGTTCCACACGTGGGCTGGAACGAGGCCTACCCGCCGGGAGGTCGTGACGACCGCTGGACAGGCACGCCGCTCGGGCATCTCGCTGGCAGAGCAGCCATGTATTTCGTTCACTCGTTTCACGTGATCCCGGAACGACAGGACGCTGTTCTCTCCAACACCCTCTATGGGGATCAGGAATTTTGCTCCGCGGTCCACGTCGACGCGATCGTCGCCTGTCAGTTCCATCCCGAACGCAGCGGCGAAGCCGGGCTCGGATTCTATCGGATGCTACGGGCGTCAATCGCCAGCCCTCTCGAACACTCACCTTAAAATCATGCCCGAAGCCCTATTCAACCTGCCTTCGGAGGTCCGCTTCTGCCGCAAATGCGTCATGAGCAACCAGCGGCCTTGCTCCATACCGGAATTCAAGCACACGCGCGAGCGCAAGGGTGCCACCTACCTCCACATCGGCGACGACGGCATCTGCGATGCCTGCCGCCACGCGATGAACAAACCCGTGATCGACTGGGAATCACGCGAAGCGGAACTGTTGGAACTGCTCGCGAAACACCGCAGCAAGGATGGCAGCTATGACTGCATCTGCCCCGGAAGCGGAGGCAAGGACAGCGTCTATGCCGCGCATGTGCTGAAATACAAGTACGGCATGAACCCGCTCACGGTGACGTGGCCGCCGATCCTGTACACCGACTACGGATACCAGAACTTCATCAATTGGATCAAGGTTGGTGGTTTCGACAACATTTCGTTCAATCAGAACGGCCGCGTCCAGAAGATCCTCACCCGGCTGTCCATCCGGAACCTGCTCCACCCGTTTCAGACATTCATCCTGGGCCAGAAGAACCTCGCGCCGCGCATGGCGGTGAAATTCGGCATCCCCCTTGTTTTCTACGGCGAGAATGAAGCCGAATACGGGAATCCGTTGGCGGACAACGAGAGCTCCCTGCGAAGGAATGATTTCTACGCGATGAGCGACCCTGCGAACACTTTCCTGGCCGGGGCCAGCTTGGAGGAACTCAAGGAGGAACACGGACTCACACCCGGCGATCTTGCGCCGTATCTTCCTGTTGATCCGGATCAACTTGAGAACTCCGCCATCGAAGTTCACTATCTGGGCTACTACCTGAAGTGGACGCCCCAGGAAGCTTACTATTACGCTGCCGAGCACACCGCCTTCAAGGCACGACCCTTCCGCACGCAAGGCACTTACAGCAAGTACAACAGTCTGGACGACAAGATCGACGATCTCCATTACTATACCACCCACATCAAATACGGCTTGGGCCGCGCCAGCTACGACGCATCCCAGGAGATCCGCAACAACCACCTGACGCGCGAGGAAGGCGTGGCGTTGGCCAAGCGGTTCGACGGCGAGTTTCCCGACCGCTATTTTGATGATGTCATGGAATATCTCGAGATGACACGGGAAGAATTCATGCTGCTTTGCGACGAGTTTCGCTCACCCCATCTCTGGAAGAACAACAATGGAAGCTGGTCGCTCCGCCACCCCGTCTGGGAAGAAGAGCCGGCCGGGCGGCGACCATGATCACGACCTACGCGTTCGTTTTCGCCCGTGGCGGATCCAAAGGAGTGCCACGGAAGAACATCCGGCCGTTTGCCGGCAAGCCCCTGATCGCCCACACGATCGAGCTCGCCTTGTCCTTGCCTTCGATCTCGGAGGTCATCGTCTCGACCGAGGATCACGAGATTGCCGAAGTCGCCGCTGCATTCGGCGCGCAGGTTCCCTTTCTACGCCCCGCGGAATTGGCCGGAGACCACTCGCCCGAATGGAGCGCTTGGCGGCATGCCGTGTCATTCGTGCGTGACGAGATGGGCAAGAGCTTCGACCGTTTCATCAGCCTGCCCGCCACCTCGCCCCTCCGCACAGCCGCGGACGTCACCGCTTGCCTGGAACGTTATGACCAAGGCGACGCCGATATGGTCATTGGCCTCACTCCGGCCGCAAGCAATCCGTATTTCAACATGGTCAGCGTGGACGTGGATGGGCGTGTCCGTCTACTTCTCGAGCCGCCATCTGGCATATCCCGCCGGCAGGATGCCCCGGAGATCTTCGACATCGCCCCGTGCGCGTACGTAACATCTCCGGACTTTGTCATGACCAACCTCGGAATCTTCGACGGAGCCCTGAAAGCGGTGACCATCCCCGGCGAAAGGGCGGTCGACATCGATACGGTCCTCGACTTCGAATTCGCGGAATTTCTATTCCTGAGACAACAGGAGACGCAGCGATGATCCAAAAAGGCAAGAAAGTGCTTTTCCTTCCCGTGGAGACAACCGTCCGCGAGTTGGACTGCCGACTGGTCCTCGGCATGTTGTGCGCCCGCCCCGACTGGCAGATCATCGTCGGCGACCACGAACTGCTCTTCGAAGTCATGCTCAAGACGCGTGACGCCGTGGCCGTTTTGAAGAACGTCACGGGCGGCAAGCGTCCGTGGAAATACAAGAAGTTCAAGGAACTGAACCTCAGGGTGATCCATCTGGACGAAGAAGGTGCAATCTACGAGGAAGGGCCGGAACGTTGGAAGGAAGAACTGGCGAAGCGAATCGATGTGATGGAGCTCGATGAAGAGGACCATGTGTGCACATGGGGACAGTTCCAAGCCGAGTATTATCGTTCACTCCATCCACCCTGTCGCGGGAACATCCATGTCACCGGCCATCCGCGTTTCGACCTCTGCCGGCCGCGGTACCTTGACCCTTTCCGGCAAGAGATCGAGACCTTGCGTGCGGAGCACGGCAAGTTTGTTCTGATCAACACCAACCTGCTGGCCAACAATGCGGCGGGACCGGATCTGAATCTGCGCCTGAACAAGGTGCAGCCGGAAGACAAAGAGAAGCGGACATATTACATCGAGCAATACTGCTACGAGACGATGCGACTTGCGCACTTTGTCCGCCTTGTCAACCACCTCAGCGACGCGCTTCCCACACATAAGATCGTTTTTCGCCCCCATCCGAGCGAGAACATCCACATCTACACCCAGCTCTTCCGGCACGTCCCCCGCGCGGTCGTCACTCGCGAAGGATCGCTGCACGCGTGGCTGCACGCGTGCGACGCACTGGTTCACGACGGGTGTACAACGGCCGTCGAGGGCTACCTGTCCGGAACCCCGGTGATAAACTATCATCCCTTGGAAGATCCAAGATATGACATCGTTCTACCCAACTTGGTCGGGCGGACATGTAGATCGCCGAGAGAGGTCGCTGAGGCCGTGCTCGGGATCCACGGCCAGGGTGGTCCCGTCGAAACCCCGGCCGACAACATCAAAAGGGTGAGCGACCTGATATACAACTTTGATCCTGAGGTCGACTCCTTCGGCCGGTTCGCCGAGATCGTGAAAAAATGCCAAGACGAGGCCGGGCTCGCAAGAATCGAAGGCTCGCCGGCCTCGCTGCTGTGGCACCGGTTGACGGACCCCCTCCGCCGGGTCGCCTCCTCGGTCGCATGGCTCGACCACCGGGTGAATCGGACCGACCGGGGCTCGGTCAAGTTCCCGCCGTTGGACCGGAGGGAGATCCTCCGGAAGAAAAAGGCGTTCGAAGGAATAACCGGGGCAAAGGTCGAAATCGTCTTCCACTCGTCAAAGCTGTTTTCCATCTTTCCCAGCTGATCGCATGCCGCAGGAGCTAAGCAACAGCATCATCGCGGAATCCGCCAGTTTACGGCAAGCCATGCAGGCCCTGAATGCCGGCGAACTCGCGGGCTCGGTCATGGTCGTGGGCCCGGATGGCCGGATGGTCGGCTTGATGACGGACGGCGACGTTCGGCGGATGCTCCTTGCCGGGGCGGACCTGGACGCTCCGATCACATCCGGCGTCAATCGCGACTATACGAAGGTGGCGCCGAACACATCCAGGGCTCATGTTCTCGACCTCATGCGCGCCAGGAGCATCGAGCACATCCCGATCGTCAACAAGCAGGGGTATCTTGTCGGCGTGCACCGATTGGGAGACATGATTCTAAAACACCCGCTGCCGAACATTGCCGTGGTGATGGCCGGGGGAAAGGGCAGTCGCCTGGGTGACCTGACCCGAGCCACGCCTAAACCGATGCTCAAGGTGGCAGGACGCCCCATCCTCGAGCGAATCGTCCTCCACTTGGTGGGCTGCGGCATACGCAGGATCTATCTCGCTGTGAATTATCTGTCCCACGTGATCGTAGATCATTTCGGCGATGGGAGGCATTTCGGATGCGAAATCGGTTATCTTCGGGAAGAAGTTCCACTTGGCAGCGGCGGAGCACTGGGGCTTCTCCCGGAGATTCCCCGCCACCCACTGCTGGTCATGAACGGCGACTTGGTGACCGATTTCCACGTGCGACGTTTAATCGATTACCACACATCCGGCAAGTTCATGGCCACGTTGGGGCTCACGCCCTACCAGCACCAAGTTCCGTTCGGCTGCGCCAAGGTGGAGGAAGGAAGGATCACGGAGTTTCGTGAGAAGCCGGTGATCACGGAATTGGTCAACAGCGGCATCTACGCCATCTCTCCGGAGCTCCTCGAACGGATTCCGGCGGAGCATTTCCCGATCACCGAACTCTTCGCCTCCTGCTTGGATCGGGGCGAGCCTGTGGGCGCATACGAGATCACGGAGGACTGGACGGACGTCGGGCTTCCGGAAGAGCTGGACCTTGCGCGGGGCAACATCTGAATTTCTCCTTCCATGAATCTCGAGAACAAGCGCGTGCTCGTCACCGGAGCCGACGGCTTCATCGGAAGCCATTTGGTGGAGGATCTTGTCGGTGCGGGCTGTCGTGTGCGGGCGTTCGTCTACTACAATTCATTCAACTCGTGGGGATGGCTGGACTCCTTGGACAAAAGTCTGCTCGGGCAGATCGAGGTGGTGAGCGGGGACATCCGCGATCGGGGTTCGGTGGCCCGCGCGATGGATGGCATGGAAGTGGTCTTCCATCTCGCGGCCTTGATCGGCATTCCCTACAGCTACTACTCGCCGGAGAGCTATGTCGGCACGAACATCACCGGGACGCTCAATGTTCTGGAAGAGGCGAGGCGCCTCGGGACCGAGCGGATACTGGTGACATCCACGTCGGAGGTGTACGGAACGGCCCGCTACGTGCCGATCGATGAGGATCATCCCTTCCAAGGCCAATCGCCCTATTCAGCCACGAAGATCGGCGCGGACCGGATGGCGGAAAGTTATCACCGCAGCTTCGGGTTGCCGGTCACCATTGTGCGACCGTTCAACACCTTTGGCCCGAGGCAGTCGGCGCGTGCCGTCATTCCGACGATCATCGGCCAGTTGCTCGCTGGCGCGCCGGAGATTTCGCTGGGATCGCTTTCTCCGACCCGCGATCTGGTGTTCGTGAAGGACACGGCGCGCGGTTTCCGCTCGATCGCTGAGTGCGACGCTGCGATCGGCGAGGAGATCAACATCGCCACCGAGTCCGAAGTCTCCATCGGCGACCTTGCCGCAAGTTTGATCGGGAAGATCGCTCCGGAAGCCCGGATCCGCAGCGATGAAGAGCGAATCCGCCCGGCCAACAGCGAGGTCGAGCGGCTGCTCGGGTCCCGGCAGAAGCTCACGCGGCTCACCGGATGGACCCCCAAGTGGTCACTGGCCGAGGGGCTGGACGAGACGATCGAATGGTTCCGGAACCCGGAGAATCTTCGCGGCTACAAGACGCATCTCTACAACGTCTGAATCCGATCCCGAGCGTTCCCAATGATTCCTCTTTGTGTTCCTCACCTCCGCGGCAGCGAATGGGAGCTGGTGAAACAATGCCTCGACAGCGGCTGGGTTTCGTATGCCGGAAGCTTTGTCGACGCCTTCGAGAGGGACTTGGCTGCCGCGGCAGGCGCCCGGCACGCAGCGGCGATGAGTTCCGGGACAGCCGCGCTCCATGTAGCGTTGAGGTTGTGCGAAGTGGGTCCTGAGGACGAGGTTCTCATGCCGGCGCTGTCGTTCGTGGCACCCGCGAATGCGGTGCGCTATTGCGGCGCTTGGCCCACCTTTGTTGATGTCTCACCTGAGACATGGCAATGGGATCTCGCCAAGGTCCGCGAGTTTCTCACGGAGCATTGCGAGCCGGGTCCGCGCCCGGGCGATCTGCGCAACCGGCACACGGGGAGACGGGTGGCCGCACTGCTTCCGGTCCATCTGCTGGGAGGGCTGGCTGATGTAGCCGGCCTTCAGGAGCTTGCCATCGAGTTCTCCCTTCCTTTGGTCGAAGATGCCGCGGAGGCATTGGGGGCTACTTGCGAAGGCGCCGGAATCGGGGCCCCAATCGTGGGTGAGGCGGAGATTCGGCGCATCGTCTGCACGAGCTTCAACGGCAACAAGATCATCACCACCGGCGGTGGCGGCGCGTTGCTCTCGAACGACGCGGACTTGGCGCGAAGGGCGAGGCATCTGAGCACCACCGCCAAGACCGACGCCGTAGAGTTCGACCATGACGAGGTGGGCTACAACTACCGGATGAGCAACATGGCGGCGGCACTGGGCGTCGCGCAGCTCGCACAGCTCGATGGCTGCGTGGCCCGCAAGCGGGAGATCGCGGCGGCATACGACAGCGCCCTCCTCTCCTCCCCCCGCATCGCCGGGAGTATGCCTGTCATTCCCGGCGTCCGGCCGAATCATTGGCTCTACACGATCCTCCTGGAGGAGAACTCCCGGCCCATGATCCGCCACCTCGCATCGAAGGGAATCCAGTCACGGCCACTGTGGAAAGCTCTCCCGGACCTCGCGTTTCTGGCCGGCTGCCACGTGCATTCGGATCGCGTCGCACGCGAACTTGTCGAGCGCGCGATAAGCCTGCCTAGCAGCGTGGGGCTTGCGAATGAAGACCAATTGTCCGTCATCTCGGAGATCCGCTCTTACCTCGGGGCCTGACCTGCGGCTGCGAAAGCTGCTTCTCCCGGCGCGGCGAATGCTTTAGAGAGCGGGGATGGTGGGACTGTTGGGCATATTCGTGTTGCTCGGCTTGGGGTTTTTGTTGTCGGACGGGAAGCGGGCGGTGCGCTGGCGGACGGTGGGGCTGGCGTTCGGCATCCAGTGGACGATGGGGGCGGTGGTGTTCGGGCTGCCGGCGGGGCGGGAGGCGTTGTTGTGGTTGAGCGCGCGGGTGACGGGGGCGATCGCCGCGGGACAGGAGGGGGTCGCGTTCCTGTTCGGCGGGTTGGTGGCGGAGGATTCGCCGGCGGGCTTTGTGTTCGCGCTGCGGGTGCTGCCGATGATCATCTTTTTCTCGTCGCTGATCGCGGTGCTCTACCACCTGCGGATCATGCAGGTGGTGATCGTGGTGATCGGCGGGGCGCTGCGGAAGGTGCTGGGGACGAGCCGGGCGGAGTCGCTCTCCGCGGCGGCGAATATTTTCGTCGGGCAGACGGAGGCGCCGCTGGTGGTGAAGCCGTACATTCCGCGGATGACGTCGTCGGAGTTGTTCGCGGTGATGGTGGGCGGCTTGGCGAGCGTGGCGGGAACGGTGCTGGCGGGCTACGCGGCGATGGGGGTGGAAATGCGGTATCTGCTGGCCGCGTCGTTCATGGCCGCGCCGGGCGGGCTGCTTTTCGCGAAGCTGATGAAGCCGGAGGTCGATGAGCCAGGGGAGGCGCGGCTGGAGTTCGCGGAGGGTGACGAGCGGCCGGCGAACGTGCTGGACGCCGCGGCGCTCGGGGCGGCCACCGGCCTGAGACTCGCGCTCAACGTCGGCGCGATGCTGCTGGCGTTCATCGGCCTGATCGCCCTGCTCAACGTGCTGCTGGGCGGCATCGGCGGGTGGTTCGGCCACGGCGGGCTGAGCCTGCAGCAGATGCTCGGCTGGGTTTTCGCGCCGCTCGCGTGGCTGGTGGGGGTGCCGTGGGACGAGGCGGTGCGCGGCGGCAGCCTGATCGGCCAGAAGCTGGTGCTCAACGAGTTCGTCGCCTACGTCCAGTATGCCTCGTGGCAGGAGACGCTGAGCCCGAAGGCGCAGGCGGTGTGCGCGGTGGCCCTCTGCGGCTTCGCGAACCTGTCGTCGATCGCGATCCTGCTCGGCGGGCGCGGGGGGCTCGCGCCAAACCGGCGACGCGAAATCGCCAGCCTCGGCCTGAAAGCGGTGGCCGCGGGGACGTTCTCGAATCTCACCAGCGCCGCGATCGTCGGCCTGTTTGTCTCGTGAATCAAAGCGGCCGCGCGTAAGTATCGCAGCGGTTGAACCAGCCTTGGCGCCAGCGGGCTTCACCGCGGGCGGGCGGGGAGTTCTCGATGCGGCGGCCGAGGGCGCGTTTCGCGGAGGCGGCGAATTCGGCGGCGGCGGGCTGGCCGGCGGG
>CBFGTW010000086.1:0-18962 GCA_965651855.1 uncultured Verrucomicrobiales bacterium
ACCAGTTCCAGGACCTCCGTCACGACGACCGGCGGTCGGCGAACCCCGACATCCTCGGCCGGCGGGCCGAGGCGAAGGACGCCCGCGACTCCCGGTCCGGGATCTGCATGCGCACCCGCCAGTCGAACCAGCCGCACCGCTACTCGGTGACCGAGCTGCTGACGATGCGCCCGGTCAGCGAACGGCATCCGGACATCATGACGAAGGCCGAGCTGGTCGGCGGCAAGGGCTCGGCCGACCGTGAGGAGCACTGGGAAAGGGATCCGGTGACCGGCGAGATGTGCCCACCGCCGCCCGGTCAGGTCATGCCCATCACGCTGCTCCCAAGCGACCACCCGGCGATCGAATACCTCCAAGGCCGTGGCTTCGACCCGTACAAGTTGTGGGAGCAGTTCCGCTGCTCGTTCTGCACGACCGAGTATCCCCACGGCCAGAACGGCGTGTTCTACCGCCGGATGCCCGGCGACTGGCGGGACACGCCGCAGCACCGGGTGATCTTCTACTCGCTGGTGGGCGGCGTCCCGCTCACGTGGCAGGCGCGCTACCCGGAAAAGGTGAGCGCCGACGGCCTCGACCGGTTCATGCTCCACCCGTACAAGCAGCCCTTCGAGTGGAGCCATGTCGCGACCCGGCCGAACCCGCAGGCCAAGTGGATGCCGGTCCCGCCGTTCGATCAGGCGGACGCGACGGGCACGCTCAAGTTCGTGCCGAGCAAATACCGGACGGCCAAGTACAGCAGCCGGGAGATGATGGGCTGGGACGCGGCGCTCGCCCGGGCGAAGGCCGATCCCGATCCGATCAAGTGGTGCGTGCTCTGCGAAGGTCCGCTGGACGCCGCGCGGGTCGGCCCGGGCGGTATCGCGTTGATCGGTTAATTCAATCGTGGCTGACAGCTCGTCGATGTCGACGTCGACGCTTCCGCAGCTGATACGGCCACCGGCGGCGTGTCCATCCACTCGCTGGCCGCCGGCCCCACCACCTTCCGTTACATCTCGCTCGTCACCCCGATGACGGCCGACCGTCTGCGGAAGCGGATCGGCAAGAAGGATAGTGCCGAAGGCTTTGCCGGGCACAGCCTGATCCTGGACGCCCCGGTGCCGAGCCGCCCGGTGGTCGACGTGAAACCCGACGAGATGTTCCGCACGCTCCAGCGGGTCTACGCGGAGGGCAAGGACGGCGGAAGCGTGGTGACCGCCGGCTTTGGGGCTTTGGGATTGGGAGCGGGACGCTGTGCTCCGACTGGAACGAGTTCCTTGGCTGGGGAATCGACGAGTTCGCCGGCCGCCCGGCCTCCGACTCGATGATGGAGCAGGCGGCCAGGCTCCCGGCCTCGCTCGAGGTCATCAAGTACGCCGGGTCCCGGGCGGCTGCCGTCTACGCGCTATACGAAGCGGGCGAGACGATCGGCCCGGTCCGGGAAGTCGTGCTCACGGAAGCGCATCTGAAGCTGGCCAAGGACATGGCGATCGCCGCGTTCCGCAACACCCGGATCATGGACCAGTTCGACGCCCGGCGTGACAACGCGGCGAAGGCCACGGCCTCCAAGGCCCCGGACGACACGAAGCGGATGTATGCGCTCGGCGCGCTGGTCAAGGCGATCGACGGAAGCGAGCGGCGGATGATCAGCCGGAAGGCTGCGCTCGCCCTGCCCGACGTCACGCCCAGGCTCCTGGACGATATTGTCACCCACCACATGGGCGGGATCGTCGAGCTCCGCGGCAAGCACGAGATCCGCATGGGCAAGACGGAGCGGGCATACACCTTCGAGTCGGAGGTCAGCATGGACCCGGAGGAGGCGGTGGCCGAGCTCGATGCTGCGTTCGCGGAAGCGGCGGTGGCCGAAATCGATCGGAGCGCGCCAACCGTCGAGTCCGACATGCGGTCCCGTGGCAAGCTCACCAGCCTCCCGGACAGGAACACGCAGCGCGTGGCTCAGACCGCGGACCTGCTCCGCCGGCTCAAGGAGAAGGCGGAGGTGAACGACGACCTGCACATGCTGCCGGCCGTCCCGATCACGCAACTGACCAGCCCGGAGATCGCCATGCTCCCGGACCTGCTCGACGTCCACGGAAGCGAGGTCGTCCTGAGACGCGAAGGCACCGAGCCCAAGCACATCTACATGCTGGGCCGGGAGGACTATCCCGAGGACGAACCGGCCGGACTCTACGAGCACGAGCTCCACGAGCCCGGCGACGAGGAGCCGCTCGTCACCCGCGACACGCCGACGCTCTGGTTCCGGTGCCGGGCCGACGGAAGCGACTTCCGCAACTGGAAGATGAGCAACCTGGGCTTCCACGAGACGTGGGGGCGCCGGCTGGACGACGACGGATCGCGGACCGAGGAAGCCGGACATCCCGAGCCTCGTCCCGGCTGCACCTGCGGCTACATGGCCCAGGTGACCGACCCGAACTGTCCGGTGTGCCAGACGGAAGCGTGAACCCAACCCCTTCCCCATCATGAACAAAACCGACTCCCCGGTCACCACCGACCACATGTAGCAGTTCCGAACGTCCATCCCGGAGCTCCCCGCCCCGACGATCCACGGCCCGTCCGGTATCCGGCTCAATCCGAACCCGGAAGCGGTCATGAAGCAGCTCACGGCCGCCGACCTCGCGGTGCTCGCCGCGATCCGGGCCTGCTTCGAGAAGTTCGGCCTCCGCGGCGTCCCCCTCGCCCTGCTCGTCCGCCATGACCAGACGCTCCATCCCTACCGGGTGGGCAACCCGCCGGTGATTTCGGCCGCCAACGTGTCCTGGGACGACTGGGAAACGGGCTGCCCGTTCCTGCCACTCCTCGTCCAGAACGCCGGCTTGGACGAGGCGCAGGCAGCGAGCTGCTGCGCGACCTTCGCCCGGGCTATCGGAAGCGACCACGAGCCGGCAGGCGGAAGCGTGAACGCCGAGATACCATGCCCATCGGCCACTGGACGATCGCGAAGCTCCGGTGGAAGCTGTCGGAGATGGCGCGCGAACACGACAAGGTGGGGCGCACGGTTGAGATCGTGCACCGCAAGCTCGGCCATCCGACTCGAGCGCGAGCCCGGCGGCTACGGGTAGATGTGGTGCCGCTGGCGGCAGACAATCCGATCGTAACCAGACGGTCCATCCGGGCTGCGCCCTGCCACAGGACCCATGGCGGGCAGGCCGGTCGGAGCCTGACGCCGCGGCCCTCACCCGCAGAACTCCAGCATCGTTCCGCTGGTCAAGCTGACGAGGAGAGCCCGGAACTGGCGAAGGCTGAACGGCGACGAATCGTGGGCTGCACGCCCCGGCCCTTGCCCGCCAGCCGGTCGGAGAGCGAGGAGGCTGAGTTGGCCAGGGGACGCGCGAACCGAGGCCGTCCGCCGCCGCCAGCCAATGACGGCATGCTTGAGCCGGACGCGCACGGAAGGTCCATCCGGGCTGCGCCCTTCTACGGACCTTCGGGGGTTAGCTGCTCTGCCGCGGGCGCAACGCCGCACGCGAAATTCCTGGCCCGCTTGCCGCGTCGTCATCGACGTCACTGCGCGCAAGTCCGCTCCGCACGGCTTGATACTGCCTGGCCATCACGGGGGCGTCTCCCCCTCGGCTTGCTTGCCGGCTGGCTCCTTGTCCTGCGCCGCCCGCTGCTTTTTCCCACCAGCAGCTGGCTTCTTCTCCTGACCTTGATCTTTGGCCGAGGCCTTCTCGCTGTTCCGTCCTCGCTCAGGCTGGTCGCCGACGGCCTCCGCCCAACGAAACAGCAAATACGGCCGGATCTCCCTGACCATGTTCCTGCAGTTCTTGCCGATCGCACCCAAGATCCTCTCGCCTCTCGCGCTGTTGGCCTCCTTTTGGAAAACTTCTTGGCGGTACTCGCGGCGCTCGACAAACAGAGCACCCATGCTCCGCCTCAGGAGTTTCCTGGCCCTGACGGCATCCCAGTCGTCACCGAATTCCTTTGTGAAGCTCACCAGCTCATCACATTCCTGCAACATGTCGGTCAACGAGCGCTCGAGGGTCGGGAACCCCCGGCCCTGCCCAGCGGCTGGACGGAATGACGGCACCTGGTCCGGATCCTCCAGGAACTTGAGAGAATGCTCGACGCGGTCATGATCCGAGCACCCGACAAGCGCTCGCAGGTGCTCCTTCAGCGCGTCCAGCGGAAGGAGCCATGCAATGGTCCTCATCCGCAGTTCGGCCAGTTGCTGTTCCAGCCATGCCAGGTCGGAGTCAAGAAGCCGCTTCCAGTCCGGGCTTTTCTTTTCCAGCTCCGCTCCAGCAGCTGCGAAGAGGTCCGGCTTGGTTTTCACGTTCGAGTGCTGCGCGAGCCATTTCCGGGTGCGCTGGAGTAGATTCCGGTCCAGTGCTTCCCCTTCACCGCGCGCGCGCGCCCGGAGCGCGGCAATGACGTCCCGGAGATCTTCTGCCATCAGGTTCGCGCTCCCCGTGTCCGCTGACTGATCCGCGCCGATGTACGCCGCGAACGAGATCCCGAAGATCTCTTCGAACTGCTGTTCGGTGCTGCCGCCGGCCAGCCGGATACCCTCCTCTTTGGCCGAACGCTCCTGAACCGCCTGCCTGACTACATCAACGATCCGATCCGCAGCATCTGCGGTATCCGGCCCCAAGATCAGGTCGATACGGGTCCCGGAGAGCATCTTCTCCGCGTACTTGGCTTGCACGCTACGCGGTGCTGAACACGTCGATGGACCGCGTCATCGCCAACGCCATCCAGAAAGCGACGGGGGCGGACGTGGCGCTTAGCAACGGTTTCCGCTTCGCTCCGCCGACGGCTCCGGGCGTGATCACGGTCGCGGACCTCTGGACCTGGCTGCCCATCAACCTGGAGCTCAAGACGGGCTTGGCCAGCGGACAACAGCTGGCGGATTATTGGGAAACGGAGCTGGAGAACGTTTTTTCCAGCGACACCCGGCGGCTGTTCGGAGGATGGCTGCCCCGGGCGGCAGGGATGGAAATCCGCTTCACGAAGAAGGCGGCGGCGGGAGAACGCCTCCAGGAGGCTCTCGTTGGCGGTGTTCCTCTTGACGAGCGGAAGCTGTACACCCTCGCCGCCGGCCACCGCCGTGGCGCGCCGAACAACCAAATCCACCGCGTCTCCGGGTGCCAGCTGATCCGCCCGTTGCCGCTTACGGTGCATCAGGTCGTGAAACGCCACCTCGCGGAAGTCTCACCGATACGCCGGGAAGCTCCGCGCAACATCCACTGCTCCGACTGCCCCCGCGAGGTACGGTCGCAGCTGCCACCGGCAATCATCCGCTGACATCCACATATAACACACAGTTCCATGGAGAATCATATCGTTACCGCCATCTTGTCGTCCATTATTGTCGCTGCAGCCCCGTTGGCAGGCGCGGAATCAAGTCCGGGCGCCATGGCCGACGATCGGCCGGTCATCGGCTTGACACACAAGACCTCCATCAAGGTGGTGGTGCAAGCAACAGCTGGAGATTCGGCCAATGGCATGAGCGCAGCGCTGTCAAAGATCAAAAAAATCCATCAGGATTATCTGGATGCCGGAGTTTCCGCTGCGGAAATCAGCCTCCGCGTCGTGATCCATGGCAACGCGGCCGACCACGTCCTCACCGACGACGCCTGGAACAAACGCAAGAGTTCGACGAACGGCAACCCGAGCACTCCGCTCATCAACGATCTGGTGGCGAAAGGCGTCGAACTTGAACTGTGCAACTCCCGCCGGCTCCGCAACGGCTGGGACAAGTCCGAAATCCACCCGGCCGTGGCGCTGGTCGGGAACGCATATCTCCGCCTTGCCGATCTCCAGCGACATGGATATGCTTACATCCGCCTGTAGGGGACAACACGTTGCGGCGTGGCGCTCTCAGCGGAAGGGTCGCCTCCGACCGGCATCGTGGCCGGCGGAAGCACGATCGGGGTGCGGATCTGCGCACATCCTGAGCGGCGGCCCGGATGTGCCAGACGAAAACAACTTCAGCCGGTTAAAGTCTCCACGGCCTTGCGGACGGCTACCACCCTCATTTCCCTCAGCCCGGCGGGAGTCGCCCAAGCGACACTTTCTCCACAGTGTCGCCCGAGAAGCGCCAGCGACACCGGCATGGCAATCGAGATCATTTCGCGGTCCAAGTCCGCTTCCCTGGGCAGGACAATGCGAAGATCGAAGTAGTCCCCCGAGTCCTTCGGTGACACCAATGTGACCTTGTCATAAAGGCCGATGCGCCCATCCAACCGACCTTCATCGTCGGTGACCAGCGAGTCCGCGAGAAGGGCGCAGAGTGTCGCCTGCTGGCTCGGATCAAGCCAAGGGCCCGGACACTCATGATTCAGCAGGCAGTTGAGGCGCGCCTGATCCACCAGGGAAATAACGATAGATGAATTCATTTCAGTGGGTTGAAGTATATCCAGTTCCCGCGGAACACATCGCAGGAGCGAAGTGGCGAGAACCAACGAATCGACGGAGGCGACCTCGGGAACATCCCGAATCACGGAGGCCGCCTGTTCAACCCCGAAAGGCGGCGAGGCGATGGATGCACCAGCCCAGCAGCCGGCCTGCTCCGAAGTATGGAGCCGCAGGGTGTTGGATAGCTGGGCACGTACGCACGACCCGAGATTTGTGCACCGCGTCTGACGGACATGCAAGCCCTAAAACGAGCCTTCAATGAGCCTTTTCTGAAAGTAACGACAGCGCGAGGCTCCTCCGGGGGCAAGCGCTACGGATAAACCCGATCGTATGCCCCCTGGTTCCCTCCCTCTGTCCGACCAGGATCATTGGCCATC
Organism: uncultured Verrucomicrobiales bacterium; assembly: GCA_965651855.1. Lineage (GTDB taxonomy): Bacteria > Verrucomicrobiota > Verrucomicrobiia > Verrucomicrobiales > Akkermansiaceae > Luteolibacter. Next base: position 6,732 of record CBFGTW010000086.1, read on the forward strand.
CCAGCCCGACATTCCGTAGGTCGGTCGACCACGGGCCGAAGTTGCGTTCGCCGCAGGGTATTCCGAGCTCTAGCAGCCCGCGGCGAACCTCTCCGCCATTCTGCCCACGTCACGCTGTGAATGGCGCTTGACGAGCCCTCTTTCTGCAGTATGACACGGCACGTGGTCTCCGCGTCCGCCCGTCAAAACTTCAGCCGCAGCCTGTTGGCCTGCGGTCTTTGGTGCGGCCGCGTTCATCGGTTGACTGCCTTCCGGTGGTAAACGGACAGCCCCTTCGGCAACTGGGAGCAATCCCGGGGCTGTCCATGGAAGGATGGAATTCCTAGCCGGATGCCGTCTGCACGCCGGCGCAACCTTTTTGAATCGTGACCAAACCACCCCTGTTGTGCGAGGCGGATCATCGCCGCCTCATCAAGTTGTTTCATCAAATACCCGCACCCCGAGGCGGGATGGATCCGAAGCCCAAGGCAATGATCCGCTTCCTGGGGTGCGTCCAAACCACCCGGGACAAGCACGCGCTGGCCGATCGGGTGGGGCTTTACGATCGGGTAACGCTCCGCTCACCAATCGACCGCCGCTACGTTCTGAAAGTGTCGATCGTCATGCCTCCCGACGAGGACTTCAGCATCGACAGGTACTCCGTGCACGAGCCGCTTTCCCCAGCGATCCTCGGGCGGAGTCGCGGCCAGACAGTATGCTGGAACGCGCCCATCGGGCTTCGAAGAATGACGATCGCCTCGATTGAGAAGTCTGGCCTCGCGGCCCGATGAAAACTTGGGGAGGCGGACGTCCATCCGCCTCCCTCTCGACTTATTCCTATGTTGAACTTTGACAGCACTTTCGTCACCAGTTGGGTCACCATTCCGGCTCTCATCTTCACCGCTCGCTTGATCGACGTCTCGCTGGCGACCATGCGCCATATCCTGGTCTTCAAGGGATCCAAGCGGCTGGTTCCCGCGTTGGGTTTCGTGGAGGTGCTGGTTTGGCTCGTGGCCATGACGCAGGTCGTGGAGAACCTCACCAATGTCGCCTGCTATCTCGCATGGGCGGGCGGTTTCTCCACTGGCACCTACTGCGGCATGCTTCTGGAGGAGCGTCTCGCACTCGGGCACCAGCTCGTGCGGATCATCAGCCATGGCCAATGCGAGGACATGATCGAGGTCCTGCGCATGCGGCAATTCGGAGTGACGGTGATCCCTGCTCACGGGAGTACCGGACCGGTCCAAGTGATCCTCGTTGCCACCAGCCGGACGAAAATCCGGACCTTGCTGCAGACAATCAAGGATCACAACCCGAGCCTGTTCTTCACCTTGGAGGATGTCCGGTCGGTCGAGTCCGGAATCTTCAGCGGTTCACGGACCGTGGTCCCTTCGAAGGAACCATGCCTTCCTCAGGGCCCCGTTTCCGCCTGATCCACGGCGACGTCCGGCAGGAAGACGGCAAGGAGGCCCAGAAGCGGGAGGTAAGAGCAGATACGGAAGATGTAGGTGATGCTGTAGGCATCCGCGAGTTGCCCGAGGACCGCGGAACCGATGCCTGCGATACCGAAGGCCAGTGCGAAGAACAAGCCGGCGACGAAGCCCACTCGTCCCGGCAGGAGTTCCTGGGCGTAAACCAGGATCGCGGAGAACGCCGACGCGAGCACCAAGCCGATGATGACACTCAGTATCCCGACCGTCGCCTGACCGGCGTGGGGCAGCCAGAGGGTGAACGGCGCTACACCCAGGATGGAGCCCCAGATCACGCGCTTGCGTCCGAAGCGGTCCCCGAGCGGGCCGCCGACGAATGTTCCCACGGCAACCGCTGCGAGCAGAAGAAACAGCCGGAGTTGCGCGCCCTGGATCGGCATGCCGAAGCGCTCCATCAGATAGAACGTGTAGTAGTCGGTCAAAGATGCCACATAGACGAACTTGGAGAACGTCAGGATAACGAGAACCGTCATAGCGACCGCTATGATTCGGCGCGGGCGCTTGACCGGAAGCGCCGGGCTGGACGCCGGCCGCCGGATCCAGGCGAAACTCCGGCCTTGCCAGCGGCCGACGGCAGTGAGCACAGCGCCACCCACCAGCGCCAGACCACCGAATGCGATGATCGAGCGCTGGCCGTGGGGAACCACGACAAGAGCGGCGAGCAGAGGCCCGAGCGCACTGCCACTGTTTCCTCCGACCTGGAACAGCGACTGGGCGAATCCACGCCGACGGCCTGCCGCCATGTAGGCGACCCGGGATGCCTCGGGATGGAAAATGGCGGAGCCGCCGCCGATCAGGACGGCGGACAATAGTATGATGACGAAATTCGACGCATTGGAGAGCGAGACGAGCCCCGCGAGCGTCAGCCCCATCCCCAATGGCAGAGCGTATGGGAACGGCCGCCGGTCCATCGCCATGCCCACCACCGGTTGCAGCAGCGAGGCGGTCACCTGGAAGGCCAGCGTGATCAGGCCGAGTTCGCCGAAGCTGAGTTGATGCGCCCCCTTGAGGACCGGATAGGCCGCCGGCAGCAAGGCTTGGATGGTGTCGTTGATCAGGTGGGAAAAGCTGACCGCGAGGATCAGCGGCATCACAGTCACCGAATCCGGAGGCGAGGCGGAGGTGATGCGGGTATCGGCGTCCATGGCAGAGGAAGGTGGCGCGCCGCTTCCCCCCTTACGACGCTCATTCGCGGTGCCGATCCGGGTTCCACCGGTATTTTTCCCGGATCATGTGACGGAACTCGACCGGGCTCATCTCCGCCTGGCGCCGGAAGAAGCGCGCGAAATGGGACGGGTCCTTGAAAGCAAGCTGGTAGGCGATCTCAGACACCGAAAGTTCCGAGTGGAGCAACATGCGCTTGGCTTCAAGCAGACGCCGGACGCGCAGATGATGGCCTGCGGGGCGGCCCGTCTCGCCACGCACGACGTCGTTCAGGTGATTCGCCGTCACTGCCAGCTTCCGGGCGAACGGTTCCAGTGTTTGCCAGTCGCGGAAATGCCGCTCGATTTCGAGCAGATACGCTTTGACCAGCCCGTGCGGTTCTGCCGGTGCATCGCGTCCATTTGCAGAGCGCGAAGCACGGATCAGGAGAACCCGCAGCAGGTTGCGTAATACTTCGGTCGTCCCGGCAAGCGAAGCCCGGAACTCCTCGACCATTTGTCCAAGGATGACCGCCGTGTTTTCCCGTTCGCCCCTGGGGAGCGGATGCCACGGCACCTCGCCGCTGAAGGAGGCCAGATCCAGCAGCGGATCGGAAGATACTCCAGGCAGGAGGTGGAGGAATTCCCCGGTGAAGGAAACCACCGTCTCCCACTCGGCCCCGGCAGGAATCACGGCATGAACTTCTCCCGGCCGGACGAAAAGAAGTCCGGACTCGTCCACCGTCCGCTCGCGAAAGTCGTGCATCAGCCGAGCGCCTGCCGCGAGGTGGAAAAGCTGGAAGAAGTCGTGCACATGCGGCTTGAGACGAATGGGATCGATGGTCAGGGCCTCGTCCAACGACACGACCGCAATGCCCTCGCCACGCACCGCTCGGGGGCCGTAGTCAGTCATGCCGAACGATGGGACACCCCGGAGGCGCGGGGAGCCGGAGAATGATGTTCCTGCTTTCATGGATTGGGCGGACTCGCCGCGGGCCGAGGACTCGCGAACGGTAGGAATCCTCGTGCAGCCGCGAGCTGAATCTCGGACACTTCGCGCCGCACCGCCACCCCGTTCCGAGCTCGTTTTCGAGGCTGGGGTGCCTTCGTGCGGCGGGACGACCTTGAGATTGGCAGCTGCCGCCCCGCAACCTCGGCTCCGGCCCTGATTCAGACGATGCCCTGCGCGAGCATGGCATCCGCCACTTTGACGAATCCGGCCACGTTTGCTCCTTTCACATAGTTCACGAACCCGTCCTTCTCCCTCCCGTAGTCCTCGCACGAGTGATGAATGCTCATCATCACGGCATGCAGCCGGTTGTCCACGTCACCCCGGCTCCATGGCATCCGCAGGGCGTTCTGGCTCATTTCCAAGCCGCTGGTTGCCACGCCTCCCGCGTTGGCGGCCTTCCCGGGAGCATATGCGATCCGCGCCGAAAGAAACAAAGCCACCGCCTCCAGGTCGCAGGGCATGTTCGCCCCTTCCGCCACGCAGATGCAGCCGTTGTTGAGCAGTGTCTTCGCATCGGCTGCGACAAGTTCATTCTGGGTGGCGCAGGGCAGGGCGATGTCGCACGGCAGATGCCACGGCGTCGCCCGTTCGAAGTAGGGGAGCTGGAAGTGAGCCGCGAACTGCTGGATCCGGCCGAGCCGGCTGTTCTTCAGCTCCTTCGCCCACGTGAGCTGCTCGGCATCCAGCCCGTCGGGCACGTGCACCGTTCCGCTGGAGTCGGAGAGAGAGATCACCTTTGCCCCCAGTTCCATGGCTTTCTCGGCCGCATGGAGCGCCACGTTTCCCGAACCGGACACCGCGATTCGCTTGCCATCCATTCCGGACTTGATCCGGTCCAGCATCTCCTGGACGAAGTAGACGCAACCGTAGCCGGTCGCCTCCGGCCGCATCAGGCTTCCGCCGTAGGACAGTCCCTTGCCGGTGAGCACCGGCGAGGAGCGGTTGGCGATTCTCTTGTACTGCCCGTACAGGTATCCGATCTCCCGCGCCCCCACTCCGATGTCTCCCGCGGGAACGTCCAGATCGACGTCGATGTGGCGTTGCAGCTCGGTCATGAACGACTGGCAGAAGCGCATCACCTCGCTCTCGCTGCGGCCTTTCGGGTCGAAGTCCGATCCGCCCTTTCCGCCACCGAGCGGCAATGTCGTCAGCGAGTTCTTGAACGTCTGCTCGAACGCCAGGAATTTAAGAATCCCGAGGTTCACGGACGGATGGAAGCGCAGCCCACCCTTGTAGGGCCCGATCGCGCTGTTCATCTGGACGCGGTAGCCGCGGTTCACGTGAACGTTTCCGGCGTCGTCGGACCAAGGCACGCGGAAGAGGATCGTTCGCTCCGGTTCCACGAGCCGTTCGAGCAGCCCGTGGCGCGTGTAGCCGGGGTTTTCGCGCAGGAACGGCCAGAGAGTATCAAGCACCTCTTCAACCGCCTGATGGAATTCCGGCTGATCCGGATCCCGCGTCTTGAGATTGTGCAAAAAACGATCGAGCGAGTGGTCTGACATAGTTTGAAAAACAAGCGGATAGCTTCAAGAGGGTGAACCGGCTCCGGCGCACCAGATCAAGGAATTCAGCTGGCTGCGGCGGCCGCCTTCTGCAGCGCGACGATCTTCATCCGACGGCTGCCACCGGGAGTCTCCCAATGGATCTCATCACTCCGGCGCCGCCCGAGCACCGAAAGGGAAACCGGCAGCACGATGGGGATGAGGTTCTTGTCGATGTCGGCCTCGGATGGCATGACGACCTGAAGATCGAATGAATCCAGCGGATCGGCCGGCGATTCCAGCGAAACGTGATCGTAGAACGCCACGTGAGATTCGAGAAGGTCAGCGTCAGTCGAAGTCACCGCACGCGACAAGAAGTCCTCCAGTGCGAGGCGTTGTGCCGCAGTCGGTCGTGGTCCGGGGGCGATGGAATCGAGAATGGAGCGCAGGCGTTGTTCATCCGCCCCGCTGATAACGAGAGTTGAGTGCATGTTTTGGAATGGTTGCGTCTTTCCGGCAGGTTCCGGAGATGGACGGAGTCAAGGCTCGGCGAAATGGTCAGGCAGCTTCGGGAACGAGTCCCACTAGGGAAGCTGCCTGCTCAAGCCCGCACCGCGGACATGCGGTGATCACACCATCCACGTGCGCGCCGCGTGGACCGGCGGGCGCTTGAAGCGTGGAGAGTGGTGACTCGTGGATGCACGACACCGGAGCCTACCCGGCCGTCTCCCGGCAGATCAAGTTGTTTTCATCCCGCGAAAAGTTGCCCGGTGGCTACCGCTTGAAGGCCAAGGACCCTGAACCAGAGAAATCCACTCTGATACCCGCGACGGCGACGTGGATCCGTGGATCCGTGGCGGACAAGGCATCACCTCGTTCACGCCCGCGAGGATCGGGGCCGACCCTCCAGCCCAGTGTGGCCCGCAATGATTGGAACCACGGAACGTCAGGTCTTGTGCCTGTCGAAACCGAAAATCAAAGCCGGCGCGTCAGCTTGGAGCCGGTGCGCCCTCCGTCGCAGGGCCGGTTCCAAGTCCCGGAGAAGCCCGTCCAGATCCTCAGGCTTTCGGTGAACCGGCTGAATGCCACTTCGGCCGCCCCCACAAGCCCTGGCTAGCCTCCGCTATGCCGGCTGGCGGTCCAATCCTGCAAGGGCCCCCATCCCCTGCCCCCGCTGCACGCGTCCCCTCCATGTTCATCGCAGCGAACTTCAGCAGCGGCTGGATCTACTGCGGCAGGGTGCGCGCGATGATCCCGGCTCGCTTCCGGCACGCTTTAGCCGAACAAGGCTTCTTTCGGTAGGCTGCTTTACCAGGTCTATGCGCTTCACTCGCGCCAGAGCGCCTCGACCCCAGCTGCTCGCAGTCCTTCCGTTGGCAGCGGGACGTTGGTCTGGTCGAAATACCAGATCATCGCGTCTTCCCCTGCCTCCCGCCCGCGCACAAGCTGCCGCAAACAAGAGATGCGCCTGACCTTGCTGCTGCTCCTGCTCGTGGTTTCAGCCTCGCGAGCTGACGTCCGGTGGAACATGCTGCCCCCGCTGCCCGATCCGCATGGCGTCGGCGGTGCGTTCGCCGGATCTTCCAATGGGGCTTTGCTGGTAGCTGGCGGAGCGAATTTCCCCAATGGAATGCCGTGGGACGGCGGGTCCAAGAGTTGGCAGGACGAGATCTTCGCTCTCCGGACGCTGGATGGATCGTGGACGGTGGCCGGGCGCCTTCCAACGCCACTCGCTTACGGAGTCTCGGTGACCACGCCGGAAGGCGTCCTGTGCATCGGCGGTAGCGGTTCAACCGCCCACTACACAGATGTCCTCCGGCTCCGGTGGCTCGGAGAAGCGGTCGAGGCGGAGGCCCTTGCGCCGCTACCCTTTCCTCTTGCCAATATGGCAGGGGCGGCGGTCGATAACATGATCTACGTGGTGGGCGGCAGTCGATCGCCGGATTCCACCGTCGCCTCCTCCCAGCTGCTCGCGTTCGATGGCAAGGCTTGGCACGAGCTGGAGCCCCTGCCGGCACCTGGACGGATCTTTCCCATTGCCGCCGCATTCGGAGGCGAGTTTTACGTCTTCTCCGGCGCCTCGCTTGCCGGGGACGCAGAAGGCATGCCGGTCCGGACTTACCTGCGGGACGCGTGGAAGTACGCACAGTCGCGCGGGTGGATCCGGCTCGCCGATCTGCCACGTCCGGCGGTTGCCGCGCCATCACCTGCCCGAGCGATCGGCAGCAGTCGTCTTGTGATATTGGGTGGCGACGACGGCTCGCTTGTCAATTTCCAGCCCAGATCCGCCCATCCCGGCTTCGCCCGAGACTTGCTTGCCTACGATACCGTCACGAACACCTGGGCCTCGGGAGAAGGGCTGCCCGACGACATCGCTGCACCGGTGACCGCACCTGTCGTTGATTGGCAGGGCTCGTTGGTCATCCCCTCCGGCGAGATCCGTCCCGCGGTTCGCTCGCCTCAAATTCTCGCCGGGATTCCAGTCTCATCGAAAGCGGACTTCGGCGTCATCAACTGGCTTGTGGTCTGCGCCTACCTCGGCGGCATGATCGGCATCGGCGTCTGGTTCATGAGGCGGGAAGCCGCATCGTCGACCGAAGCTTACTTCCGCGGCGGCCAGCGGATTCCCGCCTGGGTCGCCGGGCTGTCGATTTTCGCGACAATGCTCAGCGCGCTGACCTTCATGGGCATTCCCGCCCGGGCCTACAGCACCGACATCACCTGGTACATCGGGCAGCTGCCGATCCTGCTGGTCGTCCCCCTCGTCGCATGCTGTTATTTGCCATTTTTCCGCAAGCTGGATCTCACTTCGGCCTACGAGTATCTCGAGCGCCGTTTCTCATTGCCCTGCCGCCTGTTCGCGTCGCTCTCGTTCAACGCCTTCCACCTCGGCCGGATCGCCATCGTGCTCTATCTCCCCGCATTGGCGCTCGCAGCGGTGTCGGACATGAACCGCTCCGCGTTCAGCTCTCCGCCTGGCGACGAAGCGGTGGCGGCAAGCCGTTTTCGGAGAACTGCCGCGGGGAAAAGCAAAGTTCGTGAGAGAACTTCCAAGATTAGCTCACACGAGCACGAGCACGAGCAAGCGGCCGTCGCCATCGAACCTGAAATACTGGCCGATCTCGTTCTCGCCTCACCCGTTCCACTCGACGAACGCCGCCAACTTTTCGGCGGAGCGGACCCTCTTCTTGCCGCGTTGGCGATCGACTTGTTCGAGTCCCGGGAACTCGAGGCCGCTTGGCAGGAGGTCCGCGAGGCGGTCGTCGCCCGGCAGCTCGAATCGCTCCATCACGAAACCGTGGGAGATCAGCTCTGGATTTCCTCGACGGCCTTCGAGGGCGAGGCGCTGCGCGATCGATTCTTGGGTGAAGCGGAACGAATTCTCGGCCCCCAACGTTCCGGCGCTCTGTGGCGCATGCTCGAGGCGGAGCAGGCTTTTGGCAACTGGGGCCGTCAGCCATCCTCGTCCTGCACGCTGGAGTACATCCGCCAAGACGACGGCACCCTGCTTTATCGAGTGGCCGAGCGCGACTCGCCGCAAGGTCCGGCGAAGAGGACCTGGATCAGCGCGCAACTGCCTGTCCACCTGCGCCCGGCGGCGGAAAAGCTGGGACTGCCGTTCCTGCCTCTGCCGTGAGTTCGTTTGAGGAGGCAAATCGGAACTAGCCTTGCTGTCCTGCTTGGCGCGGTCCCCGGTTCCTCGACGGTGCCCTGACCGGACTTGGCGGTTCTCCCAGATGGACAGCCATCCGGACGTGAGTTATCATCGAAATGACGCGTTCTGGGCAGACTGCTTCATTAGGAAAGAGCCGGCTCCGTAGCGCCCATCGGTCGTTCATTCGCTGACGGAATCATCCAGCGCCGATCTTTGACTCCCTTTCCGGCGCTGGTCGCAGGGATGAGGTGCCCTGGCCGGACGGATCAGTGACAGGGAACCGTCATCACGGAACCTTGCACGCTGGCCGATTCAGTACGCGACCCGGAAATCCAGCTCTGCGGCGGTGGCGAAGTCGTCCCCGTCGTGCGCGTCGATCGCGGTGAATCTCACGAATCGTCCGGCCGTGCCGGAGTCAAAGCGGATCGCCTGCACATCCGCCTCGTCGGTCAGCTCGCCTTGAGCGACGGGATCGCTCCAGCTCGCTCCATCGTCGCTCACGGCCACCGCATAACGTTTGATGCGGCCGTTGCGGCTGTTCTGGCGCGGCAGCACGGTCATGCCCGCGAGCTGCTGCTTCTGGCCGAGATCGATCGTCACCTCGTGCGGGTGCTTGGCGAGGAACAGACCATACTGGGTGTGCCAGAAGGTGTTGGGTTTGCCGTCGATTAAATAATCCGCCTCGCCCTCGCCGATCTGCTCGCTGCTGACGTTGACGATCGACCACTCGTCACGCGGCTTCGGCGGTTCCAGCGATCGCAGGGCGATCACGTCGAGCTCGGCGACCGCGGTCCACGGGTTGCCGTTGACTTCGCGCAGCGCGGTCAGGCGGATGAAACGAGCGGCAAGCGGCTTGTCGAAGAGCACGCGCTCCAGGCCTTGGCCGCCGCTGAACTTGCCCGCGGCCGCTGCAGTTCCCCACGATTCGCCGTCGAGACTGGTGTGGATCTCGTAGTCGCCGATGCGGCCGTTCGCCTGCCCTTGGCGCGGCAGCACGGTCACTCCGGCGAGCTCGGCGACGAGGCCGAGATCGACCACCAGCTCGTGCGGTGGCGGCGGTGCTTGGTTCGACCACTGGGTGTGCCAGCAGGTGTCCGGCCGACCATCGATGGCGTTGGCCGCATCCCCCTCAGCTGCTTCTCGACCTTGGCGATCTCTTCTCGCAGCTCTTCGTGGCGGATGCGGGCGCCCTCCAGCTCCTCCTCGCGAACGGCATCGGCGCTGTCGTCGGCGAGCGCGTCGAGTTCCTCTGCCGTGCGGGATACGTCATCGCGCCGGATGCCAGTCTTCAGGCGCTTCGAAATGACGTCGGTGAAGCTGCCCAGCTCGTGCTTGATGGTACGGGTCTTGCGGGCGAGGACCCGGAGAACCTTGTCCTCCGGGCGCTGGGTGTAGAAGAAGTAGCGGCAGAAGACCTCCGCGGCGGGTTGGAGTTTCCGGTCGATCCGGCCGTTCCGCTGCTCCATGCGGGCGGGATTCCATGGGACATCGAAGTGGATGAGGTCCTGGCAGTGGGCCTGGAGGTTGAGGCCCTCGCGGGCGGCATCGGTGCAGATGAGGATGCGGACGGGGTGGCGGTCCGGCGGAGTATTGAATGCGCGTTTGAGTTCCTCCTTTTTCAGGGGCGGTGTCGGGCCGTGGAAGATCTCGATGCGCTGGTCCCAGCGGTCGGTGCCGGTAATGGCGGATTTCAGGTGCTGCTCGATGTAGCGCTTGGTGTCATCCCACTCGGTGAAGATGATCAGGCGGCGCTCGGTCCAATCGGCACCGGCGCGCGGCGAGCCGTCGGCGGCGAGGCTAGCACCCAGGCACTGGTTTTCCCGGATCCACTGGACGAGGTAGCGGACCTTGGCATCGGGCTGATGCCGAGCGGCCCCGGCGATGGCGGACATCTGTTCGAGGAGTTCGCGCTCACCTACGGCTGGGGTGGCCTCCGCGACGGCGGCGAGAGTGGCTTTCTCGGTTTCGAGGTCGAAGAGCTGGTCCAGTTCGGCTTCGCTGAGGTTTCCGCGCTCGTCATCAGCGTCCACGGCGGCGAGCTCCTCCGGCCGGACCTTCGCTTCGGGGCGGGCTTCCAGTTCCTTCGCCCAAATGCGCTCCATGGTCTTGCGGTGGACGCGGAGCGAGCGGGCGAAGGCTTCCACGGACGAAAGCAGGCGTTGCTGGAGCTGGGTGGTCAGCAGCTCGAAGTGGCTGCGCTGGCGCTTCGTGGCACCGGCCATGGCGTCAAGCCGGAGACTCCGGTAGCGGTCCAGCAAGGAGGCAAGCGCCAGCTCCGGGGTGTCCTCGGGGAGCGTCTCGGCACCGATGGCTTTCGGCAGGTCGATCTGGATGACGTTCCGCTTGGGGAAGCCCTTGATGCCGATGTGCCGGAGGTCGTCCTTCAGCCGGCGGATCATCACGGCATTGCGGTTCTCCGCGGTGACTTTCACGCGGGGAATGAAGCGGTCGCGGTCGAGCAGGTTCAGGAGGGAGGAGAAGCTATTGCTGTGGCCATTGTGCGGAGTCGCGGAGAGGAACAGGCGATGCTCGAAGCGCTGGGCGAGGGTGCGGATGGCCTTGGTGATCTGGGAGTCGATGGCGTATTTCGAGCCACCGGCAGGGGCGGCGTGGTGGGCCTCGTCGAGAATGAGGAGCGACCCTGGCCGCAGGTTGTCGAGCCACTCCCGCAGCGGACCGGCGTAGGTTTCATCGATCAGCAGCTTATGGGAGATGAGGAAACGGGGGAAGGTGTTCCAGGCATTGACGCTGTGCCCGCGCTCGCGACGGATCCCCTCCATGTATGTCCGGTCGAAGATCTCGAAGGTGAGCCCGAATCGGGTTTCCAGCTCGTCCTTCCACTGGAGCAGCATGGATGGCGGACACGCGACGAGGATGTCCTGCACCCGCCGCCGCAGCAGCAGCTCGCTGGCAATGAGACCGGCTTCGATGGTTTTGCCTAAACCCACATCATCGGCGATGAAGAGATTTACGCGAGGAAGCCTAAGCGCCTTCCTTAGCGCTTCGAGCTGATAGGGCTCGATTCGGATGCCGGCACGGAACGGTGACTGGAACAGCCGCGGATCCGTGGATGTGACGCAGTTCCACCGGAGCGTGTTGAGGAACGCGGCGAATTGCCTCGGGGGGTCGAAGCCTCGCTCGCCTATTCGCTTCCAACCTTCCTCGCTGAGGACCGTGCGATCCAGCTCCAGGTCCCAGTTCACCAGTAGCTGCTCTCCTTGAGCATCATCATCCAGGCAAGCGAGAGCGACTGTGCACCCCTCAAATCCCGGATCGGAGGTGACTTTCTCAACAAGCCAAGTCCGAGTGCGGACCCGGACGATCTGTCCTTCAAGAGGGAGCTTCGTAGGCACGGAGTCAGGCAGCAAGGATTTCACGTGCCGCTCAAAATGCATCGCAGCACGTCACGACCCAACTAGGTCTGCGGCCGGGAGGCAAGCTGCCATCCAGCCCTATGGAGACTACATTCTAG
>CBFGTW010000087.1:0-18575 GCA_965651855.1 uncultured Verrucomicrobiales bacterium
GTCGCGCACTCTGCGGAGCCGATCCGCCGAGGTCAAGAAACCTGGCCGGGGGACGAATGCAGAGTGATGAATGATGAGTGAAAAATGGAAGAGGCGCTCCGCGCCACCTCCGAGTTCAAAATGATGAATGCAGAGTGATGAACGGGAAAGATCCTCGCGCTGCGCGCCTCTACCACTCCTCAATCGGAAATCCAACACCTCCGCGTCCCTTTGCGACCTTTGCGTCTCCGCGGTTCACCACTTCGCACTTCGCACTTCGCACTTGCCACTTCTTTCACACCTCACGCCGTTGGCGACAAGTGGGCGGGCCCGGCGGTCCAGCCCTACCCTCTTCCTTCGACGTTCGATGTTGGACGTTCGATGTTCAACGTTCCCTCATCCTCCGCCGGCTCCCTCACGGGCCCTCTTCCTCGTCCTCGTAGAGTTCCTCCTCGGTCACCGGCAGGGCGGCGGGAACTTCCGGTTCTTCCGGTGAGGCCGGGATTTCGACCAATCTGCCGTTCTGATCCACCGCCATGGTCGGCGGCGGCGTGGCCGCCTCCGCGCCGGCATCCAGCGGATCCACCGGGAGCGCCTCGAAGGGCTCGACCGGCAGGGCCCGCGGAACTTCATCGTCCGCCGCCTCTTCATCGGAAACCTCCGGCTCTTCCGCGCCCACGACCAAGGCCCGCATCGGCGGCGCGATGATCTCCTTGATCTCGTCCTTCAGTGGCTCGAAGAAACTTTTCACCATCGGTGCGGCGTTCCTTCCACCGCCGACAGTCTCGCCCGGTTTCCCTTCGTAGAGCACGGCGAACGCGTAGCGCGGGTTGTCGTGCGGCAGGAAGCCGGCGAACCAAGCCAGCCGCTGGTTCAACCGCGGCGGGCCCCATTGGGCGGTGCCGGTTTTTCCGCAAAGCGTCGTGTAGCTCAGCGCGGCGCTGCGACCCGTGCCGCCGCCCGCATTCACCACGTCGTGCATCCCTTGACGGACCACTTCCACGGCGTGGGAGTCCACGCCGAGCCAGTTCCGCCGTTCGGGGACGGACGCCTGCACCACCCGACCGCGGCTGTCCTGCACCTGGCGGATGAGCTGGAGCTGCGGCAACGCCTCGCCATTCGCGATCCCCGCCATCGCTTGCGCCACCTGGAGCGGGGTGGCCAACAGCGAACCTTGGCCGATCGACATGTTGGCGGTGTCGCCGTTCAGGATGCGGCGCTTGTGGACGCGCTGCATGTAGGCGTCGTCCGGCACCAGCCCCGGCTTCTCGCCGTTGAGCGGCAGGCCGGATGTCGTGCCCATCCCCAGCCGCTTCGAGAGATTGAGGAACGCGGACGGCCCGGTCTTGATGCCGACCTGATAAAACCACGTGTTGGTCGAGCGGGCCATCGCCCGTTCCACGTCGATGGAGCCTTCCGGCGTCTTGCTCCAGTTGCGGAACGTGTGGTTGCCGACTTGGAGCGACGTGCCGGAATAGATCGTGGTGTGCTCGTCGATCACCCCGTTGTTCAAGGCGGCGAGGGCCACGACCGGCTTGAACGTCGACGCCGGCGGGTAGGTGCTCTGGAAGGCCCTGCCGTAGAGCGGCGTGGCCGGATCCTCCAACAACGCTTGGTAAGCCTCGGGCGCGATGCCGCCGGCGAAAAGGTTTGGATCGAACGAGGGCCGCGACGCCAGCACGAGCACCTCGCCCGTGATCACGTCGAGGAGGACGAACGCCCCGCGTTGACAGCCCTTGGCGAGCACCTCCTCCGCCAGCTTCTGCCATTTGAGGTTCAGGGTGGTGACGAGCGTCCCGCCAGGCCGCGGACGCTTGATCTGCTCCTCGAGCAGCTTGTTGCCGTTCTCGTCGAAGATCAGGCGCTTCATCCCCGGTTGGCCGGCGAGCTGGAGATTGTGGATCATTTCCAACCCCGCGCGGCCTTCCTCCTCTTCCCAGAGTGGCTCGTTCGTGTTGATCGGCCCCGTGGGCAGCTTCCCGACGCTCCCGACGTGGCCGACGATGTGCGCCGCCAGCGAACCCTCCGGATAGTGCCGGCGATAGACCGGGTGGAGGATCAGGCCGCCGCCGAGTTTCGGCTCCAAGGCGCGAGCGCTCTCCTCGTCCAGATGCGAGCTTACGATCAACGGCAACCAACGCCGGTGCACGTAGTGGTCGTACAGCTCGTCGTCGGTCTTCGGCGTGAAGTTCCCGATCAGCCCTTGCAGCGAATCGAGCCGGGTCCGACCCCAGTTGACGATGAAGTCGCGGTCCGCGTTCTCGAACTGAAGAAACTGCAGCGCCACTTGGTAGACCACCCGGTTCTGAGCGATCGGTTCGCCGTTCCGGTCCGTGATCAAACCGCGCGGCGCCGGAATCTTCAGCGTGATCGTCCGCGCGTCGCGCCGGGTGAAGATCGACCCCTCGCTGGCCGAGCGGACGGCCGGCTCGACCGGCGCGGACGCGGCAAGCTCCGGCGAGCGTTCGACCGCCCGCACCAAGGCCGGGTCGCTCAGATCCTGCGCTGGCAGCACGAGCGGCAGCCCCGCGCTCAGCAGGAGAAATGGGAAGACGTTGGGGCGGTTCACGGTGGCGACGTGGCGGACGCTATCGCCGAAAAAGCGCCCCGGCAACCCCGGGGACGACGCACGATCGGTCTGGCGCGCGAGGTTGCCGCCCCCCCCGCGGGACAAAGCCGTGCGCGGTTTTCGTGCTCTGAAGGGAAATCGGGACGAGGAGTTGAAGTCACTCGGCCGGCACTCGAGGTTCGACGTCCGGCCTTGGATGCTCAACGTTCCTCCGCGATGACCGATTGGAACTTCCTCGCCGTGATCATCCTGATCGGGCTTTTTCTCGTGTGGAAACTCGAGCTGGCCGCGACGTTGCTCAACCTGAAGGCCTTTCCCGCGGAAGTTCCCGCGCCGCTCAAAGACGTGATGGACCGCGAAAAGCTCGACCGAGCCCGCGACTACCTGCGCGTCAACGCCCGCTTCCACATCATCCAATCGACCTTCTCGCTCGTCGTCCTGCTGGCGTTCTGGACACTGGGCGGCTTCCCTTGGCTCGACGGCCTGGCGCGTTCGCTGACGGACTCCGAACTGGCGGCCGGGCTCGTGTTTCTCGCCCTGCTTTTCCTCGGCCAGTCGCTGCTTTCGCTGCCGTTCTCGATCTACGACACCTTCGTCATCGAGCAGCGCTTCGGCTTCAACCGCTCCACGCCGGCGACCTTCATCATGGACCGCGTCAAGGGCCTGCTCCTCGCCGCGATCCTCGGCCTGCCGCTCGCCGCCGCCGTGCTCTGGATCTTCGGCAACGTCCCGAACGCCTGGCTCTGGGCCTGGGGCGTCGTCACCGCCTTCCAGCTCGTCCTCACCTACCTCGCGCCGTCGCTGATCCTGCCGCTGTTCAACAAGTTCACGCCGATGCCGGAGGACGACCTGAAACGCGACATCGAAAAGCTCGGCCGCGACTGTGGCTTCCCGCTTGAAGGCGTTTTCGTCATGGACGGCTCGAAGCGCTCGACCAAGGCGAACGCCTTCTTCACCGGCTTCGGGAAACGAAAGAAGATCGCACTCTTCGACACCCTGGTGGAAAAGCACGGCCGGGAGGAACTGCTCGCGATCCTCGCCCACGAAATCGGCCATTTCCGCTGCGGCCACATCAAGCAGCGCCTCGCCGTCGGCATTCTCCAGACCGCCGTCATCTTCTACCTCCTCGGCCTCGCCATCGATCCCGACGGCCGCTTCGCCCGCCTGCTCTTCGATGCCTTCGGCGTGGCAACCATCTCACCGCACGTCGGCCTCGTGCTTTTCGGCATCCTGCTCGAGCCGGTTTCCAAAGCCCTCGGCGTGCTGGCCAACGCTTGGTCGCGGAAGCACGAATTCGAAGCCGACGCCTACGCCGCCAAGGTCACCGGCGAAGGAGCCGCCCTTGGCGAGGCCCTGAAAAACCTTACCGCCGACCACCTCTCGCATCCGTCCCCCGCCCCGCTCCGCGTCTGGCTGGATTACTCGCATCCCCCGCTGCTCGAGCGGCTGCGGGCGCTGCGTCTGTAGCGGCGCTACCGCTTGAACTCCCACGGATTCATCAGCCGTATCCCCGCACCCACGAAATCAGCGGTGTTGCGAGTGACGAGCGTCAACCCATGGACCAACGCGGTGGCGGCGATGAGCGAATCGTTGTATGGAGTTCCGCAATCGGCCCGGAAGTCCGCTGCTCTCTCGGCGATCGCACGATCAATGTCGAGAATCCGAAATCGCTGGGGCTGGGAAATGAGGTTCGCATACCACCTACCCAAGTGAGCGGCAAAAGATGGATCCCGACGTTCGACCTTCCTCATGCCATACCGGATTTCGTTCAGCGTGATGACGCTGATCCAGACATCATCGACGTTCTGCTGCCATGCCAGGACGGCAGGGTGCGCTTTGGGTCCGCGTCGCAGTTCCGAAATCGTGACCGTATCGAGCAGGTCGCCCATCACTCTTCGTCGTTTTCGAACGAAAACTCCCTCACGGGCCCGCTCTTCCGGTCCTCCAAGGGGAAGTCCTTTTCGTAAAACCAGTTGGGCATGTCCGGCAGTGCCAATGCTTCAACCAGGCTCGGACGTTCTTCTATTTGCTTTGATCTCGCATCCACCTCGCGTCGCAAAAGCTCCCCAACCAACGAGGAAAAGGATTTTTTCTCGTCCGACGCCAAATTCCGCGCCTCGCGGACGAGATCATCGGGGAGTTTCACGGTGACGTTCATGGTCGGAAGCTCGTGTTTTCGTGCAGCACGATGGACCGGTCGCGCCACGGAATCAAGCCGCGGGGCGTTTCACGAAATCCCGGCCCAGCTTTCCTCGATGCGCTTCTCGGAAACCTTGCCGCGCACCGGCACGTCCGGGGCGAAGGTGGCGATGCGGAGTTCACCGAGCGCCCAGCCGTGGCTCCACAGCGCCGGATTTTCCGGCTCCGCCGTCCACGCTTGGAACCACGGAGTCCACAATCGGCGGAGACGGACCATCTTCTCCAGATCCTTCACCAGCGGCAGCGACTCGAGCCGGCCCAGCCGGGTGCGGATCGCGCGAAGATGACGCGGGTAATCCACGAGCCGCTCGTAGCCCGCGCGCCAAGCGAACTGCCCGCGGAAAAGCCAGGCGAGCTGCTCCTCGAGATCCTCCGCCACCTCGCCGAGGTTGCGGTCGTTGCGGTGCCCCGCGATCCAGGCGCGCACCTCCGGAAGTATCTCCAGCGTCTCGTCGAGCGCGCGACCAATGGCCGCGGCGGCTTCATACCAGCGGCCGCGGGCGCGCTCCTTGAGCTTCGCGAATTCCTCGGGCGACCGCGGGAAAGCTCCGCCCGCGGCCCCCTCGGCGGCGAGCAGGATGAGGTCCTCCAGCTTCGTCCCGCCCACGCCCAGGCGTGGCAGCTCGACCTTCGCCATCAGGCCGAGCGGGAACTTTTTCGTTAGATAAGCCACTTGGTCGGACTGCCCGAGCCACAGCAATCTCGCCCCGCCGCGACGATGCGCCTCGGCTGCCTCCGCCGGGTCGGTGAACGCGCGGACTCCGACGGTTTTCCCTTCATCAACCAACGCGGGAAATGCCGGGCCGCCCGGGGTCGCGACGCGCTCGGGCAACTTCTCGCCGTCCCAGGTGCTCAGCCCGCGGCGCTCGACCTCCTCGTTCGCGGCGGCCTCGAACCGCTCCCGCATGCGGTCGGCGAGTTGATATTTCAACGCCGACACATCTTCGCCCATCGCCAGTTCCTCGCCCAGGTCGTCGCACACCCAGATCTTCGTGACCAACTCCGGCGGGAGCTTCGAGAAATCGAAATCCGACTCCTCGACATACGCACCGGTGCGCTCCCCGGCATGCTCGGCGAGCCGGCGCTCGATCGGCGCGTCCTTCGGCGCGCCGCGCCACAGCTCGGCGAAGCTCTCCGCCAGCGGCCCGATCGGCTGGCATTGGCGGCGCAGGTCCTTCGGCAGCGACCGCAGGAGAATCTCGGCCCGCTCGCGGAGATTCCCGTCCACTCCCCACGCCGGCAACCAGTCGGGCAGCTTCGGCAGCTGATCGACGTGCGCGCCGATGGTCACGCCGTCGTCGCGCTCGCCCGGAGCGGCATGATAATACAACGCGAACGACTCGCCCTCCTGACTCAACTCGTCGGGAAAGCCCTCGAGATCCAGCCAGGCCAAGTCCTCCTCCACCACATCCCCCACCGACATCATCAAGCGCTCCTCGTTCTTGTCCCGCCAGCGATGGAACGCCCCGGCCGTCGCGATTTCTTCCGGGATCCGCTCGTCGAGAAAACGCAGCACCGCCTCGTCGCTCCACAGCCCGCCGTGGCGGCGGAGCTTCTGCTCGATCAGTCCGATCTCCTCCCGCAGCGACTCCAGCCGCTCCATGAAGCGCGTCTGGCGTTTCAAGCCACCGGCGAGCAGGCCTTCGCGGAGAAACACCGAGCGCGCGACCTTCTTGTCCACGCGCCCGTAGTGCACCCGCCGGCCGGCGACCACCGGCAGCCCGCCGCATATGACCGTCTCCTTGCCGTAAACCGCCCCCTGCCCCACGTCCCAGTGCGCCTCGCCGTAGCGGCTGGTGCAGAGGTGCGGCGCGACTTGCTCGACCCACTCCGGAGCGATGCGCGCGACGCGCCGGGCCCAGAGGCGAGACGTTTCCACCAGCTCCATGCCCATCGCCCATTCCCAGCGCTTGCCGCCGAACAGGCCGGACCCGGGAAAAACCGCGAAGAACCCGCCGCTGGCCGAGCGGTAGGCCTTGTTCTCGCGGTCCCACAAACCGAACTGCCGCGGAACGCCGGCGAGAAGAGCGCGGTGGATCGAGTCATAAGGCGCGAGCTGCTTGCCGACCGCCGGGATCTTCCAGTTCCACTCGCGCTCGAGCAGGTCGCGCAGTTCGTCCGCGACGTTCGCCCACTCGATCACCCGGCGGAAGTTGAGGAAGACCGTGCCGGCATATTTGCGCAGCGCGTTGCGTTTCCAGTTACGCTTTTCCCGGAATCGCGAAACGTCCTGCCACAACTTCAGGATACCGATGAAATCGCTCTCGCCGTCTTTCCAGCGCGCGTGCGCTTCGTCCGCCTCGCGCGTTTTCTCCGCCGGTCGCTCGCGTGGATCGTTCGATTCCAAGGCGGCCACGATCGGCAGCACCTCGGCGAGGCATTTCTCCTTCCGCGCCTCGAGCAACATCCGCGCGAGCCGCGGATCGACCGGCAAGCGCGACATCTGCCGCCCGGCCTCGGTGAGGTTGCGCTCGCGGTCGAGCGCCCCGACCTCGCGCAAAGTACGATAGCCCTCGGAGATCGCCTTCGGAGCCGGCGGATCGAGAAACGGAAACGCGTCGATGTCCGGCAACCCGAGCGATTTCATCCGCAGGATCACGCCGGCGAGCGAGCTGCGCCGGATCTCCGGATCGGTGAACTCCGGGCGCTCGATCAGTTCCTCCTCGTCGTAGAGCCGGATGCACAATCCCTGGCGGACGCGGCCGCAGCGGCCCTTCCGCTGTCGCGCGCTCGCCTGGCTGACTGGCTCGATCTGGAGCCGCTGCACGCCGCGGCCCGGACTCCAGCGGCTGACGCGCGCGATGCCGGAATCCACCACGCAGGCAATCCGCGGGATGGTGAGAGAGGTTTCGGCGACATTCGTCGCGAGGATCAACCGGCGCTGGCGACCCGGCTGGAAGACCCGCTGCTGGTCGCCGAGCCCGAGCCGTGCGAACAGCGGCAGCACTTCGGTCGAACGGTAGCTCCGGCCTTCCAAGACATCGGCGCATTCGCGGATCTCGCGCTCGCCGGGCAGGAAAACGAGAACGTCGCCCATCGGCTCGAGATCCGTCAGCTCGTCCACCGCCCGCGCCACATGCTGCGGCAGTTCCTCATCCTCCTTCGGCGGCAGGAAAAGCTCCTCCACCGGAAACATCCGCCCCGGCGCCTCGATGACCGGGGCCGGCTCCGGGTTGCCGAAGAATCCGGCGAAGGCACCCGCATCAAGCGTCGCCGAGGAAATGATGACTTTCAGATCCGGCCGTTTCGGCAGCAAGGTCCTGAGATAACCTAACAGGAAGTCGATGTTGAGCGAACGTTCGTGCGCCTCGTCGATGATGAGCGCGTCGTATTGCCGGAGCTGGCGGTCGCCCTGCGTTTCCGCGAGGAGGATGCCGTCGGTCATGAACTTGACGCGCGTCTCCGGCGAAAGCTTCTCCTCGAAGCGCACTTGATAGCCGACGAAGCCGCCAAGCGGCGTCTCCAGTTCCTCCGCCACCCGCCGTGCCACGCTCGCCGCCGCGATCCGCCGCGGCTGTGTGCACCCGATCCACCGCCTCCTTCTCTCTTGCTCCCGACCTCTGGCCTCTGACCTCTGGTTTCTCCCCTCCTCCTCCCCCAGCGCCTCCGCCACCATCTTCGGCAGCTGCGTCGTTTTCCCCGAACCGGTGTCGCTGACAACGACCACCACCTGATGCGCCTTGATGGCGGCAAGGATCTCCTCCCGGTGCTCCACCACCGGCAGTTCGCTGGGATAATTCCATCGCCGGCCACCCTCCATCGCGGGCCGCAATTAAACCGCGCGCCGGCTTTCCTCAAGAGCCGTTCCGCGCTTGAAGCACCCGCGGGGAGCGCTTGAGCCTGGGAGGCGATCCCACTTTCCCTGCCCCGCACGGGCAAGGGTCTGCCCCGCCAGCGGCTCTCCCCGGTTCCTGCCGCTCCGGCTGCTGGCACGCTCCGTGCAAGGACTCTCCCCAGCGGGTCGAACCCACCCGTAGCAAGCCCATGAAAGAGAACCAACAAGACAGAGCAGAAGGCACCGGCAAAGACATCGCCGGCAAGACCAAGGAAGCCGCCGGGAAGGCCGTGGGGAATGAACGCCTCCAAGCCGAAGGCAAAGCCGACCAAGCCGAGGGCAAGGTCCAGAAGAAGGTTGGAGACGTGAAGAAGGTCTTCGACAAGTAGGGACCGCTTGGTCCGATCCTGAAGCAGCCCTTCCGGCGACAACCGCACCGGAAGGGCTTCTTTTCGCAATCATGCCGCTCCATCGCCCCGGCGCGGTCGGAACTCGGCGTCGGGCCGAACAGAATCCGCGCCGCCCCACTCGGAAGGGGCGGCCCCGGCCGGAGATGCATCACGGAACCACCTCCGCGAACAGGGCGGCCCCAAGGGGACTTCCCGCTATCGCCCTTCAAGGAGCGCCGGATCGAGTTCGTAGAGGTCCGGATGGAAGTTGATGGTTCCGCCGCCCTCCCACTCCGGCCAAGCGGTGAAGTAGACGATGTAGACGTTCACCGGTTTTTCCACTTCGACGGGCTGGGTTTCCTCGGCCGAGAGCGCCCGGCGGATCTTTTCGTCAGACCATCCTTGCGGACCGAGGACGTAGGAGGCCAAGGCGGCGGGGTCTTCCACACGGATGCACCCGTGGGAGAAGTCGCGCTGGCTTTCTTCGAACAGCTCGTCTTTCGGAGTGTCGTGCAGATAGATCGCGTAGTCGTTCGGGAAGAGGAATTTGACGCGTCCGAGGGCGTTGCTTTCGCCCGGCGTCTCGCGAATGAAGAGATCACCGCTCTCGACGGCGGACAGCGTGCCGGCCGTGACGGGCCGGGTGGTGGAGGCGCCGAAGCCCGGCACGATCTCGAAGTTGTTCCTCGCCAGGTAGCCGTGGTCGCCGCGCGCCTTGGGCACGATCTCGTCGCGCGCGATGCTCACCGGGACGTTCCAGTAGGGGGCGAATTCCACCGTTTCCATCACATCGCGGAAGACGGGCGTCTGGCGGTCGCGGTTCGATGCGCCCACGATCACTTTCATGGTGAGCGCCGGCCGGTCGGATCCGGAAAAGGCGGCGAGATCCGCGGAGGGCACGTTCACGAGGATGTGGCGGCCGCCGAAGTCGTCGGGCAGGAGGCGGGCGCGGTGGAGGTTGATGCGCAGCAAGTCCAGCTCGTCCGCGGGCGAACGGTTCAGCAGGGCGAGGGTGTTCGGGCCGAGGATGCCGTCGGTCTTGAGGCCGTGGCGCTGCTGGAGGCGCTCGATGGCGGCGGAAAGTTCCTCGGTGAAAACGCGGTCGTCGTCGCCGATGGCCGCCTCGGGATCGTCGAGCAGGCCCGCGTCCGCCAACCGCCCGGCGAGTTGTGAGGCGCCTTGGTAAGTCTCACCCGCCTGGACGATTTCCCCCTCGTCGATGGGCGGCAGGGGCGTGAAGGCTTCCCGCAGCCGCGGCAGCTTGGCGCTCATGTCGCGGAAGTGGTCGAGCAGCATGTGGTGGATCTTGTTCCGCGGGACGTAGCGCCCGAGCACGTCTTCCACGCTGCCGCCGGCGGCGGTCTCGGCGGGCTCTTCCCCGCGGCGCTCCCCCGGAGTCTCGCCCTCATCCCATTCCGGCCAATGGCCGTCGAGCGCCGGAGGGCCGTCGCGCAAAAGCCGGCCGGCGTTGGCGAGCAGCAAGGTCCGGCGGACCTCCGCGTCCTCAAGGTCGTCGAGCTTTCCAAGCCAGGCGAGCTCGGCATCGCGGAAGCCGTGGGATTCGAGAAACGAACGCACCTGAGCCGGCTCGACGGCGGGTATGTCGTCCCCGGCGCGGAGCGCTTTCACGTCCTCGATCAGGCGCTCCCGCCTTGCGGCCGAAACATCGAGCCGATCGATCGCCTCGGCGAACTTCTCCTCGTCGGCCGCGCCATCCGCCGCCCCGTCCTGCGCAACCGCCAGTCCGGCGGCGATTCCTGCGACGACAACAACCCGCCAGCCGGTGAAATTCATCCGCCAAGCTACGCCAAGCGGCCCGCCGCGCAAACCGGCCACGGGCGTGCCGCCTGAAAGACCCATCGCATCTCCGCCGCCGGGTGCCGATTCCAGCCGTGGATGCTTCCTTTCATCATTGTCCCGAGAATGGCCAGGAAGGCGATCAGGAGGAGGGACGCAAGGATCCTGATCATCCTATTCATCCTCGGGCTGACTGTCGGCCTGGCATCCCGGCGGGCGGGGATGGGCAAAACTCGCGGATCGGCGGATACCGTCGGGAGGATATCCGGTGCCATGGGCGATGGATGTGCGCCATGCCGGAGTGCTGGGTTTCCGGAGAACATCCAGCTCCTCGGTTGTGATGCCGACCGGTTCGAGGGCACACCAATGATGAACGGCCTCTACTTCCGCGTACCAGGCCGTCGGTCCGTCGGCAGTCACCGTCTCGTACATCATGACCGCTCCCCTCCGATTGCTGGCCGAGCGACTGCTGAACCAGATCAGCAATGAGCCCGGAAACTCCCGATCCACAAATCGCTGCAAGTTCCTTGCGCTCGGCGCGCGCCGATGAAGCGGCTCTTCAGGGACAGTTGGTCTGAACCCTTGCTCCGTCCGCTCCCACTGCGTCTCTTCCACGACCCGCCTCGGAACGAAGGGAGGAACCGTGAGCCTCTCTTTCCGCGTCGCGAGCGCACCGAGCCTCTTGCCGGAGAACCCCAGCCATTTCGGCCCGAACCAGTTGTCGAGCCGCACAATTCGAAATCTCCGAGGGCGATAGCAGGAGATCGCGCCAGAGACCACTGCCTGGACGAACTCCAGGAACTCCGGAGCATCGTCCGATTTCGCTTCAGGAATCATGTCGCACGGACCTTCGGACAAGCCTCGACGATGTTATTCCGCTGTGGCGGCCAAGCCAAGGAACAAGCTCTCCCTTGGGAGCGGCGGCACATCGACTTCACTTTCGCATGCCGAGCTGGAACTCGGCGTCCCCGGGCGCGCGCTCCGCGACACGCGCCTCTTCCACTTCGCGCTGCTCGCTGATCACTCGGCTGGCCCGGCTGGATTCCTCCCCGGCCTCTTTGCTTTGAAAGCCCCACTTTCCTGCATGCGTATCCCGCGGGCGCGCCCGCCAACCGAGCAGACCTATCGGGCCGACTCCCTTTCCCGATGACTCCCCTCCTCTCCGCGCCCCGCAGCGCCATCCGACTTCCGGCGATCGTGCTCCTCGCGATCGCCCTCGCCGCTCCGGCCCGCGCGATCGAGCATGTCCGCGTGCTGTGGATGGACGATCCCGCGACCGAGGCCGTTGTCTCCTGGACCACCCGCTCCGCCGGCGGGAGCCATCGCGTGCACTACGACGACGCGCCCCGCGGCGGCGATCCGGCCGCCTACACTCACGCCGCCGGGCCCTTCAAGAGCGGCCGTTTCACGATGGTGGAGAGCGACAACGGACGCGTGGAGCCGGGTTGGCATCACCATGTCCATCTGAAGGGGCTCGCGCCCGGCAAGGCCCACTTCCTCACCATCACCAGCGATGGTGAAACGTCGCGCGAATTTCATTTCATCACCGCCCTGGCGGACGACCGGCCGTTCACCCTGCTCTTCGGCGGCGATTCGCGGATCGACGGCGACGAGCCATACGAGCACAACGACCGCCGCAGGATGAACGAGCGCATCGCGGCCCTCGTCGAGGCGAATCCAACCATCCTCGCGCTCGTCCACGGCGGCGACTACTGCCAGCGCGCGGAGTGGCGTTACCTCGACGCTTGGCTGTCCGATCACGAGCGCACCACCACCCGGGCCGGCCGGCTGCTGCCCGTGGTCCCGGCGCGGGGAAACCATGACGTGCAGGTCGGCTTCGAGGAAATGTTCGCCTGGCCGGAGCGCGAGAGAAATTACTACTACACCATCGCGTTTTCCCAGGCCGCCGCCGCCGTGGTTCTCAACACCGAGATCAGCCTCGCCGGCGACCAACGCTCGTGGCTGGAGCGGGAGTTGCCGGGCGCGCGCCGCGACCACCGCTGGCTCCTGGCCGTCTATCACCAGCCTGCCTATCCGAGCGTGCGCAGCGTGCAGGAGGGCGCGCCCCGCCGCGACAACTGGGTGCCGCTGTTCGAGAAACACCACGTCGATCTGGTCTGCGAGTCGCACGACCATGCCCTGAAGCGCACGCTGCCGATCCGGAACAACGAGCCGGACATGGAAAACGGCATCGTTTACATTGGCGACGGCGGCTTGGGCGTACCGCAGCGCGATCCGGATCCCGGCCGCTGGTGGTTCCGCCGCGGCGGCTTCACCAAGCCCGCCCACCATGTCCACATGCTCGAGTTCGGCCGCGACGCTCTCCGCGTCCGCGCCTTCGGCATGGAGGGCGAGACGCTCGACGACTTCCGCGTGCAGCCGCGCTCCTCCCGATGACCCCGCGGGCCCTCCGATGCGCCGACTGGCTGCTGCGCCTGGCCATCCTGCTCTTCGCCCTCGGGGTGGCGCGGCAGTTTTTCACCCGCGTGGGCTCCGCCTTCGGCAGCGTGGCGCTGCTCGAGTGGGACGTTCCGCACGGCCGGATCGTGCTGTGGGAACAGGCCGCCGCCATCGTGCTGCTGGTCTGCGCCGCCAGCGTGCTGATCCGGCCCACGGTCGCGGCGCTCGGAATCATCGCCGTTCTGGTCTTCGCCGAGGCCTGTGCGGCCGTGCGCGCCGGCGGCAAACCCTTCTCCGATGCCACGCCGTACGCCCATGCGCTGCGCTATCTGACGCCTGTCGCCCTGGCCGCTTTCGCCGCCGCCCCGCGGCTTGCGATCTCTCCGGATATCCGGGTCCGCGCCGCCGCGTGGATCCTGCGCGCGGCCATCGCGGTCGTGTTCGTCACCCATGGCTGGGAGGCGTGGAAACTCCAGCCGCAGTTCGTGGATTTCATCATCATGACCGGCCGGAAATTTGGGGATCTCGCGATTTCCGAGGCCCGGGCCGCCTCGGCGTTGAAGACGATCGCCATCGTGGATTTCCTCGCCGCCATGCTGGTCCTCGTCCGGCCGTGGCCGCCGTTGCTCGCCTGGCTCGCCCTCTGGGGGCTGGTCACCGCCCTCGCGCGACCCGTCAGTCTCGGCTTCGCGTCCTACCCGGAGGTCCTGCTGCGAGGCTCCCACTTCCTGGCGCCCCTCGCCGTCGCCTGCCTCGCGGCCTGGCTCCGGACCCGCGCTGCTGAACCACAGCGGAAAGACTCGGCCGCGGACTGAGCGAGGCCTGCCGGCATGCGATGTGCATGGTCGGCACGGAGCTGTCATGCAATGCGCGCACCCCCGCGTTTGAAAGTTGCGGCCGGGAGTGAATCGCGGGATCTTGGGAGACCGCCGGGACCATCAACTCCCGGAGTCATCACAAACTCTTTTATCATCATCACCATGAAACTGAAACTTTCGATTGCCAGTGCACTTCTCGGCGCGCTCGTCGCCGCCAGCGGCCAAGCCACCGGCGGAGGCGGCACGGGAGGAGGAGCAGCCGATGGTGCCGCGGCCGGTGCCGGAGACGGCGGGCCGGCGAATGAACAGCAAGCCGGCGGAACCGCAGCCGTTGGGCAGGGCAACACCTCGGACGGAGCGGCCGCCGGTGACGGCGGAACCGCAGCCGCCGGCCAAGGCAACACCGCGGGCGGAGCGGCCGCCGAGGACGACGGCACGGGATACGCCGCCCAAGGGGAAGCGCCCGAAACCACCAGACAAGGCGAAGCCGCCTCGGAAGCCGAAGCCGCGGATCAGCCCGGCCAGGAAGACGAAGAGGAAGCCGGGATGGGAACTCCGGGCGCTGCCGGCGCGGAGGACGACCAAGCCCGGGACGCGGGTGCCGGCGCCGCCGTTTCCCCGGATTCCCCGGATTCGCCGGATTCCCCCGGGGCCTACTGGAGCGCTGGCGAGGGTGAGCCGGTCGAAATCGACTCCATCGACCCGCGCGTCCGGACCGCGATGGAGAACACCGCCGGACGGGGAGAGATTTCGAACATCTCGCGGGTGAGCATCGGGGGCCGCGAAGTCTACCGGGCGCTCGCGCGGGAGCCGTTGGCGGCGGGCAACAGCCGCGACCGCTACCTCTTTGTGGACGCGGCGGGCGACGTACTGAAGGTCCAGGAGCCTCTGGATGCCGCCGAGGCCCCGCAGGCCATACGGGTGGTGGCGGAGCGGCTCCAGCAGGGAGCGACCGGCTCGTCCCTGCTCCGCGAAGAAAGCAGCGGCTCGACCCATTACGTGATGCGAGTGAGCCGGGAAGAGCGGCCGGACCAATGGTTCCGCATGGACCAGGCCGGAAATATCCTGGAGACCACCGACACGGGGGAAGAACGCTGAGCGTGCGACCGAGGGGACGGCGCGGCGGGCATGGACCGCCGCGTTTCCACGGGTCCCCCGGTCCTTAATTTCCCTTGGACGGCGCGCGTGTGCGACCTATGAATCGCGCGCCCACGATGAAGCCGCTCCTCCTCCTGCTGTTCGCCGCGCTGCTGATGCTGTTCCCGTCCGCGGCCGACGCCGCGAACGTCGAGGTGGTCCCGGCCTATCCCAACCTGAGCGGCGGAAAAATCCAATATGCGAGCTTTCCAAAGCCGCTGGAGACCTACGAGCCGGTCGAGGGCGGACTGATGGACGTCCTCCGCGCGCGCGTGGAGGCGGATCCCTTCAACCTCGCGGCGACGATCATCTTCGTCCTGGCGATCTGCCACACGTTCATGGCCGGCTTCTTCAACAAGCTGGCGCACAAATACGAGCACCTGCACGAAGAGCGGCTGAGAAAGCTCGGCCGGAAGAACGCGGCGCACCCGGACGGCGAGCCGGAGGTTTCCTTCCGCGCGACCTTGTTCCACTTCCTCGGCGAGGTGGAGGCGATCTTCGGCTTGTGGGTCATCGCGCTGGCGATCGCGGGCTCCTATTACCACAGTTGGTATGACTTCGAGATTTACCTGAGCAAGGACCGCACCTTCATCGAGCCGCTGTTCGTGGTGGTGATCATGGCGATTGCCGCGAGCCGGCCGGTGCTGCGCTTCGCGGAGCGGGTCATGGCGTTGGCGGCCTCGCTGGGAAAAGGTTCTCCGGCGGCCTGGTGGCTGAGCGTCCTGATCATCGCCCCGATCCTCGGCTCGTTCATCACCGAGCCGGCGGCCATGACCATCGGCGCGTTGCTGCTGGCGAAGAAGTTCTACCGCTACAATCCGCCGGCGAAGCTCGCCTACGGGACGCTCGGCCTGCTTTTCGTCAACATCTCGGTGGGCGGCACGCTCACGCACTTTGCCGCGCCGCCGGTGCTGATGGTGGCCGGCGAGTGGGGCTGGGACATGCCGTTCATGTTCCTGCACTTCGGTTGGAAGTCGGCGGCGGGCATCGTCCTGGGCTGCGTCCTTTATTTCCTGTTTTTCCGCAAGGAACTCGAACGCATCGGTGCGAAGGCCAAGGAGATGGGAGACGACGAATTCGGCCAAGTTTCCTGGCAGGACCGCGAGGATCCGATTCCGCTCTGGGTCACGCTCGCCCACCTCGCCTTCCTCGGCTGGACGGTCTACACGGCGCACTTCCCGGTCCTCTTCATCGGCGCCTTCCTGTTCTTCCTCGCCTTCGTGATGGCCACACGCCACCACCAGAACGCGATCTCGATGCGCAGCCCGATGCTCGTCGGATTCTTCCTCGCGGGACTCGTGATCCACGGCGGCTGCCAAGCGTGGTGGATCGCCCCGATCATCGTGCAACTCCCGGACCAGGCGCTGATGCTGGGCGCGACGATCCTGACGGCCTTCAATGACAATGCGGCGATCACCTATCTCGCGGCGCAGGTGGAGGGCATTTCGTCGGCGGCGAAGCACGCGGTGGTGGCCGGTGCCGTGGCCGGCGGCGGCCTGACGGTCATCGCGAACGCGCCGAACCCCGCCGGCCAGAGCATCCTTTCGCGCTTTTTCGTGGGCGGCATCTCCCCGCTCGGCCTGGCGCTCGGCGCGGCGATTCCGACGGTGATCGTCTATCTCTGCCTCTCGCTGCTGCCGAGCGGGCCGGCCGAAGAACACGCGCCGGACCACCCGGCTCCGCTGCACGCGCCGGCGATGGACGCTCCCCCACCCGCCCCGGACCATTGAGCCGATGTTCACCGGACTCGTCGAAACGATCGGAACCGTCCGCGCCATCGAGGCGCGCGGCGAGCAGGCGCGGCTGACGGTGGAGCTGCCCTTCGCCGGCCAGCTGGCCCCGGGGGATTCGGTGGCGGTGAACGGCTGTTGCCTCACGGTGGCGGAGATTTTCCCAGACGGCGCCGCCTTCGACCTGCTCGGACAAACGCTTCGCGTCACCTCCCTCGGCGGTCTGGAGGAAGGTTCCGTGGTGAATCTCGAGCGCGCCCTGCGCGCCGGCGATCGCCTGGGCGGGCACTTCGTGCAAGGTCACGTCGACGCGACCGGCACCATCACCGCGCTGGAGCCGCACGGGCAAGACCACCGCCTCGAGGTCTCGCTGCCGCGGGAAATCCACCGGCTGTGCATCGACAAGGGCTCGCTGGCGGTGGACGGCATCTCGCTGACGATCGCCGAGCTCGGGGAAGCCTCCGCCATTTTCTGGATCACGCCGCACACGTGGCAGCACACGAACCTGCACGCGGCCGCCGCCGGCCAAGCAGTGAATCTGGAAGCGGACCTGCTGGCGAAGTACGTGGCGAAGTTGGTGGAGAGAAGATGAGTTCGGAGTTCAGAATGCAGAATTCAGAGTTCAGAGTTCAGAGGTTGGCGTGGCCGGGCGGGCTGGGCCGCAGTACGTTTAGGATTTGATGCTTGAAGATTCGTGCTTTCTCTGAAGATTCGTGCTTTCCTCAAACCACGTTTCTGCCGACCCAGAAGATGAGTATGAGGGCGCAGAGGCCCCAGGCGATCCTCGGTCCGACGTTGAGCCGGTAGCGCGGTGGGCGGCCGCGGATCCAGCCTTCGAGCTCGAGGGCGAAGGCCAGCAGGGCGAGCGGCAGGAGGACCATGCCGAGCGGATTGAAGGCGAATGCGGCGGCGAGGTCGCCGTTGAGGGCGGCGTGGCTCGCGCGGGTCATGCCGCAGCCGGGGCACTCGAAGCCGGTGGCTTTCCGGAAAACGCAGCCCGGCAACCACGGCACGCCACCCGGCCCGCGCTCGCGGAGCAGCAGCGCGCTCCACGCGAGTATCAGCAGGCCCGCGGCAACGACCAGCGCACGGGACCCATGCATCGCTGCGGAGAGTTCAAGCTCCGGCGCTGCCGGACAGCACCGCGATGAGATAGAGAATGCTCACCGTCAGCCCCACGCCGAACGACCACCAGCACCACATGCGCGCCTTGTCGGAGGCTGCCTTGGCGGCCGCATAATCGCCCGAGGCTTTGAGCGTCTCGACCCGCGACGCGAATACAATCGCAGCGATGCCGAACGGCAGGCAACAGAAGAGGGTCACCAGGATGGACTGGACCAGATAGGTCGGTATGTCTCCGAGCGGGATAGCCGCGGGGGCGGCCGACGCGGGAGATTGATACGGCGAAACCGAGCCGCCGGGCTGCGGCGGAGCGGACTGGGGCAGGCCGGCCAGCTCAGGCACCTGCGCGGCGGGAACCCAGTCGCGCATGCCGTCCCGCCAGACGAGATCGGTCCGCCTCACTTCGCCCGCCGCGAGTTTTCCCAACAGCTCGGATTGTTCGATCGGCCCGAGCTGGGATCCATCTTTCGAGTAGTACCATTGCATGATTCAGGGAGATGAGAAGAGCGCGGTGAAAAACATCACCACGAAAAAGAGCAAGCCCGCGATCATCGGCACGACGGCGACATAACCGGTGATCAAGCCGGCGAGCGCCATGCCGCGGCCGGCGACGGGCGCGGGCGACTTGTCGATCTGCGAGAGCGCCATGTGGCCGCAGAT